>JAKZTB010000160.1:0-15852 GCA_047517345.1 Alphaproteobacteria bacterium
CTCGCGGACAACCTCATGATCGCCGAGGCCATCCTCGCGTCGGGCGGCGACATTGCGGTCGTCCCGGAAAGAGCAGAACCGCGCCTTGCGGCGATGGCCGCCTTCGAAGCGGCGCTCGCGATACTTCGCACGCGCGTGGCATCGGACGTCGCCTGATATCCGCTGTTTTTCCCTGGCCATGAAACAAGTTCCGGCGGGGGATGTCTGTTTACCGCCAATTTTCGCCCGCTTTGCCCTCAATTTCGGACATCGCGAGCGATACCGCGATTTGGTATTAGATGACCCAAGGCGGAAGGCTGCGTGAGGAAAATGCCGCTGACTTGGACTACGTGCCAGACTGTACGACTTCGGAGGATGAGGGGAGTGGGTTGGAATGTTGAGCCGGTTCATCGGATGTATGGTTCCTCGCCCACCAACGCGGCGACTTCTTGTCGAAGCAGAAATTTTTGGATTTTGCCGCTGGCGGTCATTGGAAACTCATCGCGAATTTCCAGCCGCTCTGGCAATTTCCAGACGCTCATCCTTTTGGTTTTCAGGAAGCCGACCAATTCCTCGAAGGTGAGGGTTTTACCTTCTTTGCAGATGACATAGGCGCAGACGCGCTCCACCAGCACCGGGTCGGGCATGGCGACGCAGGCTACGTTCTCGATGCTGGGATGGGTGAACAGAAGTTCTTCGATCTCCCGGGCGCTGATGTTGGCGCCGCCGCGAATGATTATGTCTTTCTTGCGGCCGACAACGGCGACATAGCCTTCGGCGTCCAGGGTGCAGAGGTCGCCGGTCGCGTACCAGCCGTCGTCGAGACAAACCGCGCGGGTTGTTTCCGGGTCCCTGTAGTATCCCACGTGCTGGGCCGGCGTGCGGATGTGGAGTTCGCCCTCGCCGCCGGGTTCCACCGGCGCGCCGGATTCCGGGTCCACCAGGCGGCCATCGACGCCCGCAAGCAGCCGCCCGTCGGTGCCGAAACGTTGTTCCAACGGCGTGTGGGGAAAGACGGCGCTGTTGATCAGGGCTTCCGACGAGCCGTACACGGCGGAGACGAAAAGGCCGAACTTTTCATTGGCCTGCTTGATCAACTGCCGCGGCACCGGCGCGCCGCCGCAGGAAAAGGTCTTCAGGGTCGCCAGCCGCTCCGGCGAGGCGTTCGGCGCATGCAGCAGCCCGTGCAGAAAGGGCGTCGCCGATAGCGTGAAGGTGCAGCGCTCGCGCGCGATCGTCTCGACGGCTTCCGCCGGATCCCACTGCTGCTGCCAGACCGCGGTCAAGCCGAACTGCACCGGCAATCGGGCGCCGACCAGCACGGCGGTGGTGTGCCCGATCGGCGACGCCATGAAGATCACGTCGCCGTCGCCGAAATCGTAGACGTCGTTGCACTGGACGGTGCCGGCGCCCAGGGTGTTGTGGGTGTGCATCACCCCCTTGGGCTCCGCCGTCGTGCCCGAGGTGAACATCAAGGTCGCGACGTCGTTCGGGTCCGGTCGCAGCCCGTCGATGGTGTCGCGGCCGACCGCATCTTCCCAGGGTTCGTCGAGGATGGCGTCGAACGACTGCATGCCGTCCCCGACCGCCTCGCCGGTGATCAGCACATGGCGCAGGGCCGGCAGGTTCTGCCAGATCTCGGCGATCATGGCGCCATGGTCGAAGCCGCGGAACCGGTCGGCGGTCAGCAAGAGCGCCGTTTCGGCATTGCGCAGAATGAATTCGACCTCCCGGTGGCGGTAGATCGCCCCGATGGAATTGGTCACGGCCCCAAGCTTGGTCGCAGCACAATGGGCGATCAGCCATTCGGCCCAGTTAGGCAGCTGGATCGAGATGACATCGCCCGGACGCAGGCCGAACTGGTAGAAGGCGCACGCCGCGCGATGCGCCAAGCGGTCGAGCGCCGCGAAACTGAGCCGCCACTTCCGGTCGACCAGGACCAGCTTGTCGGCTTGGGTGCGCACATGCTGTTGCAGATAGTCGTCCAGAGTCTTGTTTTGCCATTCACCGGCCTCGGTCCGCGTTTGGGTCAGCGTCGGATCGAGAAAGATCGGATCGACTCCCATCGTGAATCGTCTCCCAACCGATTTGCAGGCAGCGCGTTGCCCAAGGGGCCGTATCCCGATTTCTTGACGCACCGGGCACAAGGTGGAGACACGGTCGGCGATCGAACGGAACGGGAATTCTAGAATAATTCCCGGCCCTCTGCGACAGGTACCGCATTCTGTCGGAATCCAACGAGTCTCGAACCGGTCCAACCCACCCGCGTGCTCGCCCCGCCGTCTACCGGAAGCGTCACGCCGCCGCCTCCGTCGTTGGACAGCCACGAGTGCCGTCCATAGACTAAACTCGGTAAGCCTCGCCCGGGATGGGGACATGGTTCGGCAGAACGAACAACGCAGACTGGTCGCAATTTTAGCTGCCGACATGGTGGGATTCTCCCGGCTCATGGAGGCCGACGAGCGCGGAACGGTCGCGCGTCAGCAGATCCACCACACCGAATTGATCGACCCGAAAATCGCCGAACATCATGGTCGGATGGTGAAGATGATGGGCGACGGCGTGCTTGTCGAGTTTGCGAGCGTCGTCGATGCCGTCGAGTGCGCCATTGCTAAGCGATGCGTTTGAAGGACAAGGTTGCGATCGTGACGGGGGCGTCGTCCGGTATGGGGGCCGCGACGGCGAAGCTTTTCGCGGCCGAGGGCGCCAAAGTCGTGCTGACGGATATCCTTGAGGCTGAGGGCGGCGAGCTCGCGGGTGCGATCGATGCGGACGGCGGCGCGGCGCGATTTCAAAAACTCGATGTGACCAGCGAGGCCGACTGGGACGCCCTTATTGTCGAAACGGTGGCGGCGTGGGGCGGGATCGACGTGCTGGTCAACAATGCCGGCGTCAGCGGCAGCCACCCGGACATCCTCAACACGGCCACTTGGGACGAGCAGATGAACGTCAACGCGCGCGGCGTGTTCCTCGGCATGCGTGCGGTGATTTCCAAAATGAAGGAAGCCGGCGGCGGATCGATCGTGAATATCTCGTCGATCTCCGGCCTCACCGGCCAGCGCTTCGTGCATATGGGCTACAACGCGGCGAAGGGCGCGGTGCGCCTGGCGACCAAGGCCGCGGCGGTGCAGTTCGCGCGCGACGGTATCAGGGTGAATTCGGTGCATCCGGGCCTGATGCCGGCGATGCGCACCTCGATGATGAGCGCCGATCCGGAAGTGCGGGCCAAGATGATTTCGGCCATTCCGATGGGCCGCGAGGGGCAGATCGAAGAAGTCGCGCACGCCAACCTGTTCCTGGCCAGCGACGACGCTTCCTACATCACCGGCATCGAGTTGCCGGTCGACGGCGGTTTCGTGGCGCAATAAAGCTCGGGCACGCGTTCAATATTCGTCGAACATGCGTTGCAGTTCGGCGCGGTCGTTCGTCTCGGTCAGGGCCAGCATCAGCAGAATCCGCGCCTTCTGCGGCGTGAGATTGTCGGCCAGCACCGCGCCCGGCGCGCGCTTCGAGGGCACGTCGGCGACCCGGCCGCTGCCGGCGCGCGTGCTTTGCGCGACGACGACGCCCTGCGCATCGGCCCGGCATAACGCCTCGAACTCGGCCGGCGTGACGTAGCCCGGCGCCATCGCGCCGACGACGATCCCCTTCGCGCCCGCCGCGACCAGCGCGTCGATCACCGTCCCGTCGGCCCCGGCATAGGTCAGGCTGATATCGACGCGCGGCAGTTCGGTCATCCCGCGAACGTCGAACTCGGTGTCGGGCATGCGGCGGCGCTCCGGCATCCGGTAATAGGCGATCTTGTCGAAGTCGGCATGGCCCAGCATGCCGAAATCGCGGCTCTTGAAGGTCTGCAAGCGTAGGGTCGAGGTCTTGGTGACGTCGCGCGCGGCATGGATCTCGTCGTTCAGCACGGCCAGCACGCCGCGCCCGCGCGACGCCGGGTCCTTGGCGACCCGGATCGCGTTCACCAGGTTCATGCCCGCATCGGTGCTGAGTCCCGTCGCCGGCCGCTGCGCGCCGACCAGCACGACCGGTATCTCGGCCTTTAGCGCCAAATTCATGAAATAGGCGGTTTCTTCGAGGGTCGCGGTGCCGTGCGTGACGACGATGCCGGCAAGTTCGGGATCGTTTTCCGCCAGTTCGTGGATATTTGCCGCAATCTCGAGCCACTCCGCCGGCCCGATCGCGGTGCTCGGCATGGCGCGCAGTCGCACGGGGACGATTTCCGCCTGTTCCTTGGTTTCCGGGAAGGCGTCGAGCAGTTCGTCGACCTGGTAGATCTTCTTGTTGTCGACATAGCGCACGATATCGAGGCTGTTCCGCCCCACAGACGAAATAGTTCCGCCCGTGCCGATTACCGCAACGCGCGGTTGGTCGTGACTCATTTCCGCGTCTCCTGTGCCGGACGAAACTTCGGCAAGGTCACCTCTTCGGTAACGTCGTCGAAAGTAACCGTTACCGCCATGCCGATCGTGACGGACTCCGGGTCGCACTCGACGATGTTGGTCATCATGCGCGGACCTTCCGCCAGCTCGATGATGGCGAGCACGAAGGGAAGCTTGTCGGCGAAGCCCGGATGCGGGGCGCGGTGGTTGACGGAAAAGCTGTACACCGTGCCTTGGCCGGACGCTTCGTTCCATTCCAGATCGCTCGACAGGCAGTGGCTGCAGACGCCGCGCGGGTAGAACTGGTGTTCGCCGCAGGCGGTGCAGCGCTGGATAATGAAGCGGTGGTCGCGCGCGGCGGCCCAATAGTCGGCGGTGTCCTGATAGGGCCACGGCAAAGGGGGTAGCGCCATGATCAGTCCCTCCCCAGAATGATGGTGCCGGTCGAGGACAGGACGCCGCCCGTTCCGTTGCACAGCGCTATCTTCGCGTCGGGCACCTGGCGCGGGCCGCAATCCCCGCGCACTTGCCGTGTGCCCTCGATGACGGTGAAGATGCCGAACATGCCCGGATGGGTGTAGCTCAGCGCCCCGCCCTGGGTGTTCATCGGGAAGTCGCCGCCGGGTGCGGTGCGTTGTCCGGAAACGAAGGGTCCGCCCTCGCCCTTGGCGCAAAAGCCCAGGCTCTCCAATGTCAGCAGCACGGTGATGGTGAAGCTGTCGTATATCTCGGCCACGTCGATATCGGCGTGGCTCAGCCCGGCCCGCTCGAAGGCGAGCTTGCCGGAAATTGCGGCGGCCGTCTGGGTTAGGTCGGGCATCTGGCTGATCATGCGGTGGGTGTGCGCCTCGCCGGTGCCCAGCACGCGCACCGATTTGGATTTCAAATCCCGCGCCCGCTCTAGCGAGGTCAGCACGACGGCGCCGCCCGCGTCGGTCACCAGGCAGCAATCCAACAGATGCAGCGGCGAGGCGATCAGGCGCGAATCCAGCACGTCGTCGACGGTGATCCGCTCGCGCATGCGCGCCTTGGGGTTCATCGACGCCCAGTGGCGCGTGGCCACCGCGATCTCCGCCAGCTGCGCGCTGGTCGTGCCGTATTCGTGCATGTGGCGCCGGGCGGCCAGCGCGTAGCTGCCCACGGTGGAGACGCCGTAGGGTTCCTCGAACTGGGTCGGGCCGAACACGTCGGTCGATTGCGAGACCGGGCCGCCCTTGCCGCCGCGGTCGGAGATGTTGGTGCTGCCGTGACAGATCAGCGCCACCTCGCACAGCCCCGTCGCGATCGCCATCGCGGCGTGCTCGACATAGGTGACGAAGGACGACCCGCCGATCGATGTCGAATCCGTGAAGCGCGGCGTGATGCCCATATATTCGGCCATCAGCAGGGAGGAGAACTGGCCGCCCTCGGTGATGATGGTGGTCAGCAACCCGTCCACGTCCTTGACCGTCAAGCCGGCCTCGTCCAGCGCCGCCCGGCTCGCCTCCGCCGATAATTGGAACTTCGACTTGTCGGGCACGCGGCCCAGATCCGATTCGGCGACGCCGACGATCGCGACGTCGCGCAGTGCATTGGCCAAAACGCCCCTCCCCTGCCTACCGCATTCGAACGATGCTAGCCGTTCGGCGCGGGCGAGAGAATAGCCGGCGTCTCTATGGCGTCAGGCATCCAGCGTGTATTTGCGTTCCCATGCGCTGAGGTGGCGCGAATAGTCGTTCCACTCGTCGGTCTTGATCTTCACATAGGCGGACGCGAATTCGTTGCCGAGCGCTTGGCTAAGCATCTTGTCGCGCGCGAAGGCGCGGATCGCGTCGATCAGGTAGAGCGGCAGGCGGCGGGCGCGGACCTTGTGGCCGTCGGCGTACATGTTCGCGTCGGAGCGTTTGCCGGGGTCAGCTTCGTCGGCGATCCCGTCCAGCCCGGCGGCGAGATAAGCCGCCTGCATCAGGTAGGGGTTGGCGGCGCCGTCGGCGAGGCGGATCTCGAACCGGCCGAGGTCCGGCGTGCGCACCATGTGGGTCCGGTTGTTGCCAGACCAGGTCACCGCGTTGGGCGACCAGGTCGCGCCGGATGCGGTGACCGGCGCGTTGATCCGCTTGTAGCTGTTGACCGTCGGATTGGTCACCGCGCACAGCGCCTCGGCATGGCGCAACACGCCGCCGAGGAAGTGGTGCGCCAGCGCGGACAGGCCCAACGTATCTTTCTTGTCGAGGAACAGGTTCTTCCGGCCTGCCTTGTCCCACATCGAGACATGCATGTGGCAGCCATTGCCGGTCAGGTTGAGGAATGGCTTGGGCATGAAAGTCGCGCGCAGCCCGTGCTTTTCGGCGATCGATTTGACCATGAACTTGAAGAAGGCGTGCCGGTCGGCGGTCACCAGCGCGTCATTGTAGTCCCAGTTCATCTCGAACTGGCCGTTGGCGTCCTCGTGGTCGTTCTGGTAGGGGCCCCAGCCGAGCGCTTGCATGCCGTTGCAGATTTCCGCAATGACCTCGTAGCGCCGCATCAGCGCCGACTGGTCGTAGCAGGGCTTGGGATCGATATCGCGAGGATCGGAGATATCCGCGCCTTCGGGATCGATCAGGTGGTATTCGGCCTCGACCCCGGTTTTCATGCGGTAGCCCTGCTTCGCCGCCGCGGCGACCATGCGTTTGAGCACGACCCGCGGCGCCTGATCGACGCTCGCGCCGTCCATCACCAAATCGCCGGCGACCCAGGCTACTTGCGGCTTCCAGGGCAATTGCATCACGCTCTTCGTGTCGGGCACGGCGAACATGTCCGGATGCGCCGGGGTCATATCCAGATAGGTGGCGAACCCGGCGAACCCGGCGCCGGTCTTCTACATGTCCGGCGCGGCGGACGCGGGCACCAGCTTGGAGCGCTGCACGCCGCGCAGATCGGTGAAATTGAACAGGAAGTATTCGATCCCGTGTTTCTTGGCGAAGGCCTCCAACTTGCCGGCCATGTCTGTCCCTCCCTGTTGCTCTGCTTGGTTCAGCCCGAACCGGGTATCCAGTCGGTTCCCGCAAGGGGCACGTGCGCCATCGCGGCGGCTTCCACGGTCAGGGCGACCAGGTCCTCGGGTTCCAGATTGTGCACGTGCGACTTGCCGCAGGCCCGCGCCAGGGTCTGGCATTCCATCGTCAAGGTCGACAGGTAGTTGCGCACCCGCCGCGCGCCTTCCTCGGGGTCGAGCCGCGCCTCGAGTTCCGGATCCTGGGTGGTAATGCCGACGGGGCAGCGCCCGGTATGGCACTTGTCGCAGGCGCCCGGCCGGGTGCCGAGCGCGGCGTAGTCGTCTTCGAAGAGCGGTGCGTTGCAGTTCAGCGCCATCAGTGCCGCCATGCCGATGGAGACGGCGTCGGCGCCGAGCGCCAGCGCTTTGGCGACGTCGCCGCCGGTGCGGATGCCGCCGGAGACGATGAGCTGAACCTTGCGGTGCATGCCGAGCTCGCGCAGCGCCTCGACCGCGAGCCGCACCGCCGGCAGGGTCGGGATACCGACATCCTCGATGAACACATCCTGGGTCGCCGCAGTGCCGCCCTGCATGCCGTCGACGACGACCGCGTCGGCGCCCGCCTTGACCGCCAGCATGACGTCGTAGCGGGTCCGCGTCGCGCCGACCTTGACGTAGATCGGCTTCTCCCAGGCGGTGATCTCGCGCAGTTCGCGGATCTTGATCTCCAAATCGTCCGGTCCGGTCCAGTCCGGGTGGCGGCAGGCGCTGCGCTGGTCGATCCCGGCCGGCAGGGTGCGCATCTCGGCGACCCGGTCGGTGATCTTCTGGCCGAGCAGCATGCCGCCGCCGCCGGGTTTGGCGCCCTGCCCGACGACCACCTCGATGGCGTCTGCCTGGCGCAGCTGGTCCGGCGTCATGCCGTAGCGCGAAGGCAGGTACTGGTAGACCAGGGTCTTCGAGGCCTCGCGCTCCTCCGCGGTCATGCCGCCGTCGCCGGTCGTCGTGCTGGTGCCCATCGCGGTGGCGGCGAGGCCGAGCGCCTTCTTTGCGTTGGCGCCGAGCGCGCCGAAGCTCATACCGGCGATGGTGATGGGAATGTCGAGCTTGATCGGCTTGGACGCGTGCCGCGCGCCGATGACCACATCGGTGTCGCAGCGTTCGCGGTAGCCTTCCAGCGGGTAGCGCGACATGGACGCGCCGAGAAACACCAGATCGTCGAAACTCGGCACGCTACGCTTGGCGCCGGAACCGCGGATGGCGTAAATGCCTTCATCCGCCGCGCGCTGGATTTCCGCAATCACCCGGGGCGGAAAGGTGGCGGATTCGGTGTTTTGGTCGTTCATCGGATTCTTCCGCTCAATAGCTGCCCGCATTGTCGATGTGGAAGTTGTACAGTTGCCGGCCCGAGCCGTAGCGGCGGAATTGACCGGCTTCCGCATCGACGCCCGCCTTCGCCAGCAGTGCCGCTAGGCCTTCGGTGTGTGCTGCCTTCATCTCTTTTTCGATGCAGTCAGCGCCCAAGCTCGCGACCGACCCGCGGACATAGAGCTGGGCCTCGTAGATCGAATCGCCGAGATTCGGCCCGACGTCGCCCAGCACCACCAAGCGGCCCGCCTGCGCCATGAAGGCGGCCATGTGGCCGACAGACCCGCATACCACGATATCCGCGCCCTTCAACGAGATCGCGCAGCGCGCGCTGGCGCCTCCTTCGATGACCAGCAGGCCGCCATGCGCGGTGGCGCCGGCGGACTGGCTCGCATCGCCACATACGCGGACCATGCCGGACATCATGTTTTCCGCCACGCCGGTCCCGACATTCCCGTTTACCGTAACCTGGGCTTCCTGGTTCATGCCGGCGCAGTAATAGCCGGCGTGGCCGTCGATCGTAACGGCAATCGGGTCGGTGAGGCCGGCCGCCAATGCATGCGCGCCCCCGGGATTGAGAATCTGGAATTGCGCGTTCACGCCGTTGGGTTTCTGGAGCCGCCGGTTGAGGTCGCGCACTTCGACCTTGGCGAGGTCAATCGATTGCATCAGGCCTGGCCCCAGCTATAGACGGTCGCCGGTTCCGGTTCCCAGACCGTTGCGTCCGCGACGCTGGGCAGTTGCGCCAAAGCGCGGTATTCGGAGGCCATCGCAACCCAGTCGTCGGTTTCCGCCATCACGGCCGGCTTGCAGGCGATCGGGTCGCGCAGCACGGAGAAGCCGTCGCGCGTGCCCACGGCGAAGGTGTAGAACCCGTCGAGGTCGGCAATCGCCGCTTCCAGCGCTTGCGCGATCGTCGCGCCCTGGCCCAACCGCCAGGTCAGATAGCCCGCGGCGACCTCGCTGTCATTGTCGGTCTGAAACGCGATGCCCGCCTGGTCGCGCAGCCAGTCGCGCAGCCGGTGATGGTTCGACAGCGACCCGTTGTGCACGAGGCACAGATCGTCGCCGGTGTTGAAGGGATGCGCGCCCTGGGTCGTCACCGCGCTTTCCGTCGCCATGCGGGTATGGCCGACGGCATGACTGCCGGTCGCCTGTGGTACGCCGAAGCGGCTTAACACGTCGGCGGGCAACCCGACCTCCTTGTAAATCTCCAGGACATTGCCCGAACTCATGATGCGCAGTCCCGGCCGGCTGGCCTCGACCCAGCGCCGCAGCGATCCGGCGTCGACCGCGGCGCGCAGGATGGCGTGGTTCGATATCGGCTCGGCCGAGACCGCGACCTCCAGATCCCGCGCCGCGTCGGCGGCAACGCTTTCCCAATCGAAGGCAGGATCGGAATCGTAAAGCGTCACCTTGGCCTCCGCCGCGCCGTCTGCCGCCGCATCGCGATAGATCGCGACCCCAGCGCTGTCCGGTCCCCGATCCGTCATTTGCACCAGCATGGGCGAGAAATAGGCGCCGAGACGGTCGCGCAGTTCCGGGTTCTTGAGATACAGGCCGACGATGCCGCACATGTCCGAATAGGCTCCTTGAATACCGGACCGCAGTATGACCGGGAAAGTCTATTGGTGAAAAAGGAAAGTCGTCGATAGCGGCGTTCTTTGGCGCCAAATCCCATACGGCCGTCCCTTGCCCGGGTTTTAGGGTTAAGATTGGTTGATCCCGTAACAATCGACCATCTTTTAAAATCTGCATATAAATCGATTATTTTCTAGATTTCTCGATATGTTCGACGTAACTTTCAAACCGTCCAATCGCTGTATTTGCGCGCCCAAGCGCGTTACCAACGGAATTTGAGAGAATTTGCAATGAGGATAGTCGCGTTCCAAAAAGCGAGCGCCGCCGCCATCGGCGTCAGACATGGCGATACCGTCGTCGATCTATCTGTGGCGGCGCCCGATCTGCCGCAGACGCTACGCGGCCTTTTGGCGGCGGACGCTTTGCCTGCCGCGCAGCGGGCCGCTGCCGGCGCCGATAACGATGCGCGGCTGTCGTTTGCCGATTTGAGTTTACTGCCGCCGATCCAGGATCCGCCGAAGATCCTGTGCGTCGGGCGGAACTATGCCGAGCACGCCAAGGAAGGCGGCGCCGAGGTGCCGGCCTATCCCGATATCTTCATGCGCTCGCGCCTGTCGCTGGTCGGCGCCGGCCAGCCGATCGTGCGGCCGTCGGTTTCGGTTCAGCTCGATTTCGAAGGCGAGCTGCTGGCCGTTATCGGAAAATCCGTGCATCGGGTCGACGAAGCGGGGGCCTTGGATGCCGTCGCCGGCTATTCGGTCTTCAACGATGCGACCTTGCGCGATTACCAACGCCGGACCGGGCAATGGACGATGGGCAAGAATTTCGACGGCACCGGTAGCTTCGGCCCCGAATTCGTGACCGCGGACGAGGTACCGCCGGGCGGCGTCGGGCTCCGGCTGCAGACCCGGCTCAACGGGCAGGTGATGCAGGATGCGAATACCGACGACATGGTGTTCCCGGTCGCGACGGCCATGTCCATCATCAGCGAAGCCATGAGCCTGGAACCGGGCGATCTGCTGGCGACGGGAACGCCGTCCGGTTAGGCTATGCGCGCACCCCGCCGGTCTGGATGAAACCGGGCGATACGGTGGAAATCGAAATCGAACGCATCGGGACGCTCAGCAACCCGATCGAGGATGAATCCTAAATGAGTACAGACTTTGCCGAAGACCAATTAGTCGCCGAAGCCCAGCAAATCGTCCGCGACGTTCGCGGCCGCATAACGCGCCTGGACGACAACGGGCTCGATCTGTTGTTTCGCTGTGCGCGCTCGCACAATGGCTGGCAGGACCGGCCCGTCTCCGACGCGCAACTGCACGAGCTTTACGAGATCGTACGCTGCGGGCCGACCTCCAATAACAGTCAACCGGTGCGGATCACCTTCCTGCGCAGCCCGGAGGCCAAGGCACGGCTCGCCCCGGCGCTGGCGCCCGGCAACGTCCCGAAGGCCGAGGCGGCGCCCGTCGTCGCCATCATCGGTTTCGATACCCAATTCTACGATAACCTCGACACTTTGTTTCCGCACAAGCCGGAGTTCAAAACCAAGTTCGCCGGGAATGCGGCTTTGGCGGAGACCGTGGTCTTCCGCAACGGGTCGTTGCAAGGCGCCTATTTCATCCTGGCCGCCCGCGCCCTGGGCCTCGATACGGGACCGATGTCCGGGTTCGACAACGCCACGGCGGATGCTGCATTCTTTGCCGGAACCAGTGTAAAGTCGAACTTCTGCTGTGCGATCGGCTACGGGGACGAGACGGCGATCTACGGCCGTTTGCCGCGCCTCGATTTCGATCAGGCCTGCACGATCCCGTAAATTGCCGGGAGGAAATTTATGACGACGCCCAAAATTAAGACGGTTGTGACCATGCGCCTCGATGCGGCGTGCCCGAGCCATTCGCGGACCGATGTCAGCGTCCGCGATACCGGCGTGACGATCGACGAGCCCGTGGAGCGTGGCGGTACGAACCAAGGGCCGTCGCCGACCGAAACCTTGATGTCCGCGCTTGCCGCTTGCACCAACGTAATCGCGCATAAGTGCGCCGACAAGCACGGCGTTGTATTCCAGGATTTCCACGTCAATGTGGTTTCCAAATTCGACCGGCGCGGCGTCACCCTGCAGGAGGAAATCGACGTTCCCTTCGACGATATCGAGGTGATGATCGAAACGACCACGGACGCGGATGAAAGCGCGATCGAAAAGGTCAAAGAGGACCTGCCGCGTTTCTGCCCCCTCTCGAAGGTGATGCGGCAAGCCGGTTCGAGCGTGACCGAAATCTGGACGATCAAGCGGTCGTCTTAAGAATTATTCGGCCGCCGCGTCGCCGGCGAGAAGTTCCGATTCCGAATTCTGAATGATATCCGCCGTGCGTTGGTAGTGGGCGTGCAGGTGACGCACGGCCGCGTCGCTGTTCCCGTCGATGGCGGCCTCGAAGATCGCCCGGTGTTCGTCCAACTCGTTACGGTGCGGATAGCTGGCGGCGACGGCGAATTGGCGATAGCGGTCGGCCTGATCGCGCAGTTGGGTGCAGAAGCCGTCCAACCAGTGTGACCGCGCGGCGCCGATCAGCGCGGCGTGAAACGCCTGATGCAGCGCTTCCCATTCCGGGTTAGCCGAATAGGTCCGTTCCTTCGAAGAACGCGGGACGCGGGACAGCCGGTGAAAGGCGAGAACCAGGTTTTCCTCCCACGCGGTGCCGCCATGGGCGATCGATTCGCGCAACGCGATTTCCTCGAGCCAGCAGCGCGTGCGCACCAGCTCCTCCAGATCCGAACGGCTGACATTCGCGACATGGAAGCCCTTCTGATCCTCGCGCACCACCAACCCGTCGGAAGACAAGCGGTTCAACGCTTCGCGGATCGGGCTGTTGCCGACGCTGTAGCGGTCGCGCATGAAGTCGACGCGCAGTTTTTCGCCGGGCAGCAATACGCCGCTCAGAATGTCGTGGCGCAGGCGGCTGTAGACGTCGCTGGCCAAAGTCGCGCCGTTGGCGTCCCGACGTTCGATCATATCCACTGGTCCCCAAATCTCCTGTGCCGCGCGATCCGGCCCCAAGTCTACACCGCCGGCTGGCGGAATTCATCCCGGCGACGGGCCCGGTCGTGCTGTTTCCATTATATGGCAAAAATTCAAATAATGTCGAAATTAAATTGACAAACGGTAAAATATCGATATTTTTAATGGTACGATTTTACGCGGTGCACGGTGAGCGATGTACCGCATCGAAAACAATCGAGCTGGGGAGCTCAAACCATGACCATGATTCGGAATCCGAAACTGCGCGCGGCCCTGACCGGCCTCACGCTGGCATCCGCCGCCGACCTTATGGTCCAACCGGCCACGGCCACGGAGACCATCAAACTGACCGCCGTGGACGGCTATCCGCCGAAAACGCTTTGGGTGAAAGAGTTCATCAATTTCTTTATCCCGGAGATCGACAAGCGGCTGGCCGCGACTGGCAACTACAAAATCGAATGGAATCAGGCGTGGTCGGGCCAAATTGCCAAGAAAAAGAAAGTACTGCAGGGCCTGCAGACCGGTCTCGGCGATATCGGCGTCGTGACGACCGTGTTTCACGCCGACAAGGTGCCGTTGCAGATGGTCGCCTATGCCACGCCCTTCGTGACCAGTGATCCTGGACTGGTGGCGCGCACGGTCGACAAGCTGGCCAACAGCATGCCGCAGTTCAAGGCGGCCTGGAAGAAATACAATCAAGTCTATCTGACCAATCTTGCGGTCTTCGACAACTATCAGATCTTCAGCCGCGAACCGATCACGACCTTCGCCGACTTCAAAGGCAAGAAGATCAACGGCGCCGGGCTGAATCTGCGCTACCTGCAGGGCTTCGGCGCGGTTGGCGTCGGCGGCAGCAGCGTCAAATACTACAACAACTTCAAGACCGGCCTGGTCGACGGCGCTATGCTGTGGGCGGAAGGCGCGGTGATCTTCAAGTTCCCGGAGGTCGCGCCCTACATGCTGCGCGCCGATATCGGCAGCGCCAACTCCAAGGCGATCACGATGAACGCGGACCGCTGGAAGAGCCTGCCGGACGAGGTCAAGAAAGTGATCCAGGAATCGGCCATCGCCTACCGCGACCATGTTTCCGAATTGGCCGCGTCGAAATCCGCAAAAGCGTACAAGGATTTCGTCAAGATGGGCGGCAAAATCCACAAGATGAGCGCGTCCGAACGGGCCAAATGGGCCAATACCATGCCGAACGTCGCCAAGGACTGGGCCGCCAGTCTGGAGAAAAAAGGCCTGCCGGGCAACGCGGTGCTGCGCAGCTACATGGATACGATGCGCGCCGCCAATCAGCCCATCATCCGGCAGTGGGATAAAGAGTAAGCAACATGGCAGGGGAAAACCCCCGTCAAGACACGACCCAACCTGATGCGCCGCCGCAAGGCGGCGCTTTCATTTTCCTGTTCGACCGGCTGCTCTCGGGCATGAATGCGCTGGGTACGGCCTGGATCTTCGTGCTGATGATCATGATCAACGCGGATGCCTTCGGGCGCACCCTGTTCGCGGCCCCCATCGACGGCGTCATCGAGATGGTCGAACTGTCGCTCGTCGGCATCGTCTTCCTGCAGCTCGCGGACACTGCGCGGCGCGGTCGGCTGACCCGCTCCGACGGCTTCTTCAACCTGGTCCTCGTGCGCCGGCCGCGGATCGGACGCTATATGGGCGCCGCCTTCGATCTGCTGGGCGCAGTGTTCATGGCGGCGATCGTCGCCGGCAGCATCCCGTTGCTGATGGATTCGATCGAGCACGACTATTACGTCGGCAACGAGGGCGTCTTCACCTTCCCGGTCTGGCCGGTCAAGACGATCATCCTGATCGGTTGCGTGATCGCGGCCCTGCAGTTCCTGATCTTCGCCTGGCGCTACCTGGCCGGCCGCGACGCGCGCCGGTCGGCGGAAGGCTAGCCGGCGATGGGCGGCGTCGAAGTCGGAATCCTCTCGATCCTCGTCATCGTCTCGCTGATCTATGCCGGGGTTTACATTCCGGTGGCGCTCGGACTGGTGTCTTTCGTCGGCGTTTGGATCATCCGCGAGGACATCCAGATGCCGGTCAGCCTGCTGGCCCAGACGGCTTCGGACGCCATCTCAGACCAGGTCTTCGCAACGATCCCGCTGTTCGCACTGATGGGGCTGGTGGTCGGCCAGGCCGGGTTGGGCAAGGACGTCTACGACGTCGCCAACGTGGTCTTCCGCAAGGTGCGCGGCGGGCTCGGCATCGCCACGGTGGCGGCGAACGCGGTGTTCGCGGCGATCACCGGCTCGTCGATCGCGTCCGCCGCCGTCTTTACCCGCATCTCGGTGCCGGAGATGCGCCGCTACGACTACACCAAGCGCTTTTCCGTCGGCGTCGTCGCCGGCAGCTCGGTGCTGGGCATGCTGATCCCGCCGAGCGCCATGCTTATCATCTACGCCATCGTGACCGAACAGTCGGTCGGCCACATGTTCATGGCCGGCATTATCCCCGGCATCATCCTGTCGGTCGCCTATATCGCCCTGATCGTCGTCATGGCGCGCGCCTTGCCGGGTTTCGTCGGCGGCAGCGAAAGCGCCGCGGCCGAGGCG
>JAKZTB010000161.1:0-6810 GCA_047517345.1 Alphaproteobacteria bacterium
TTCTACCCGTTCAACGCCTTCCGCTCATTGCTCGGCATCGCGGGCGACACCTCTGCTCCAACCTATGCCGAGCTTTACTCGGGAGAGTGGCGGCACCCTACATGTAGCGGTCATGGGCGTTAACCGGATAGGCAAGGAACATTCGTGCTAAACGCGGTTACCAACGGAAGATGAGGTCAACCGACCGATGTTCGGCCACCGCATAACAAGAAACGCCCTTGCGGTCGTCGCGATCGGCTTCATCGTGATGTTCGTCAGCGGCGGCTCCCGGCATGCGATCGGCCTTGTCCTGAAACCGATGGCCGACACGTTCGACTGGGATCGCAGCGCCCTGGGCGGGACGGTCGCCGTGTTTTTGGTCGTAACCGCCCTGTGTATGTATTTCTCCGGTCACCTCGCCGACCGGATTTCATTGCGCGCGGTCCTCGGCGGCGGTCTTTTCGTGAGCGCGCTCGGCATCGGCCTGATGGCGCTGGTGACGGAGCCGTGGCACGCGTTCCTGCTCTACGGCGTCGCCTTCGCGGCCGGCAACGGCGTGGCTTCGATCATCCCGATCGGCGTCATGGTGTCGCGCCAGTTTCCGGACAAAGTCGGCATGGCCAATTCCATGGCGATTTCCGGCATGGGGTTGGGCCAGCTCGCCATAATTTCAGCCCTAACGGCTGTCCTCGTTTTCGCCGGGTGGCGTTCGGTCTTTCTCTGGCTCGGCCTCGTCAATTTGCTGATGGTGCCCGTCGTTTTGTGGCTGGTTCGGGAGCGACCCAGCGCGCCGGGAAGCGGCGTTGGGCCGGCGGGAGAAGGGCACGGCATCCGCGATGCCTTGAGAACGCGGCATTTCTGGCTTCTCACTGCCGTCTACGCCCTATGCGGATTTCAAGACTTCTTCGCCTCGACCCATGTGGTCGCATTCGCCCTCGACCAGCAGATTGCGCCCTTGTTTGCCGGAAACCTCCTGGCCTTCATGGGACTGGCGGGACTGGTCGGGGTCATCGCGGCGGGCGCCTGGAGCGATCGTTTCAGTCCCGTAGGGGCGACGATCGTCTGCTTCGTCCTGCGCATGATGATCTTTGCGATGATTTTGCTCAGCAAGGACCCAGTTTCGGTCACCGCTTTCGCGATGCTGTTCGGGTTCACCTTCTGGATCACCGCACCGCTGACGGTCGTGTTCGTCCGCAACGCCTTCGGCGCGCGCAACCTCGGTGCGCTCAGCGGCCTGATCACCATGGTGCATCACATGTGCGGTGGCCTCGGCGCCTGGGCCGGGGCCGCGTTCTTCGACGCGGACGGCGGTTACGACAGGGCGTTCGTCGTCATGCTGGTGTGTTCGCTTGCGGCCGTGCTTTTGTCCCTCGGTCTGCGAAGAGACGACAAACCGGGCTAGTTGAACGCCGCCAATCCCGTCATGGCGCGGCCGAGAATCAGGGTGTGGATGTCATGCGTGCCTTCCAGCGTGTTGATGACCTCCATATTCACCATGTGACGGATGACGTGGTACTCGTCGGCGATGCCGTTGGCGCCGTGCATGTCGCGGCAGACCCGTGCAATATCGAGCGCCTTGCCGGCGCAGTTGCGCTTGACCAGGCTGATCATCTCCGGCGCCACCTTGTTTTCGTCGCGCAGGCGGCTGATGCGCAGACAGGCCTGCAGGCCCAGCGCGATTTCGGTCTGCATCTCGACCAGCTTCTTCTGGATCAGCTGGTTCGCCGCCAAGGGCCGGCCGAACTGCTTGCGGTCGACGACATACTCGCGGGTCTTCATCCAGCAATCTTCCGCCGCGCCCATTGCGCCCCAGCAAATACCGAAACGCGCGTTGGACAGCGCCGACAGGGGGCCGCGCATCGAGTTCACACCGGGCAATTTGTTTTCTTCCGGGCAGAATACCTCGTCCATATAAATGAAACCCGTTGAGGACGCGCGGACCGCCATCTTGCCTTCGATCTTCGGCATATCGAGGCCTTCGCTGCCGCGTTCCAGTAGATAGCCGCCGACCGTCCCTTCCTCGTTCTTGGCCCAGACCAGCGCGACCTGGGCCAGTGGCGAATTGGTGATCCACTGTTTGGTGCCGGTCAGCCTGTAGCCACCATCGACCTTCTTCGCGCGGGTTTCCATCGCGGCGGCGTCGGAGCCGTGGCTCGGCTCGGTCAAGCCCATGCAGCCAATGATCTCGCCGTCGCGCATGCCGGGTAGGTAGCCCTCCTTCTGGTCGTCCGAGCCGTACATGTGGATCGGCGCCATGACGAGGCCCGTCTGCACGCCCATCGCCGAACGAAAGCAGGTATCGACCCGCTCCATCTCGCGCGCGATCAGACCGTATGACACGTTGGAGATGCCGGCACAGCCATAGTCCGGCAAGGTCGCGCCGAGGAATCCGAGCTTGCCGAATTCCTTCATAATCTCCGGATCGAACGTCTCATTGCGGTTCCATTCGAGGATCAGTGGCGCCAGCTCGCCTTGCGCGAACTCGTGCGCGGCGTCGCGGATCTGGCGCTCCTCTTCGGAAAGCTGGTCCTCCAGCAGAAGCGGATCTTCCCAAGCGAAACTGGCCATGCTTACCCCTCAATCGAACGGATGGGGGCCGGAACGACGTCCCGGCCCCGACCCTTCATACGCATCACCGGTCCTTGCGGATGGTGTCTAGCCGTCAACGCGCTCCAGAACGACGGCCGTACCCTGACCGACGCCTACGCAGAGCGTTGCCAGCGCATACTTGCCGCCGGTCTTCTCGAGCTGGCGCGCGGCCGTCAGGAAGATGCGGGGTCCGGATGCGCCCAGCGGGTGGCCCAGCGCGATGGCGCCGCCATTCATGTTGACACGGCTGTCGTCGAAGGACTGGCCGAGACCCTTGAGACAGGACAGCACCTGGGCCGCGAACGCCTCGTTGATCTCGATGACGTCCATGTCGTCCATCGACAGGTCGGCGCGCTCCAGCGCCTTCTGCGAGGCCGGCACCGGGCCGATCCCCATGATCCGCGGCGGCACGCCGGCGGACGCGGAGGACAGGATTTTGGCCATCGGCTTGATGCCCGCCTTCTCGCCTGCCGCACGGCTGCCGATATACATCGCGACCGCGCCGTCATTGACGCCGGACGCGTTGCCCGCCGTTGTTACGCCGTCCGGATTCAGCGCACGAAGCTTAGCCAGCATTTCCATTGTCGAGCCGGCGCGCGGATGTTCGTCGACATCGACGGTGACGTCCGGCTGCTTGCGGCCGCCCGGCACGGTGATCGCCGTGATCTCGCCATCGAAGAAACCGCTATCCTTGCCGGCCTGGTACTTCTCCTGGCTCGCCAGCGCGAAGGTATCCGCTTCCTCGCGACTGATCTGATAATCCTGCGCCAGATTGTCGGCGGTCTGCGGCATCGCCCAGTCGCCGTACGCGTCCCTGATCTTCTTGTTCGGGAACCGCGACCCGATCGTCGAGTCGTAGACCTCGAAGCTGCGCTCGAACGGTTTTTCGTTCTTGCCGACCACGAAGGGCGCGCGGCTCATGCTCTCGACGCCGCCGGCGATGAACAGATCGCCTTCGCCGACCGTGACCGCGTGCGCGGCGGAGATGACCGCGGAGAGGCCGCTGGCGCAGTTGCGCTGCAACACCTGGCCCGGCACCGTTTCCGGCAGTCCGCCGGCAAGCAGCGCATGGCGCGCCACGCAGCGCGCATCTTCGCCGCCCTGGTTGCCGCAACCGACGATGACGTCGTCGATATCTTCCGCCTTGAAGGGGCCTTCATCGACCACCGTCTTGAGAACGTTGCCGAGCAGATCGTCCGGCCGTACCGGCGACAGCGCGCCGCCATAGCGGCCGAAGGGCGAGCGTTTACCGAGATAGAGATATGCGTCCAACATTGCCTTTTTCCTTCCCTCGTCGTGTTTACTTGTCAATTCCGCGCGTTCGGGGTCAGCAGAGACACGCCCAATTTCGCGCGGCGCGTCAGCCACGGGCTCGGCCGATAACGCGGATCGCGCGTAAGCCCGTAAATTCCATCCAAGATGCGCAAAATGCGCGCCGGTCCGATGCGATCGCCGAAGGTCAGCGGACCGTACGGGTAATTCAAGCCTAAGGTCACCGCTTTGTCGATATCTTCCGGCGACGCGATACCCATCTGGGCCACCGAACAACCGACATTGCAGATCATCGCGACGATCCGCTGGGCGACGAAACCGGGTCCGTCGTTCACCACCGTCGCCGGCACACCGTCCGACGACAACACGCCGTGCGCGGCGTCGCGATAGGCCGGGTCGGTGATAGGCGTCGTCATCAAGGTGCGGCGCATACCGAAACCCATGACGGTATCCACCGCAACCGTCCGTTCCGCATCGAGTCCTTGGTCGACCGCCGTCGTCGTCGCATCGTCGCCGACCGGCGTCACCAGGATCAGCGAGTCGGAACCTGGCGTCTCGCCGTCCTCTATCGCCGCGCCAACCGATTTCAGAACCTCAACGACTTCCGCACGGCCATCGGCCTCGGCGGTGCTGACCCAAACGGGACGGCCGTCATAGGAAGGCGCGGGCGCCTCATCCGGGGCCTCCATCTTGCCGTCTTCGTAATTGTAGAAGCCGACACCGACTTTACGTCCGAGGCGGCCGGCGCGAGTCCGCGCCTCCATCATCATCGCCGGCCGAAAGCGCGGCTCGTGGAACGATTGCTCGTAGATCAGCACCGTCGCCGGATGGGTGACGTCGAGACCGGTCAGATCCATCAGCTGGAACGGTCCCATGCGGAAGCCTGCCCCGTCGCGCATGATGCGGTCGATCGACACCGTGTCGGCGACGCCTTCCTGAACCATGTGGGCGGCCTCGATGTTGAAGCCGCGGCCGACCTGGTTGACGAGGAAGCCCGGCGCATCGTTGACCCGTACCGGCTCGCGCGTCATGCGGCGGCCGATCGCCATCAGCGCGTCGCAAACCCATTCCTCGGTCAGCACGCCGGCGATGACCTCGACCAGCGGCATCAGCGGCACCGGGTTGAAGAAATGGAATCCGGCGACCCGGTTCGGATTGGCGCAATCGGCGGCGATCGTCGTCACCGACAAGGACGAGGTGTTGCTGGCCAGGATCGTGTCGTCGCCGACGATCGTTTCCAGGTCGGCGAAGATCTTTTTCTTGATATCGAGATTTTCGACCACGGCCTCAACGACGGCATCGCACCCGGCGAAATCCTGCAGGCTCGATATCGGATGGATGCGGGCCGAGGCTGCCGCAGCATCGTCCTTTTCCATCCGGCCCTTTTCCGCCGCACGGTCGAACATCCCGCCGATGAATTTTACGGCGTCGGCGACCGCATCCGGATTCGTGTCGAACAGGCGGACCGTCATGCCGCCGGCGGCGGCGACCTGGACGATACCGCGCCCCATGGCGCCGGAGCCCAGAACGCCAATCACATAATCTTCGCTGCTCGGATTCTTCGGCATGGTCTTTGGATTCCAATTGATGAAGCGGCGCAGATTTAAACGCGCGGCATATCGCAGCGCAACAAAATATCGTCAGGCGAGACAATTCGTTCCATTTTTCGAGTGTTGTTCATCCACTCGGGACACGTTTAGGGTGGTGGCAGAAAGCAGCATTGGCCGAGGTTCAACCTCGAATGACGACAGGGACCGACACATGACAACGCCCGTATCCGAAGCGGACTTCTCGGAGTATCTCGACACGATCCGCCGTTTCACCAACGAGAAGTTGAAGCCTATCGAGTTGCAGGTCGACGATGACGGCGGCATTCCGGAACCCGTTGTCCAGCAGATGCGGGAGCTGGGGCTGTTCGGGATGACGATACCGCGCAAATTTGGCGGGCTCGAACTCTCCGTCGAACAGCAGGTGCGCGCCACGTTCGAGTTCACGCAGACCTCGGCGACGTTCCGCTCGCGCTTTTCGACGACCCTCGGCCTCGCCTCGCAAGCGATCCTCTTCAACGGGCGGCCAGACCAGTGCGACACCTATTTGCCCAAGCTCGCCAGCGGCGAATGGACCGGCTCGTTCGCCCTCACAGAGCCGGGCGCGGGTTCGGACGCCGGCGGCATCACCACGCGTGCGCGCCGCGACGGCAACGCGTACGTGATAAACGGCGAGAAATGCTACATCACGAACGCGCCGGACGCGGACGTTTTCGTGGTCATGGCGCGGACCGGCGAAAACGATTCCGGCAACAAAGGAATTTCCGCCTTCATCGTCGCGGCGGATACGCCCGGCCTCAGCACCGGCCGCCACGATCGCAAGATGGGACAACACGCCTCGCATACCAGCAACGTCTTCTTCGACGACTGCCGGGTACCGGCCTCGGCCTTGCTGGGCGACGAAGAAGGTCAGGGATTCAAGAACGCGATGGCCGGCATCAACGCGGCGCGCATGCATGTGGCCGCGACGTGCGTCGGGCAGGCGACACGGTTGATCGAGGAAGCGCTCGCTTACGCAATGCAGCGGGTTCAGTTCGACCGGCCTATCGCCGAATTTCAGTCGGTACAGAACATGCTGGCGGACAGCGAAGCGGAAAATCTCGCCGCGAGATCGATGGTTCTGGAAACCGCGCGCCGAATTGACGCCGGCGAACAGCCGCTAAGCGAGATGTCCTGCTGCAAGATGTTCGCGTCGGAGATGGTCTGCCGCGTCGCCGACCGCGCCGTACAGATCCTCGGAGGCGCAGGCTACATGGACGACCACATCGTTTCGCGAATGTACCAATGAGTCGGACCCGATTTCCTTGGACACAGAATTGGCTTAATCGAAGTGTCCAAGGAGGACCGGAACATGACCGATAATTTTGAGAAGAAAGTTGCTGTTGATGGGCCTGTGGTAAATGCGGGCGAGCTTGGCTCGTCC
>JAKZTB010000162.1:0-6389 GCA_047517345.1 Alphaproteobacteria bacterium
GACACACGCTGCCCGATCGAAACTGGTTTCGAAGCGCGCGATCCGGAATCCCGGGCCGGCAAGGCGGGACAGACAGGTTGACAGCAACGATGCCGCTGCCATCTCGAAAACCGCCATGTCTTTCAGGCCGCCGGCCTGAGCCTTCGCGCGATCGACATATAGCCCCCCGAGATTACCGCTTATTCCGGTAAACATGGCCTGTTCGGCGACAGTCATCGTCTTGCGGAACGTGACGCTGTCGCCAACCTTGGGAGCAGTGAATTCATTCTTCAGGGTCATGACCGGAACGCTCCGTGATAGTTGATCAGAGTGAAAGTCCGTTCTTGATCACGCTGCGTGCGATCAACATACGGTGGATTTCGGAGGTGCCGTCGTAGATGCGGGTCACTCGCGCGTCGCGATAGATGCGCTCCAGCGGCAACTCCTTGGTGAAGCCGTACCCGCCGAAGACCTGGATGCCCCGGTCAGCGACCCGGCCCAGCATCTCGGATGCAAAAACCTTGACCATCGACACCTTGTCACGGGCATCGATGCCGCGATCGATGTCGGCGGCGCAATCGAGAACCATGCTGCGGGTGGCGAAAATTTCCATCGCGGAATCGGCTATCATCTTCTGCACCATCTGGAAGTCACCGATAGGCGCACCGAACTGGCGCCGGGTCGAGGCGTGCTCGCGCATCATCTCGATAACCCGTTGCGCCATCCCGGCGCACCGGGCGCCGATGTGACACAGCCGGATTGACGAGACGCTCTGCATGATCAGCTTGAAGCCGCTTCCGACCTCGCCCAGGACATTGTTCCGCGGGATACGGCAGTCGGAGAACACGAGTTCCGCATGTCCATAGCCGCGATGGCCCATCATCGGTTGGTTGCACGACACGGAGAATCCCGCGGCGTCCTTGTCGACCAGGAGCAGGGTAATTCCGCCACGCGCCCGCTTTGAGGAATCCGTCAGCGCCATGACGATGATATAGTCCGCGATATCGCCATCGCTGATGAAGTGCTTGCAGCCGTTGAGGACCCATTCGTCGCCCTCCAGTCGGGCCGCGGTAGTGATCGAAGCAGCATCTGAACCGGCTCCCGGTTCGGTGATGGCCATGGCGCAGATCTTGTCGCCGGTGATCGTTGGCCGAAGGTAGCGCTCGCGCTGCTCCGGCGTGCAGGCCATGAGCATCGGATAGACTTGGCCGAAAACTCGCCGGATGAGTGCGTCGGAGGTCTGGCCAAGCTGCTCCTCGACCAGACACATGTCGAATGTGCTCAGGCCGCCGCCGCCGACCTCCTCGGGCATGTTCAGCGCGTAGAGCCCCAGAGCCAATGCCTCGCCTTTCAGCGCGGCAAGCGTTTCCGGTGGAATATGGCCGAGTTTCTCGACCTCCATCTCGAGCGGCTGCACTTTCTCCTGGACGAACCGGCGCACCGTTTCGACCACCATTCTGCATTCATCTGATACGAGCTGGTTCAAGGGTTCACTCATCGCTTGTGGATGCGCCGGGGGGCGCGGAAGGACTGCCGACGACACCCGTTGCAACAAGGCGCTCGATGGCGTCATCGTCGAGGCCGCACTCGCTCAGGATCGACCGGCTGTCGCATCCCGGATGCAACGGCATGATCCGGACCTCCGGACACGTCCCGTCATATCGCAAGGGATGCGAAACCAGCCGGACGCTGGCTCCGTCGATCGGATACTCGGTAAAGGCTCCGATATGAGCGAGTTGCCGGTCGGTGATCAGATCGTCGTAGGACTGAACTCGTTCGAACCAGATCCCGGCCTTGTCGAAGCGCGCGGAGACGTCCGCGAAATCCCGTCCGCGCAGCTCGGCCGCGACGGCCGAGGCATAGCGCTCCCGCTCGGCATAGCGGTCGATCCCGGCCATATCCCCCAGGGCATTGCTGCCGAGCGCATCCGCCAGTTTGACCGGATCGTTCATGGAAAGCACGATGTGGCAGTCGGTCAGTGCGTAGGCGCCGTAGGGCGCATCGTGATACCAGCTGCCGATGTTCGGGCCGCGGCTCATGATGTCGCCTTCGGCAGTACGAGCGTAGTATTTCGTAAGCGCCTCGGTCTGCAGGTCGAGGGCCGCTTGCAGCAGGCTGGTTTCGACCCTTGTCCCCTTTCCGGTTTGCAGCTTGCGCACATAGGCCGCAAGGATGCCCATGGCCAGCAGTGACGCGCCATGCTGATCGACCACCGCCGCGCCTACGATGGTCGGGCTGTCGCCACCGGTGGCAGCCACCAGGCCGGATCGGGCCTGCATCAAGAGATCCTGGCCGGGACGTCCTGCATCCGGTCCGTCCACTCCTAGGCCGGTGGCCGACGCATAGATGATGCCCGGATTGCGCTCGCGGATCACATCATAGCCATAGCCCAGTCGGTCGAGAATGCCGGGTCGGAAATTTTCAACGACGACGTCGGCGCTGTCGATCAGCCGAAGCATGACATCGCGCGACCGGGGGCTCTTCAGGTCGACAGCCAGGCTGCGCTTGTTGCGGTTGGCCGACAGCAGAAATGCGCTGACGCCGTTGACGAAGGATTTTCCGCCTGACCAGTGGCGCTCGAAAGCGCCGCCGAGCGGCTCGACCTTGATCACATCCGCGCCGAGATCTGCGAGATACTGCGTGGCCGCCGGCCCCTGAAGGTAATGGCAGAAACTGACCACGCGCATATTCAGTTTCATGACCGCATCCCGGTGTCGCCACAGCCGATGACCCCGTCGCCGATCAGGTGTTCGATCTCGCCCGGACCATAACCGAAGTCCCCGAGGACCTGGCGGGTCTGCGCGCCGAGCGGCTGCGGCACCGTGCGAACGCCGGGGGCCTCGCCGTCATACTGGACCGGGTGAGCAAGCATCGTGATCGGCTTGCCGGTCGCGCCTTCGACCGTCCTGAACGCCTTGAGGTGCTGGAGTTGCGGATTGTCCGGCAGGTCGTCGTAGCTCTGGACCGCCGCGTTCCATATGTCGGCGGCGTCCAGATGGGCGGCTGCCTCGGCTGTCGTCAGCATCGAAACTTTCTCGGCGACAAGGCGGGTGATATCCTCGCGGCGCGGGAAGCTGTCGACGTCGGACATCTGCTTCAGCGCGTCGATCTCCAGCGCGTTCCCCAGATTCTGCGGCGGCGCCATCGCGATCGCGATCGCACCATCGGTCGTAGCGTGGATTCCGTAACCACCCGCGCTGAACCAGGAGGCAACCCCGCCGGAACCGCGCGGCGACGTATGCGGGGCGCCGTTGAGCCATGCCGTGATCGACTCGGCCTGCAGATCGATCGCGGCCTGCAGCAGGTTCACGTCGACCCGACCGCCACGGCCGGTCCGTTCCCGGCGAAAAAGGGCGGAGACGATGCCCATCGCATAAAGTGCAGCGGCGTGCTGGTCGATGACGACCGAGCCGACTGCAACCGGCGGACCGTCCGCTCGGCCGGTATGAGCGGCCAGGCCGGACATGGCCTGAAGCAGAAGGTCCTGGCCCGGGCGTTGCGCATACGGCCCCGAACTGCCGAATCCGCTCGCGGCCGCGTAGACGAGTCTTGGATAGTCGCTCAGCAGGCGGTCCGGATCGAACCCCAGCCGGGCCATTGCGCCGGGCCTGAAATTCTCCATGACCACATCTGCGCCCGCGATCAGGCGCTCGACTACCGCCTTGCCCGCAGGCGACTTCATGTCGACGGCGAGGCTGCGCTTGTTTCGGCCTGTCGACAGGTGATTGACGCTCTGGCCATCGACAAAATGGCCGGCGACCGCCCAGTTGCGCTGGAACGCGCCGTCCAGCGGCTCGATTGCCACGACGTCCGCACCCAAGTCTCCCAGCAGCTGCGCCGCGGCCGGGCCGGCGAGGAAATGGTTGAAACTGAGGATCTTGACGTCTTGAAGCACGTCCACGGAGCAATCTCCCTTTCCATCGGATGATACCGGCACATCCGAACCCTCGACAGTATCGAGGTTTATGTTATTTTCGGCCGCGACTATTTGTCAGACAAATAGATTGGTTTGCCCTTGCAGATCCAGGGCAGTCTGATCAGGTGACGAAAGCGCTTGTCTGGCGCGAAAGGACCTGTCCTAGGGTCTTGGAGCCGACGATCTTTCCCTCCGCGTACACCACGTTGCCGCGGACGATGGTTGTCACTGGCCAGCCAACGACCTCGAAGCCTTCCCACGGCGTGTAGTCGGCGCCGTGATGCAAGATTTCCTGCCGGATGGTTTCTTTGCGTTTGGGGTCCCACAACGCGATGTCCGCATCGAAGCCGACGCCGATCGAACCTTTGCGCGGGTACAGGCCATACATCTTCGCGTGATTAGTCGAGGAGAGTTCGACGAATTTCTGCACCGAGATTCTGCCCTTGGATACACCTTCGGAACACAGGATGGGCAGCCTTGTTTCGACCCCGGGAATGCCATTGGGTACCCAGCGGAACGACGTCCTGGCCTTCGGATTTAGTTTGCCGTCGGTGGAATCGTAGAGAAACGGGCAATGGTCGGACGAGAACGTATGGAAGATTCCTTGCGTGATTCCCTCCCAGATCGCGATCTGGCTTTCATGGTCGCGAGGAGGAGGAGAACATACGTATTTCGCCCCTTCCATGTTGAGGCCCTGCAGGTCTTCAGCCGTCAGGGTGATGTATTGCGGGCACGTTTCCGCATACACCTTGAGGCCGCGTTTCTGGGCCCACCGGATCTGCTCCATCGCCTCCCTGCCGGAAACGTGGACGATCATCATCGTCACGCCCACCAGTTCGGCATGACTTATCGCACGGTGTGCGGCCTCGCGCTCCACGATCTCGGGACGTGACACCGAGTGGTAGTAGGGCTCGGTCCTTCCCGACCGCTCAAGGCGCTCGGTCATGAATTTTATCGTGTCGTAGCCTTCGCAGTGGACCATGACGAGAGCCTTCTCCGTGCGCGCCACGTCGAAGACCTCGAGGAGTTGCCGGTCGTCGAGCACCAGGTCGTCATAGGTCATGAATACCTTGAAGGAGGTGTAGCCGTCCTTCACCAACGCCGGCAGCTCCTGACCCAGCACCGCCGGCGTCGGGTCCGAAATGATCAAGTGGAAGGACGTGTCGACAAAGCACTCGCCTTCGGCCTTGCGCTTGTAATCCTCGACGCATTCGCGCAGCGATTCTCCTTTTTGCTGGAGGGCGAACGGCATGATGCACGTGTTGCCTCCCGCGGCAGCCGATGCAGTTGCCGTGGCGAAGTCATCGGCCATTCGGATATCCGGTCCCGAAGGCTGCGCCACGTGAACATGGCTGTCGATACCGCCCGGCATGACGAGCAGGCCGTCGGCATCGATCTCCCGCGCGGCGCCGGTCACGGACTCGGCAATCACGGAAATCTTCTCGCCCGATACGCCAATATCGGCTCTGTAAGTGTCACTTGCCGTGACGATGGTTCCGCCGCGGATGGCAAGATCAATTTTGGGCACGAGTGTCGATCTCCTCTGGATGGCGGGCTGGCGCGGGCGTCTCAGGCCTCGAAGCGGATGTCCTGTGCGCCTTCCCACAAGATGCAGTTCCCGATTTCCGCAAGCCGGTCGAGGTTGGACGTGATGGTCAGGAAGTGGTTGCCCGCCAACTGACCGGCCATGCTGGCGAAATTCACGCGACCATATGAGTCTCTCCGGTGATTCGCGGCGGTTCGCCGCATCAATGTTCCATCGCGGGGCCGGCAGTCCTTGCGAGGTCGCGGTACTCACGGGCGCACGCGGTCCCCCCGTTGATCAACAGGTTGATCTCGTTGGTCGCGACCACCACCCCCGCGCCAAGATCCAGGGCATGGCTCCGCATGAGTTCGGGTGGAAGGCCGATGACACCGAATTTCCGTCCGTTCTCAAGAGCGGCACTAGCGATCGCACGGAACGCGTTCTGCACTTCCCCGTGAGCAACATTTCCGGAGTGGCCCAGAGATTGGGCCAGATCGTTGGCGCCGGCCATAATGACATCGATGCCTTCAACGGCTGCGACACCGCGGACGGCCGCAAGGCCTTCGACGCTTTCGATCATGACCGTCACCTTCAGCGCCGCTTCGCATCGTTGGAACAAGTCGGCGGCAGGCAATGGACGGAACCCGGTCATCGCGACCGGGCTGGGTATGGAGCGACGGCCACAGGGAGGAAACCGCACCCGGTCGACCATATCGCGCGCCTCCTCGACGCTGTCGACATGGGGAACGATCAGGCCAAGAGCGCCGCAGTCGACGACTCTGGTCAGGTAGTCCGACCGGACGCCGGGTACCCTGACATGCACAGGAAATCCGGACTCGATACCCGCAACGGAAAGGGTTGCCGCTTCGCCCAGGGACATGGCGCTGTGCTCCATGTCGGCAACGAGGAAATCGAAACCACACTGACGCGCTACGGTGAGCATCTCGACCGAGCGGAAGACGCACGCTG
>JAKZTB010000163.1:0-15253 GCA_047517345.1 Alphaproteobacteria bacterium
GTGGCCGGCGGGCTGGCGCTCGGCGTCGTGCATAGCGACATGGTGCAGTTCGCCGGCGTCGCGCCGATCATGATCTATCTGAAAGATCGCGACGAAGTCCTGACGATCAGCGGCCTCGGCTGGTGGCCCAAGGCGGCGTCGATCGACCGGTTCGTGCAGGATTTCGGCGGCTCAGTGCCGCTCGGCCTGCTGCGCACAGTCGTGCCTGCCGCACCGGACGCCTGGATCACGGCGCTGGAACGCTACGGCACGATGTCGTTCGGCGATGTCGCGGCGGCTTCGATCCGTTACGCCCGTGACGGGTTTTCCATGCATTCCGTGATGCGCGATTACATCGTGGCGCACGAGGACACCTACGAGAAATGGCCGTCCAACGCGGCGATCTACCTGCCGGGCGGCAAGATACCGGATGTCGGCGAGAATTTCGTACAGGCCGACCTGGCGCGCTCGATTCAGTTCATGGTCGATGAGGAAAAGGCCGCCGCCGGCGCGGGCCGCAGCGCCGGGCTCAAGGCCGCGCGCGACGCCTTCTACAAGGGCGACCTGGCCAAGGTGATGGTCGACTATCACTGCGAGAACGAGGGCTGGCTGACCGCGGAGGATCTCGCGAGCTACGCGTCCGCCATCGAGCCCCCGGTACGCATGCAGTTCCGCGGCATGGACGTCTACACCTGCGACGCGTGGTGCCAGGGCCCGGTCATGCAGCAGATGCTCTCGCTGCTCAAGGGCTACGACCTCGATACCTACGAACACAACGGCACCGAATACATCCACTTGATCGCCGAGGCGATGAAACTGTCGATGGCCGACCGCGAACGATATTACGGCGACCCGCGCTTCATCGACGTGCCGCTCGAAACGCTCTTGTCCGAGACCTACGCCGAGGAACGCCGCCTGCAGATCCGCGAGGATGAGGCCTGGCCGGAAATGCCGCCGCCCGGCGCGCTCGGCTCGCAATATGGCGGCGTCGCGGGCGCCGCGATGGCCTCGGCCGGCAGCCCACCGCCGTCGGGCGACACCTCCTATTGCTGTGTCGTCGACCGCGAGGGCAACATCTTCTCGGCAACGCCTTCGGACGTGTCCTGGGAATCGCCGATCATCCCCGGCACCGGCTTCTGCCCATCGTCGCGCGGCTCGCAGAGCTGGGCCGTGCCCGGCCACGCGTCGGCCGTCGCACCCGGCAAACGGCCGCGGCTGACGCCGAATCCGGCGATGGCCATCGAGAAGGGCAAATGGGCGATGCCGTTCGGCACGCCGGGCGGCGACACCCAGACCCAGGGCATGCTGCAGGTCCTGCTCAACGTGAAGGTCTTCGGCATGGGGTTGCAGGATGCCATCGAAGCGCCCCGTTTCATGACCCACAGCCAGCCCGATAGCTTCGAGCCGCACACCGCCTATCCCGGCAGGCTGACCGTCGAAGGCCGCATCGACGAGAAGACCAGCGACGCGCTCGCGGCCAAGGGCCATACGGTCGAGCGCCTGTCCGACATGACCTACAGGGTCGCCGGCGTCTGCGCGGTCACCGCGGACCTGCAAACCGGCATCCTGGAAGGCGGCGCCGACCCGCGCCGCATGAGCCGGGCGATGGGATACTGATTGGAACGGCGCGATGAAACTGAACGACATCGAACGCGCCATGCAGGCCGGCGAGAGGGGGCCGGCGCGGCAATGGGCGATCGGGCAGCAAATTGCCGTCGGAGAATTCTTCGACGCCGACGATCTGGTCGAGATCAACCAAGTCCACATGATGGCGGACACCGAGTCGCTCGGCGAGTCAGGGGTCGAGTTTCTGGAGGGCTTCGCGGCCCTGCCCTGGGAGGAACGGCGCTGCCTGGTGCCGACGGTCACCGACCCGCGCGGCATCGATCTGGAATCTTACAAATCTTTGAACCAGGAAGAGGTCTTCGCCGTGCGCGAACGCCGCGCCATCGAGGCGTTCAAGTCGCTCGGCGTGATGATGACCGACACCTGCATCAACTATCAGATCATCATGCCGCCGGTGATGGGCGAACATCTGGCCTTCGGCGATACCGGCTCGGTGATCTACACCAACAGCGCGCTCGGCGCGCGCAGCAATTTCGAAGGCGGACCCGCGGCGCTCGCCGCCGCCCTGACCGGCCGCGCGCCGCGCTACGGCTTTCACCTCGACGAATGTCGCCGCGGTACGCGCCTGTTCGAAGTCAGCTTCGATCCTAAGACTTTGAGCGACTGGCGCGCGCTCGGCGGCGTCGTCGGACGGCGGCTCGAATCCTACTGGGAGGTGCCGGTCCTGAAAGGCGTCGGCGGCATGCCGAATTCCGATGAGCTGAAGCATTTCGGCGCGGCGCTGGCCAGTTACGGGTCGGTCGCGCTCTACCATATCGCCGGCGTGACGCCGGAAGCGCCGGACGTCGAAACGGTTTTCGACGGGCCGTTACCCGCCGCGGAAGCGATTACGGCGGGCGAGGTAGCCGATTTTTACAAATCCTTTGGCGTCCATGACGACAAGGTCGATGTCGTGGTCTTTGCCGCACCGCAATTGTCGTTGATCGAAACCCAGATGCTGGCGCGCACCATCGAAGGCAAACAGGTGCACCAGGACACCAGCCTGATCGCAACCCTGCCGCCGGCGGTGAAGGCCGACGCCGACCGCATGGGCTACACGGCCACCATCGAGGCGGCGGGCGGCACCGTGCTGCAAGGCGTCTGCTTCTACCAGATGTACGCCCGGGAGACCGGCGAGGCGAATGGCTGGAAGCGGCTGCTCAGCAACTCCGCAAAGCTCGTCAACATTATCCAGGGTTACGGCTACGAACCGGTGCTGGCCTCGATGGAGACCTGTGTCGACGCGGCCGTGAAGGGGAGGATGGGCTGATGGCGGACCTCGTAATCAAGGGCCATCGCGGCATCGGCGACAAGGTCACCGGCACCGCGCTCGTCGCCCAGGACAATTTCAGCGCCCGATACGACCTCGACCGCATCAAGGGCGTCTTCTCGCGCCCGGCGCACAAACTGTGCGGCCGGAACTATGTCGGCAAAATTCTCATCCTCGACGCGGCGAAAGGCGGCGTCGCGACCTCCTGGATGCTGCGCGAGATGACCGAACGCGACATGGCCCCGGCGGCCCTGCTGCTGAACGACGCCAATCCCATCATGGCCCAGGGCGCCGCCTTCGCGAACCTACCGTTCATGGACCGGTTCGAGGAAGACATGACGGTGGCGGTGCGCGATGGCGAAACGGTGACCGTCGACCCGGCGGCGGGGACGTTGTCGGTGCATCGGGACGGTTAGAAGGTAGTCTGTACGATTACCTGCGATCCTCAGTTCGGCAACAGAATCTCAAACTCCGATTATGATCAAACGGAAAACCGCTAAACGTCCAAAACTTACCTTCGACGTGGCGAACGCCGCTTTTCGAACGTTTGTTCCCGTCGGCGACCATGTCTTCGAGTACACGGATGCGCTTCGGGAAGCAGGTTTCTCAGCTTTCGGTCCGTATGAAAAATTTGACGCATCCTTTGCTGCTGACGAAAAAGAGCTGGCAGTTCACCGAAAATGTATTCTCGAAACGGCTAAGAACCGGATCGCTCGACCTTGGCCGATGCATTTCAGTGTCGGAGAGTTAAAGCAAATCTATCGATCACCTTATGTCAAAAAACTGACAGATGAGCGTGACAAGGAGAACGGCGTACAGGTCACGCAAATGCCGGATCAATATGGCTCAGAAAGTGTGTGGCGAAAGGAATACGACCCCTGTATCCGCCGCAGGCAGAAATTTTGGATTGATGAGCCTGAGGAACATGAAAAGCGGTGGGGAAAAGTACATTTAGCCGGACGAGAGCAATTGGAGCGGGAAGCAACCCGGCACACTTCCGAGTTTTCGCGCGAAATCTTATTCGCTAATCTTCGGCGTACTAAATTCTACAAGACGATCATGGAGCGAGACGCGGCACCCCGTGGATTTACGCTCGACAAGGCCAAATCGAAGTCAGACTACCCTGTCTTCTCCAAAAGCATCGGCGCCGATTGGGACATCTGCTGGTCTTTGGAAGAAGCTAGACAATTATTTTGGAGCCCAAGCGAAGGCCGTTTCGCACCCACACTACATATCCGAAAAAGCGATTTACGAGGAAGACTGAGTAACGCTAAGCCAGGGGACGCATTATTCATTGAGTACACGATAGTTGTACCCGGTTTTTTCCATGCCTATCGGATATTCCACAATCCAGCGGAGCTGGAAACAATCGTCAAGGCACACCTCTTCCTGTACGGACTTATGGCGCCGATCATCGAGGCAGGATTAGCAGCGGTTTTGGGCACCCAACCGAGTGGCGTCGCGTCCGGTGCCCCTTAAACGGCGCCATCCTAAAACAGCCACCCCGCCTCATCGCGGCGCTTCGCCTCATACGCTGCGATCTCCGCCTCGCGTTCCAAGGTGAACGACACGTCGTCCAACCCGTTCAGCAGGCGTTCGCGGTTGAAGCCGGGGATACTGAACGCAAGCTCCACGCCATCGGGCGCGACGACGACATTACGTTCCAGGTCGACGGTAATCTCCGCGCCTGGATCGTCGTGCAGCTGTCGCCGCAGGTCGGCGCAGATCTCGGCCGGCAGGACCACGGGGACCATGCCGTTGTTCATTTCGTTGTTGTAGTGGATGTCGCCGAAGCTGGGCGCGATGACCGAGCGGATGCCGTTGTCGACCAGGGTCCAGGCGGCGTTCTCGCGCGACGACCCGCAGCCGAAATTTCGGTCGGCGACGAGGATGCCCGCGTCCTTGAAGGCGTCCTGGTTGAGGATGAAGTCCGGGTCCATCGAGCCGTCCGGATTGCGCCTGACGCGGTAGAACAGCAGCCCTTCATAGCCCTCCGTGCGGATGCGGCTGAGGAAGGGTGCCGGAATGATCTGGTCGGTGTCGACATTGGCCGCGTCGATCGGCGCCGCCTTGGCGGTCCATGTGGTGAAGGCCTCCATCTCAATTGCTCCCTTTCATCAAGGTGCGGACATCGGCGAAATGACCCGACACGGATGCCGCCGCCGCCATCGCCGGGCCGACCAGATGGGTGCGCCCGCCCTCGCCCTGGCGGCCCATGAAGTTGCGGTTCGATGTCGAGGCGCTGCGCTCGCCCGGCGCCAGCATATCGCCGTTCATGGCGACGCACATCGAGCAGCCCGGCTCGCGCCACTCCATGCCGGAATCGGTGAAAATCTTGTCGAGGCCTTCGGCTTCCGACTCCCGCTTGACCTGCTGCGAGCCAGGCACGACCAGGGTGCGGACCTGCGCGCGCCGCCCTTTTGCGACCGCCGCGGCAAGCCGCAGATCCTCGATCCGCGCGTTGGTGCAGGAACCGATGAAGACCTTGTCGACCGCGATATCGGTCATTTTCGTGCCGGGCGTCAGATCCATATAGTCGAGCGCCCGTTCCTGCGTCTTGCGGCGCACCGGATCGGATTCGTCACCCGGGTCCGGCACCGCGCCGGTCACCGGCACGACGTTCTCCGGGCTGGTGCCCCACGTCACCATCGGTGCGATCGCATTGCCGTCGACCGCCGCCTCGGTGTCGAACGTGGCGTCCTCATCGCTCGGCAGAGACTTCCAATGGGTCAGCGCCTTGTCCCACTTGGCTTCTTTCGGCGCGAACATGCGGCCTTCGCAATAGGAGAAGGTGGTGTCGTCCGGCGCGATCATGCCGGCGCGGGCACCCGCTTCGATGCTCATGTTGCAGACCGTCATGCGGCCTTCCATATCGAGCCCGCGGATCGCCGAGCCGGCATATTCCACCGTGTGGCCGCTCGCCCCGGCAGCGCTGATCTGGCCGATGATCGCGAGGATCACGTCCTTGCCGGACACACCGAAACCGAGCGACCCGTCGACCGTGATGCGCATCGCCCTGGGCTTCTTCTGCCACAGGGTCTGGGTCGCGAAGACATGCGCCACTTCCGAGGCGCCGATCCCGAACGCGAAGGCGCCGAGCGCGCCGTGCGTCGCGGTGTGGCTGTCGCCGCAAACCAGCGAGATACCCGGAAGCGTGATGCCGAGTTCCGGCCCGACGACATGGGCGATGCCGTCCATGCCGCTGTCGAGCCCGAAATGATGGATGCCGAACCGTTCCGCGTTATCGGACAACTCCTGGAGGATCGAGCGCTTCTTTTCGTCTTCGATTTCGGCGACCGATTTGACGTCCGTCGGGCGATAATGATCGGGCGACGCGAACGTCAGATCGGGCCGCCACACCTTTCGGCCCTGGTCCTTCAGCTTGCTGAAACCCTGTCGAGACCCGTCATGGCAGAGATGCCGGTCGATATAAAGCAAGGTCTGCCCGTCGTCGCGCTCGAACACAACGTGGGCATCCCACAATTTCGCGAACATTGTTTTGGGCGTCGCCATGCCGGTCTCCCTGGCAGATTGTTAGGTTCGTGCAAGCATAAGCCGGGCAGCGGGACCGCGCCAATTCCGGACCGCTATTTTTTCTTCGCACCGTAGCAATGCTTCAAGGTCGGGAAATCGCGGGCCGTGACCTCGGCGGCATACTGGTCCGCGGCGGCGGCAATGGCGTCGCCGATTTCGGCGTAGCGCTTGACGAATCTTGGTGTGAAGTCGCTGAACAGGCCCATCACATCGTCCGTCACCAATTTCTGGCCGTCGCAGGCGGGAGAGGCGCCGATGCCGATCGTCGGGACCGGCAGCCGCTCGGTCAGTTCGCGCGCCAGCGGCTCGGACGTGCCCTCGATCACGACGGCGAAGGCGCCGGCTTCGGCGACCGCATCGGCGTCATCCGTGATCCGTGCGGCATCTTCGTCGGACAGCCCTTGGGCCCGAAACCCACCGATCGCGTGCACCGATTGCGGCATCAGGCCGATATGACCCATCACAGGAATTCCGCGCCTTGTTAGGAAGCGGATCGTCTCCGCCATTTCGGTGCCGCCCTCCAGCTTCACCGCCTGACAGCCCGATTCCGCCATCAACCGCGAGGCGCTGCGGAACGCTTGTTCCGGCGACTCCTCATAGCTCCCAAATGGCATATCGACCAAGACAAATGCCCTCTCGGTCGCCCGCATCACTGCCTTGCCGTGCGCGATCATCATGTCGAGGCTGACGGCGAGCGTGTCGCACATCCCATACACGACCATGCCCAGCGAATCGCCGACCAACAGGATGTCCATTCTGGAGTCTAGAATAGAGGCGACCGGGACCGTATAGGCGGTCAGGCAGACCAGGGGATCGCCCCCCTTGCGCGCACGGATATCTGTCACCGATAGGCGCTTCTTTCTGGTCCCGACACTCATCGACAGTCCTTCCGACTAACAGCTGCGATGTGACCCCACACAGCCGAACTCCCCTTCACCGCAGGTCTATTCTGCAATGTACTGGTCAAGATATACCGCACGCGCTTCTCGGCGCGAATCGAGGATGAATTGCATTTTTTTCCGGATTCGCTCTATTCTTTCAACCAAGCCGCGCGGTGGGAAGCGCGCCGCGCCAATAATCTCGATTGGAGAACGGGGACGAGACGATGTTTCCCTTGTCGGGTTTGTTGAAAACTTTTGTGCGCGTCGGCGCCCTGAAAGTGGTCGATGCACAAGGCGAGGTACGCGTTTTCGAGGGTTCGCCGGGCCCAAGCGTCACCATGTGTCTTCATGATCCGTCTTTAAATTACAGTCTGTATTTCAATCCCGAGCTACGTGCCGGCGAAGCGTATATGGATGGCAGCCTGACGTTCGAAGATGGCAGCCTGCCGGACTTTCTCGAGCTTTACGCCGTCAATTGCGACTATCTCGAGGAGTATCCTCTACAAAAGATCGTGCGCGGGATATCGCATGTGCTGAGACGGTTTCAGCAGAACAACAAGATCGGCAATGCCCAGCGCAACGTCGCGCACCATTACGACCTGGGCAACGCGTTCTATAAGCTCTTCCTCGACGACGATATGCAGTATTCCTGCGCCTTCTTCGAAACTGAAGACGACACGCTGGAGGAAGCGCAACGAAACAAACAGCGCCTGATCGCCGCTAAAATGAACCTGCATCCGGGTGATAAGGTCCTCGATATCGGCAGTGGTTGGGGTGGGATGGCGCTCTATCTCGCCTCGCTCCAAGACGTCGAGGTGTTGGGCGTGACGCTGTCGAAAGAGCAATGCGCGTTGGCAAATGAACGCGCCCAAGAGGCAGGGATGGCGGACCGCGTCCGATTCGAACTGCGCGACTACCGTGATCTCGACGTGAAGTTCGACAGCATCGTATCGGTTGGGATGTTCGAGCATGTCGGCGTCCGCCATTACCCGGAATTCTTCGGCAAGGTCAAAGAACTGCTTCACGAGGACGGCGTCGCCCTACTCCACTCGATCGGACATATGACCCCGCCAAGTTTCGCGGACCCCTGGTTGCGTAAGTACATCTTCCCCGGCGGTTATTCGCCGGCCCTGTCGGAAGTCTTCGACGTGGTCGAGCGCTCCGATTTATGGGTCAACGATGTGGAAATCCTAAGGCTGCACTACGCGGACACCTTGCGCGAATGGAACAAGCGTTTCCAGACGAATTGGGACAAGGCCGAGGCGATGTACGACACCAAGTTCTGCCGTATGTGGGAGTACTACCTTAATGCGACGGAGATGATGTTCCGCTGTGGCGCACAGATGGTGTTCCAAATGCAACTCGCCCACAAGCGCGACGCCGTACCCATCACGCGGGACTATATCGCCGAACGGCAGCACGGTTTCCGCGCCTGGGAACCCGAACGAGCCCGGCCTGTCAGAGACGTCGCCGCCTCCGGCAACTAATGGACACCACAGCGCCCTACCAGACGCCGATATAGTATCCGCGCTTTCGGCTGGCGCCGGTTCGACGCGCGACTTCGTCGTCGGACATCGTCGTCCGCAGCCTGCGGGCGCGTAGCCAGGCGAACAGGCGCTCGTGCAGTTCGACCCGCACCGCTGCATGCGCCGCGCTCTCGCCCAGATCGACCAGTTCGTTCGGGTCTTCGACAAGATCGAACAGCTGCGGCCAGAAATTCTCGTAGTGAATGTATTTCCAGCGCTCGTCCCGCACCATGAAGGCGCGCGCTTCATGCGGCGCGACGCCGAGGTCTGTCCGGGCCCGGCGCCAGGCGTAGTCCGCTTCGCTGAATACGGCGTCGCGCCAGCCGTCGGTCGAACCGCCACGCAGCAGCGGGACCAACGATAGCCCCTCCAACCGATGCGGCTGTGGCGCGCCGTCCAGCGCTTCGATGAAAGTCGGGATCAGGTCGATGGCCTCGACGAAGCGGTCGTCGGCGGCGCCGCGCGTGCCGTCCGCCGCCGGATCCGGATCGAATAGGATCATCGGGATGCGCGCCACAGGCTCGTGCAGCAGCTCCTTTTCGCCAAGCCAATGATCGCCCAGATAGTCGCCGTGGTCGCTGGTAAAGACGATCATCGTGTCGTCCATGCGGCCCTGCTCCTCAAGCGCTGCGATCAGGCGGCCGATATGGTCGTCGATCTGCTTGACGAGCCCCATATAGGCCGGAATCACGGCCTGGCGCACCTCTTCGCGCTGAAAGTTGCGGCTATCCTCATGCTTCATGAAGGCGGCGACGACCGGATGCGTCGCCTCGCGTTCCCCGTCTCTCCGGTTGGCCGGCAGAATATGGTTGGGCCCGTACATCGCGTGATAGGGCTCCGGCACCATATAGGGCCAGTGCGGCTTGATGTAGCTGAGATGCAGACACCAGGGCTGCGCGCCGGCCTGTTCGATGAAATCGAGCGCCCGGCCGGTCATATAGGCGGTTTCCGAATGTTCCTCGCGGACCCGCGCCGGGAAGCGCGCATTGCGCATGTGCCAGCCGGACAGGATTTCGCCATCCGGCCCCGCCGCGGAATTCGCGAAGTCGTGCCACGGGTTGTCGCCTTCATAGCCCTGTTCGCGAAGCCAGACATTGTAGGGCAGGTTGGGGTCGTTGGTGATCTCGGTATGCAGGCCGTCGTCGCGTTCGAACGGCTCGAACCCGCATTGGCTCAACAGCACGCCGCCCAGCGACGCGGGATTGAGGCCGAGCCGCGCCATTTCCGCGACATCGGCCATGAAGTGCGTCTTGCCGACCAGCACGGTGCGCAGCCCCAACGGGCGCATATAGTCGCCCAGGGTCAGCTCGCCGACCTTCAAGGGCACGTTGTTCCAGTTCGATCCGTGGCTGAACATATAGCGACCGGTATAGAACGACATCCGCGCGGGGCCGCAGATCGGCGACTGCGTATAAGCGCGGGTGAAGCGGACGCCGCGCGCGGCCAGCCCGTCGAGATGCGGCGTCTCGAGGCTCGGATGCCCGGCGCAGGACAGATAATCCGCGCGCAGTTGGTCCATCATGATGAACAGGATATTCCGTACTTTGCCCATTCTCCGCTCCACGCCGCCGTACCGCCTTGGATTATGATAGTCGACGCGAAAGAGTCGAGGGTCCACGCCGGCTTGGACGGGTTGACCGGCGCGGGCTGTCATTTCGGCCCCCGCATCGTATAAATGGCAGCATGGAATCCTATGTCGTCATCGGTGCGGGTCAGGCCGGAGGCCGCGCGGTCGAAGCGATGCGCGCTGCCGGTTTCGAGGGCCGCATCGATCTTGTCGGGGCTGAGGCGCACCTTCCCTACGAACGGCCGCCTTTATCCAAGGAACTTCTGGCCGACGGCGCGCCTTTCGAACTCATGCACGACGCGGCGTGGTATCAGGAAAAAGACATCGCCGTGCATCTCGGCGCGCCAGTCACGGCAATAGACCATAACGCGAAACGGGTGACCGTCGGCGAAAGCCAAACATTCGCCTATGACAAGCTGCTCCTCACGACAGGTGGCGCCGTGCGGCGTCTCGACATCGACGGTTGGACTCTCGCAGGCGTCGCGTATCTGCGCACGATCGAAGACAGCCGGGCAATCGGCGCCATGCTGGCGGAGGGCGCCCGGATCGTCGTCGTAGGCGGTGGTTTTATCGGCCTGGAGATCGCCGCCAGCGCCCGCAAGCGCGGTTGCAGCGTCACGGTGCTCGAAGCCGCCGACCGATTGATGGGCCGCGCCCTGCCGATGGAAATCGGTGCCGCCTTCGACGCCCTGCATCGCGAAAACGGCGTCGATGTCCGCCTCGATACCGGCATCGACCGCGTCGAGGGCGCCGGCAGAGTCGAAGGCGTCGTCACATCGGCCGGTGAGGGCATAGAAGCGGACGGCGTCGTCATCGGCGTCGGCATCGTTCCGGAAACATCGCTTGCCGCCGAAGCCGGACTGGAAGTCGACAACGGTATAGTGGTCGACGAATACTGCCGGACCTCGGATCCCGCGATCTACGCCGCCGGCGACGCAACCCATCATCCCAATCCGCTGGCCGGCCGCCGCCTTCGGCTCGAATCCTGGCAGAACGCCCAGAATCAGGCGATCGCCGCGGCTAACAATATGTGCGGCGCGGATACGCCGTTTTCGGAAGTGCCCTGGTTCTGGTCGGATCAGTTCGATGTGAACTTGCAAATGTGCGGCGCACCGGACGCATGGGACCGGACCGTGACGCGCGGCGATCTGGCGGCGCGAGATGGCTTGCTTTTCCAACGCACCGGCGATCGGATTGTCGGGGCTATCGGCCTCAACCGGCCGCGCGACATGCGTTTTATCAAGCGCATGATGACCGCCGGCAAGACACCCAGCGACGAAGAACTGGCGGACGAAACCGTCGGGTTCCGCGACCTCTTAAGGTAAACTGATGTCGCAACGGTTCAGTCGTTAAATCGTCCCGTGTTGCGTTATTCGCCTAGCCCTACGACAAACGCAAGCGCGCGATTTAACCGGACGAGCAATTCGTCGTTCAGGCGGCCGATACTGTCCCCGGTCTTAGCCACCGGCAGCGTCAATATTTTGTCGACCATGATTTGAGACGGCACGTTCAGTCCATTTCCAGCGTCAGGTTCGAGGCTGAGCCTGAATGCGGGTGCGTCTTCGATATGACTGGTGATCAGGCATACAATGACGCTGGACAACCCGCCCTCTATCAAATGATCGGACTGTACGACAACCGCAGGTCTTGGTTTTCCATAATCTCTCGGGACACTTACGGTAACGATATCGCCGCGCTTCATCGACCGTCCAACGGCGCGGCGGCGGCCTCAATGAAGTTTAGGACATCTTCCTCATGTTCCACGTCAAGGCCGGCGATTTGATCACGCAGTCGCGCGTCAAATTCCTGTGCTCGGACATCGGGCACCCAGATCTGAATAGGGCGCAATCCGGCCGCTCTCAGGCGAACCCGATAATCTCGCATTTTCGCACTCGACGATTTGGCGTTTCGCTTTTTCATGGTAACATGTTACCAACATGTCATACTATCGTCAAACACGGCAATCGTACGTTCGGTATGGGGATTTCGCGTGCCGGACTTCGGCGCGTAATATATCGGAATTCTAAAGATAAATGAGGTTGGCAAGCATGGATGATTTCAACGGCGTTGGCCTGCCGACGGACAGCACGCTGGACACCGTCCTCACCGGCCTGCGCTTCGAGGCGATGGACAATTTCCTGCGCACCTTCGCGTTCAGGCCGGACGACAAGTTGGTCTTCCTCGCCGACCGCAAACTCGACCCTAGGGTCATTCATGCGATCTGCGGGGTGGCCCGTTCGCGGGGCATCAAGCCCTGGGTGATCATGAGCGACACCTCCCAGCACACCGAAGTGCCGATGGAATTCCGTCCGATCGTCGAACAGGCGACCTTCGTCGTGTCGTCCTGGTTCTGCTCGATCATCGATCCGTTCTGCATTGAACAGCGCGCCAAGGGTCAGCGCTGGGTCAAGATCACCTATTTCCGCAATCTCGACCTGCTCGATACCGACCAGGCGCGGTTCCCGATCGACCTGGTCGGCGAAATCATCCGTCAGACCGCAGCGCAGTATCCGGAATCGGGCGATTTCGACCTGCACTTCTCCTGCGCCCGCGGCACCGACCTAACCATTGAATTCAGCGCCGACATGCGCCAAAACTTACTGGCATCGGCGCGTTGGCGCGGCAAAATGACGGCGAACGAGCCCGGCTGCTACGTGCATTACCTGCCGACGCACGGTCCCAACCTGTACGACCGCACATCCGTCGACAACGACGATTCCGTCGAGGTGTCGCTGAATGGCACTGTCGTGCCCTTCTGGGCCGTCGGCTTCGCCACGCCCTTCGACGAAACCATCAAGGTCCATTTCGAGGACGACCGCGTCACCGGCGTCGATGGTAACAGCGAAGAGGCGGCGATCCTGCGCGACATGCTGATCGGCGGCCAGATCATCGAGCTCGGCTGCGGCTTCAACCCGAAAGCGCCGCGCCGCACGGTCTACCCCGCCGGGTCGAATTCACCCGGCGCATTGCATTACGGCATCGACCTCGCGAAACCCTCCGACTATATCCGCCGTGTGATGCCGGAATGGGAGGAACCGCCGGTGCACATGGATCTGATCAGTTACGACACGACGGTCACCGCCGGCAACGCAACCCTGATCGATCAGGGTTTCCTCACCGCCTTGCGCGCGCCGTCCGTCGTCGCCATGGCGAAGCAATTCGGCGACCCGGTGGATTTGCTGGAAAACTGGCCGGAGTGATCAGCGCGGGCTGTTCCGCGTATCGCAGATCAGCTTCTTTTCCTCGGCGTTTTTGACCATGGCGCGGCCATCGACGCATTGGACGAGGACGAACGGGTCGACCTCGGCGTAGATATCGCCGCTCTCGAAAAATTGCACGAAACCCAGGCCGGGCTTGTAGTCGATCGACACGACCTCGATCTTCCCGGTACACGGATTCGCCATGTTCTCGCTCGCGTCTTCGATCTCCATCCGCTCGTTGTCGAAGACCTTGAGATGATAGTCGGCAATCGCCGGGCAGGGCGTTTGTGCCACGGCGAAATTCCAACTCAACGCAAAGACCGAACATAGCCCCCCTGTAACGGCCAATTTTCGGCCCGCCTTCGGCATAGTCGATTTACCTCCAAACCACAAAATAGCGCTCGGGGCTTTCATTCGCACGCCCCGGACGGGTAAGAATATCGTATCGAACAGCGAACCTGAAACACCGAATTAACGTGCCGGAGTCCTCATGAGCAACGTCGCAGGCAATAGACTGTCCCCGAACCACCCCTCCGCACGGCAAGGACCGATCGGCGGTCCCGGCGTCTGGTACGGATCGGAACTGAAGGATTCGGCGGCGTGGACCTATCCGCTATCGGAAGCCGAACGAACCGAAATCGTCGACGCCATGCGCTTCGCGCGGCGCCGTCGCGACGACATCGCGCAGATGGCCAAGGACGATTTTCCGATGCCGACATTTGGCGCCCGGCTGGAGGAGCTGCGCCAAGAAGTGCTCCGCGGCCGCGGCTTCGTGCTGCTGCGAGATTTTCCGGTCGAGGGCTTCGCCTTCGACGAAATCGCGACCATGTATTGGGCCTTCGGCACGTATATCGGCAGCGCCCGTTCGCAGAACGCCCGCGGCCACCTGCTGGGCCACGTCACCGACATCGCCGACCGGTACGACGACCCGAGCAAGCGCGGCTATCTGAGCCGCCGGCACCTCTACTACCACAGCGATTCCGTCGACATGGTCTCGCTGCTCTGCCTGCAGCAGGCGAAGAGCGGTGGGCTCAGCACCATCGTCAGCTCCTACGCGATTCATGACGAAATGTGGAAACGCCGCCCGGACCTGGCCGAAATCCTGTACGGACCCGTGCCGCGCAGCCGGCGCAAGGAAATCCCGCAAGGCAAGGGGCCCTGGTACGAACTGCCGGTCTTCAACTACCTGGACGGCCGTCTCGTCATCAGCTTCCTGCGCCAGTTCATCGACGACGCCCAGGAACACCCCGACGTCGGCCCGCATGACCCGCTGCTCGTCGAAGCGCTCGACATGATGACGGAACTGGCCGACGACCCGGAACTGTTCCTGTCGATGGATTTCAAGCCCGGCGACATCCAGTTGATCCACAATCACCAGATCCTGCACAACCGGACCGAATACGAGGACTGGCCCGACGCGGCGCGTAAGCGCTACCTGCTGCGTCTCTGGCTGTCACCGCCGGATGGCCTCGCATTGCCCGAGGCCTTCGCCGAACGCTACGGCAGCATCGAAGTCGGCGACCGCGGCGGCGTGGTGATCCAGGGCACCGAACGGCACGTGCCGCTGACGGCGCTGTAATCCACCGCTGTGCTACGCAATGCTGGCTGAAATGTGTCTCGTCAGCCGTGCTTGAAAATTATAGGTCATCTCTATACTATTCATCTATGAACAAACCTTGCCTATCCGGTTA
>JAKZTB010000164.1:0-17201 GCA_047517345.1 Alphaproteobacteria bacterium
CCGCCGTGTCCTGAAATTGCTCAGTCGCGCGGATGATAGCGACCTGTTTTCGTCCTTTAGTATGAATCTGAATATCGACACCTTGCTTCATCCCGACTTTATCGAGTTCGACAAGTCGCTTCGGACCGGAAGCCGGGGGACTATCGTCATCGAATTGCAGCCCGTGGACGTGTTTGCCGATTACAACGCCTTCATGTTCGCGCGGGATTTCGCGCGCGAGAAAGGCTACCGGATCTGTCTCGACGGCGTGGGCATCAATTTCTTCAAGCTAATCGACCGCAAGTTACTGGAAGTCGACCTGGTCAAGCTGGTGTGGACCTCCGATCTCTCGAACGATGCAAATCAAGCCCGCCACGAAGAGATGACCGAACATATTGCGGAAATTGGAAAATCTCGGGTCATCCTCTCAAGATGCGATACGCCGGCCGCGATACGACTCGGTCAGAACCTCGGTATAACGATGTTCCAGGGTCGCTACATCGACTCCTTGCTGCAAGGTCAGCGGAACTACATTCCGGCCCCGAAGATGGCGCCGCGCCGCCGCGCAACATCACGCTAGTGTGATGATTCTGAAGTTCGCCGCATTGAATGCGGCGAGATTCTGGATCTGAATCACACTAGATTCAAATAGTTAGTGTGCTGATTCACGAGAAATTCAATCATTTGAATTTCACGATCAGGACACTAGAGCGGATCAAGTTTGGTCGAACACATTTTATGGGTTCGGACGAAATTGTGAATCCGCTCTATTTCAATAGTTTAAGAGCGGATTCACGCGGTTGTTGGATCGCCGAAGGCGATTCCAACCAACCCCGATCTGCTCTAGACCAACAAAATATTCCGATTAGCTCCGTGGCGCGTGTTTGTTGAGAATGCGCTGCAGGGTTCGCCTGTGCATTTTCAGACGCCGAGCCGTTTCCGAAACATTGCGATTGCATTGTTCGAAAACCCGCTGAATATGCTCCCACCGGACACGGTCCGCGGACATGGGATCGTCCGGCGGCGGCGGCAGCGGCCTCTCGGTCTCGATTAAGGCGGCCGTAAGTTGATCGGCATCGACCGGTTTGGCCAGAAAATCGACGGCGCCGGCCTTGATTGCGACAACGGCCGTTGCGATGTTGCCGTAACCCGTCAACATGACGATGCGCACATCGTCACGTGCGGTACGCAAGGCTTCGACGACTTCAAGCCCATTACCGTCTTCGAGACGCAAATCGACCACGGCATAGGCAGGCGACAACGTCCCACCGGTTTCCAATCCTTCCGCGACGCTTGCCGCCGTAAGGACCGAAAAACCGCGTTGTTCCATGGCACGCGCCAGTCGATTGCGCAACGGCGCGTCATCGTCCACGATCAATAGCGTTCGGTCGGCAGTTTCAGCTTGTTCCCCCATGATCCCGGTCCCTTACCTTCGCCCCAACGCGGCGTTGCTGTCAGCTCGCGCTTTTAACTGACACGCGTCCAGTCCGGATTTCGTTCAAACATATCGCGTGGCCAACGGATGACAACCTCCGCGCCGCTGCGGTTCGCAAACGCCAACTCGGCACCGCCGGCTTCCAGCAATGTTTGAGCGATGAATATCCCCAAACCCATATGTCCCTGATCGCCCCCTCTTGTCGAGACATAGGGCTCACCAAGCGATGCAAGAACTGCCATGGAAAAACCCGGCCCGTCATCCCGAACGGTTAGGCGCACGCTCTCGGAATCCCAATAAAGCGCGAGCGCCACGCTTTCCCGGGCGAACTGCACGGCGTTCTGGATGATATTGCCGACGCCATGCATGAATTCCTGCGTCTCCGGCGCTTCAGGTTCTTCGGCGCCGCAGGCTTCATCGGTCACGATTTCGACGACGGCACCGGAATCCTGATACGGTTCGCAGGCCTGCGCCACCAGCGCTGAAAACTTCAATCGTTCCAAGGGGCGATGACCGGCGAAATCGGGACGCTGCGAAAGGGTGGCGAGGATGTTCCGACAGCGGTCGGACTGACTGATCAGTAACGCGACATCTTCTGCGAACGGACTGTCTTCCGGCACTTCCCGCGACAATTCTTTGGCGACAACGGCGATCGTCGCCAGCGGCGAGCCAAGCTCGTGCGCCGCCGCCGCCGCGAGGCCGCCCAGTGCGGATAGGTTTTGCGCGCGACTGAGCGACGCCTCCGTAGCCGCAAGAGCGTCCGACATTCGGCGCGCCTCGTCCGCGACGGACCAGATATAGGCGGCCAGAAATGCCGAGGCGACGCAGAGCGCCGTCCAAACGCCCAGCGCGTAAGGAAACGGCAAGGTCACCGTTTCGCCGGTCCAGGGGAGTGGTGCGCGAAAGAATGCCAGCAAGGTAATGAGCGCCATCGCCAGGATCGTCAACGCCAGGGTCGGTCCGCGCGACAGGATCGTTGCGGCGACGGTGACCGGCGCCAAAATCAGGATCGAGAAGGGATTATCCAGACCGCCGGTCAAATAAAGCAACATGCTAAGTTGCAGCATGTCGAAACCAAGCAGCAACGTAGCACCGACGTCGCCCAGTCGTGCACGCACAGGCATCCGGACCGACAGCATCAGGTTCGACAGGGCCGTCAAGGCCACCACGGACAGGCAGGCGGCCAGCGGCAACGAGAACTCGAATCCCATATGCACGACCAAGATCGTGACCGTCTGGCCGGCCACGGCGATCCAACGAATCAGGATTAGGGTTCGCAGACCCAGCCGCCCCTCCATCCGGAGGGCCGGGGCGGCGGAGTTTGCTTGGGCGGGTCTTTCGCTCATCGCATGAACGCCTCGTTCGACACGTGTCAGCCCGCCGGACCGTCGACCCGGGCCTGCTCGAAAGTAGCCATGCCAGTGTGACACGATATCGCCGCGCGCAACACGCCAAGCGCGACCGCAGCACCGGTCCCTTCGCCGAGCCGCATACCCAAATCGAGAACCGGCTTTTTGCCGATAGCGTCGAGCAAGCGGCGATGCCCCGGCTCGGCGGAAAGATGCCCGACGATGCAATGGTCGAGCGCGCTGGAATTGGCGTGATGAAGGGCTGCCGCCGCGGCTGTACAGGCATAGCCATCCAAGATTACCGGAACCCGCGCAATCCGCGCCGCCAGGATCGCGCCGGCGACGGCCGACAGTTCATACCCGCCAAGGCAGCGTAGTATCTCGAACGGATCGTCGAGCGACGCGCTGTGTGCGGCGATACCGAGCGCCACCGTTTCGATCTTGCGTTGCAGCGCGTCGCCCACGACACCGGTCCCCGCACCGACCCAGTCCGACGCTGCGCCTCCGAACAAGCCGCAGCACAGTGCCGCGGCGCTTGTCGTATTGCCGATGCCCATCTCGCCCAAACAGAGGGCGTCGATACCGTCTTCGATCGCCATCATGCCGTAGGCCATGGCGCGCGCGCACTCCACTTCGCTCATCGCCGGCGCTTCGGTAAAATCCTTTGTCGGAAGATCAATCGACATCTCGTAGACTCTTAAATCGGCATCATGCAACAGGCAGAGTTGGTTGATCGCCGCGCCGCCGGCCTGAAAGTTTTCCACCATCTGCGCCGTTACCGATGCCGGATATGCCGATACGCCACGGGCGGCGACGCCATGATTGGCGACGAACACGGCCACCCTTGGATGGTCGAGCTGCGGCGGGTGCCGCCCTTGCCATGTGGCGAACCATTCCGTCAGACCTTCCAGCCGTCCAAGCGCGCCTGGCGGCTTGGTAAGACTGGATTCTCGCGAACGTGTTTTTTCGCGCGCCGCTTCGTCCGGGCCCGGCATCGCCGCCAGTAAATCCCGCATTTCGTCGAACGAGGCTTCCTGCTCCGCCATGCTGATACCGCCTGATTGTTTTCGTTTACATTTTTGGATCGTATCGTCGGATCGGTTTGTGTCGTATATGACGGTTCCGCTCATTCGGCAAATTCGACGGATCGATGGACCAAACGCCGACGCCAAAAGAAACGCGCACGCGCCGCGTAACCAGTGATTTGCGGGCAGTTATTGCGTTCATGACGCGCCTCCCCGTGGATGCACCGCATGCCGATCTGGCGCGCGCCTGTTGGGCCTTTCCAGTGGCCGGACTGGCGGTCGGGGCTGCCGGCGGCGGCATACTCCTCGCGGCGCTCTATTTGGAAGTGCCCCCAATGGGCGCCGCGCTGCTGGCCCTCCTGGCCGGCGCGGCCTTTACGGGCGCCCTGCATGAAGACGGTCTGGCCGACACCGCCGACGGCTTGGGCGGCACTGATTCCGAGCAGCGGCTGGCGATCATGCGAGACAGCCGGATCGGCGCCTATGGCGTGCTGGCGTTGATTTTCAGCGTCGGTCTCCGCGCCGCGGCGCTGTCCGCCATCGTCGAACCTTGGATGGGCTTCGCCGCCCTCCTGACCGGCGCCATCGTGTCACGCGGATTACTGCCGGGCATGATGCACGGCTTGCCGTTGGCCAACACGACGGGGCTCGCGGCCTCAGTCGGGCCCCCGGAACGGGGTGCAGCGCTCCTGTCATGCGGCTTGGCCGCTGCCGGCGCGATCTTGCTCCTCGGCCCCGGAATGGGCATCGGCGCATTCGCATTCGGCGCGGTTGCCGTCGCAGCGATGGCGATGTTGGCCAGACGGATGATCGGCGGCTATAACGGCGATACGTTGGGTGCCGCGCAGCAAAGCGCGGAAATCGCGATTCTAACCTTCATCGCTGCCGCACTTTAGATACTCAGGAGAAATTGTCGTGAGCGTCGTAACCCGCTGGTGGTGGATCCGGCACGCGCCGGTGCCGTCCGGCCGAAATATCGTGTACGGACAACTGGATTTGGATGCGGACTGCTCCGATGGCGCGGCCTTTGCAGGACTTGCCCGATTGCTTCCGAGCGGCGCCGTCCTGGTGACCAGCGACCTGAAGCGCACGATACAGACAGCCGACGCCATCCGCGACGCGGGATTGGATTTGCCGCCGGCTATCGTTGAGTCGGACCTACGCGAACAGAATTTCGGCGATTGGCAAGGTATGACGCATGAAGCGTTCGCCGCCCTGCGCGAAGCGACGCCGCACCGTCACTGGCGGGTGCCGGCCTTTATCCAACCGCCGAACGGCGAAGATTTTGTCCAGCTTATCGCCCGCGTGACTCCGGCGATCCACCGCCTGTCGGAAGAATATGCCGGAAAGGACATCGTGGCGGTCAGCCATGGCGGGACGATTCGCGCGGCGCTTTCTCTCGCGCTCGGGCTCGACCCGGAAACCGCACTCGCCTTCGCGACGCAGAATTTCGGGATAACGCGCCTCGATCTGATCACCGATCGCGCCGACGGGGTTGCCTGGCGTATCAGCGCGGTCAATCAACCGCCCTATTAACCCGGTCACGATTGTCCAGACTTCGCGGGGCGGATATAAATCCACACAGGTAAGTCACCGCGAAATGGGGAGACTTTAGGGTGGCGAATTCGGTGAGCCGCCGTCTCACGGCGCGATTTCGACGCTTATTACTGTATCGGCTGGTCATGCCGGTGCTGCGCGCCAAGTATCCGCCGGAATACACGGCGCGCAGCGTGCTGTTCGGCCTGCTCGTCGCGATGACGCCGACCGTCGGCATTCAAATGGCGATCGTGTTCCTGATCTGGCTAGCAATTCGCTATATAAAGCCGGATTGGGATTTCAACGTCGTCATCGCCATGCTTTGGACATGGCTGACGAATGTCTTCACCCTCGCCCCGATTTACTACATTTTCCTGGTGACGGGCCGAATCATGCTCGGTTCCGTCGACGACATCACCGGCTATGACGCGTTTGCCGCCCATCTGAAAGAAGCCTTGGCCGCGGACGCCGACATGGTCGAATCCTTGTGGGTTTACACCGTAAGCCTGTTCGAAATCTGGGGCGTTCCGATGTTCGTCGGATCGATCCCTTGGGCCGCTCTCAGCGCATGGTTGGGCTATCGCTGGAGCCTGCGCCTGATCAACCGTTTCCGTCGCCGCCGGCGGGAGCGGGCCGCCGCGAGACGCGCGCTAAAGGAAAAAACCTGACCGAAGCGCCCTTTACCTTGCTCCGCCATCAACTGCGCGTTACGGTCCCATCCAGCGTGTCGAAACAGGGAAGTCCGGTGTAAATCCGGCGCTGCCCCCGCAACTGTAATCGGCGGGACCGGGACACGACGCCACTGACGATCGTTGGGAAGGCGTTCCGGTCGCACCTCCGCCAGAGCCAGGAGACCTCTTCGGCGCGTCAGGCTGGCCCCTCGGGCGGAGGAATGCGCCATCGATACGGTTGACACATCATTGAGTCCGGTCACGCTGATCCTCGGCGGCGCCGCATCGGGAAAAAGCGTCTTTGGCGAATCCCTGATCGAGTCGGGTGTTGGAAACCGCTGGGAAAGCGCAACCTATCTTGCGACGGCTACTGCTGGCGACACCGAAATGGCCGCCAAGATTATGCGTCATCGAGAACGCCGCGGCTCCGCTTGGGCGACGGTCGAAGAACCGCTCGATCTGAACGCGGCTTTGACCCGCCACACGAATGCAGCCCGGCCCGTACTGGTCGATTGTCTAACCCTGTGGCTGTCGAACCTGATGATGGCCGGCCGCGAAATCGAATCCGAAACGCGGCGGCTTACGGATATTCTGACCGATCTGTCCGGTCCGGTCGTTTTCGTATCGAACGACGTGGGCGGCGGCATCGTACCGGAGAACGCCCTCGCGCGCCGATTTCAGAATGAAGCGGGCCGCATGAACCAGGCGGTCGCGGCAGCGGCGGACCGCGTCTATCTGGTAAGCGCTGGACTGCCGCAAATTCTCAAAGACAACCAAGCCTAGGAGACATCATGGCCGAAAAAATTCCCACGACCGTCATTACCGGCTTTCTCGGCGCGGGCAAGACAAGCCTGATCCGCCATCTGGTGGAAAACAACCAGGGTCAACGTCTCGCCTTCCTGATCAACGAATTCGGCGATCTCGGCATCGACCGGGAACTGCTGCTCGGCTGCGGTATTGAGGGTTGTGCAGAAGACGATGTGGTGGAGCTGGCCAACGGCTGCATCTGCTGCACGGTCGCGGACGATTTTCTGCCGGCGATTGAATTGCTGCTCGGACGGGATCGATTGCCGGACCATATCCTGATCGAGACATCGGGCCTGGCGTTGCCGAAACCCTTGGTCAAAGCTTTCAACTGGCCTGAGATTCGGAGCAGGGTCACGGTCGACGGCGTGGTTACCGTGGTCGACGCCGCCGCCATCACCGACGGCCGTTTCGCGCCCGATCCCGCTGCGGTCCAAGCGGCACGCCAGGCAGACCCGGCGCTCGACCATGACGATCCGCTGGAAGAAGTCTTCGAGGATCAACTCGCCTGTGCAGACGTGGTGGTGCTCAACAAATGCGACCTGATCGATGAACAAGACCTTCCGGCTTTGCGGGACGGTATCGCGGCACGGCTCCGCGACGGCGCCAAGGTGGTGTGCGCGTCGCATGCGAAGTTGGACCCAGCGGTGCTGCTCGGGTTGAGCGCGGCGAGCGAGACCGACCTGGATAGCCGCCCGTCGCACCATGACGATGTCGGCGACGACCACGACCATGACGATTTCGAAAGTTTCGTGATCGGCTTTGGGCCTGTCGACGACATCGACTCCTTCGAATCGCGTCTGACCTCGGTCATCCGCGAACATGATATTCTTCGGATCAAGGGCTTCCTAGACCGGCCCGGCCGCGCGCGGCGCGAAGCGATTCAAGGCGTCGGGCCGCGGCTGCAGCGCTATTTCGACCGCGATTGGCGAGTCGATGAAACGCGGCAAAGCCAGATCGTCGTGATCGGTTTCGCGGGACTGGATCAGCCGTCGATCGAACGCGCGATCCTCGTGGATAAAATCTAAATGCATCTGCTCGCGACCCAACCAGGTGAGATCGACGACGGCGCGCCGGCCGTCGATCTCGATCAGTCGCCGGGCGATATCGTCATCCTGAGCGCCGCCGATAGCGAGATTGCCGGCCTCGCCGCCGCGCACGCGCGGCATCGCACCGGCGACGATGCGTTCCCGACGCTCCGGCTCGCGAACGTGATGCAACTCGGCCACAACATGTCGGTCGACCTCTATGCCGATTCCGTCGTCGCGCAGGCCAAGCTGGTGATCGTTCGTCTGCTCGGCGGGCGTGGTTATTGGACCTATGGCGTGGAGCAAATCACGGCGCTTTGCCGGCGCAACGGCATCGCACTCGCCTGGTTGCCGGGCGACGATCAACCGGATGCCGAATTGACCGCGCACGCGACCCTGTCCGGTGAGGCGGTCCACCGGTTGTGGCAATACTGCGTGCAGGGCGGACCGACGAATTACAACGCCTTGCTGGCCTATGCGGCAACGTTATGCGGTCATTCCGCCGCATGGCGCGAGCCGGCGCCGTTGCTTCGGGCCGGGCTGTACTGGCCGAACCTTGAACCACTATCCATCGCCGATCTGCCCTGGACGAAAGGCCGGCCGGCAGCCGCAATCGTGTTCTACCGCGCCCTCGTCCAGGCCGCGAATACTGGCGTTATCGATGCGTTGATCGACGGGCTCGACCGGGCCGGGCTGAATGCGCTGCCGCTCTACGCTACCAGTCTGAAGGACGCCGTCGCGGCTGAAACGGTTCAGGCGATGATCGACGCGGCCGCCCCGTCGGTGATCCTGAACGGCACCGGGTTCGCGTTGTCGAACCCGGGCGAGGCGCGGCGCGATACGCCGTTCGACAATGCCGATTGCGCGGTAATTCAGACCGTGTTCTCGGGCGGCGAATTCGAAAGCTGGCGTGACGGAACGCGCGGCCTGTCCGCCCGCGACATCGCCATGAACGTCGCGCTACCGGAAGTCGACGGCCGTATCCTGTCCCGCGCCGTCTCGTTCAAGGACAGCGCGCACCGGGACGACGACGTCGAAGCCGATATCGTCGCCTACCGGCCGGTCGCGGACCGGGTCGACTTCGTTGCCGCACTGGCGTCGAACTGGGCAAAACTTCGGGGTACCGCCGCGGGAAAACGCCGCGTCGCCTTGGTACTGGCCAACTACCCCAACCGGGACGGGCGCATGGGCAACGGCGTTGGGCTCGACACGCCCTCGGGCGCGGTCAATGTGCTGTCCGCGTTAGCCACTGCCGGATACCGAATCGTCGATGCGCCAACGGATGGCGCCAATCTGATCGCCCGGCTGGCAGCCGGACCGACCAACGCCGGCTGGCGCAACCGGCGGATAGAGGAGAGCCTTTCTTTCGCCGACTACAGCGTGTTCTTCGGCGCGCTGCCGGAAACGATCCGCACCCAGGTACTTGAGCGATGGGGCCCGCCGGAAGCCGACCCGTTCTTCCGCGCCGGCGACGTCGATTGCGGATCGTTCGCGATTTCCGCCTTTCGCTGCGGCAATATCGCGATCGCGCTGCAGCCGGCGCGCGGCTACAACATCGATCCGGTTTCCAGTTATCACGATCCGGCACTGTTGCCGCCGCATAATTATCTCGCTTTCCACGCTTGGCTGCGTGAGAGCTTCGGCGCCCATGCGGTCGTCCATATGGGCAAGCACGGCAATCTCGAATGGCTGCCGGGCAAGGCGCTGGCGCTGTCGTCGGAATGTTTCCCGGAGGCGGCGTTGGGTCCGCTGCCCAACTTGTATCCGTTCATCGTCAACGATCCCGGCGAAGGCACCCAGGCCAAGCGGCGTGCGCAAGCGGTCGTGATCGATCACATGACGCCGCCACTGACTAGGGCGGAGTGTTACGGCCCTCTGAAGGATCTCGAAGCGCTTGTCGACGAATATTTCGAGGCCGCCGGGGTCGACCCGCGGCGGCTCGCCGTGCTCGGCGGCCAGATCCTCGACCTCGCCCGGTCGATCGGCCTCGACAAGGATTGCGGCATCGCCTCCGACGCCGGCGAGTCGGACGCACTCGGCCTGCTCGACAATTTCCTGTGCGAACTGAAGGAAATGCAAATCCGCGACGGGCTGCACGTCTTCGGCGAATCGCCCAACGGCCAACGCCGGACCGACCTGCTGGTCGCGCTCGCCCGCGTCCCACGCGGTGCCGGTGACGGCGGTGATGCGTCGCTGATCCGCGCGCTGGCGAAGGATTTGGGACTGGATTTCGACCCACTGGATTGCGTGCTGGGGGACAGTTGGAACGGCCCGCAGCCGGCAGCGCTGGTCAATCTCCCTTTCCCCGAGGGAGAGGGCCGGGGTGAGGGGAATACGCCCTGGCGGACCCATGGCGACACGGTCGAAAGACTGGAGCTGCTCGCCAATTCTCTCGTCGCAGACGAACAAAATCCAAACCCGGCCTGGACCGCGACCATCGCCGTTCTCGAAGAACTCGAAACCCGCATTGCGCCCGCCATGGACGCCTGCGGCGAAGCCGAGATCGAGGGCCTATTGCGCGGCCTCGACGGGCGATTTGTCGCGCCCGGACCGTCCGGAGCGCCGACCCGCGGCCGGCCGGACGTTCTGCCGACGGGACGAAATTTCTACTCGATCGACACGCGCACCGCGCCGACACCGGCGGCCTGGCTGATGGGCTGGAAATCGGCCCAGATGCTCGCCGAGCGCTATGCGCAGGACCACGGTGATTGGCCGAAACGCATGGCCCTATCGGCCTGGGGCACCTCGAACATGCGCACCGGCGGCGACGATATCGCCCAGGCGCTGGCGTTGATCGGCGCCCGGCCGACCTGGGATTCCGCATCGCGCCGGGTGACCGGGTTCGAAGTCCTGCCGCTCGATATTCTCGACCGGCCCCGGGTCGATGTGACCTTGCGCATCTCCGGATTCTTCCGCGACGCCTTTCCTGGCCTGATCGACCTTTTCGATTCCGCAACGCGCGCGGTTGCGGCGTTGGACGAAGACGCCCGAGACAACCCCCTGTCGGCCAAGGTCGCGAGCGATACCCGCACGCTGATCGAAGGCGGCCTCGAGGCGCGCGACGCCACACGTCGCGCCGGCGCCCGCGTCTTCGGCTCCAAACCGGGCGCGTATGGCGCGGGACTGCAAGCGCTGATCGACGAGCGCGGTTGGGAATCGACCGACGATCTGGCGCGCGCCTATCTCGCCTGGGGCGGCTATGCCTACGGCGCCGGCGCGGAAGGCGAGGCGGCGCACGGCCTGTTCGAAGCGCGCCTGCACGACGTCGAGGCGGTCGTGCACAACCAAGACAACCGGGAACACGATTTACTCGATTCCGACGATTATTACCAATTCGAAGGCGGTCTGGCGGCCACCGTGCAGTCGCTCTCCGGGCAACGGCCCACGATTTATCACAACGACCATTCGCGCCCGGAAACGCCGAAGATACGCCGGCTGGAAGAGGAGATCGCGCGGGTCGTGCGCGCCCGCGTGGTCAATCCCAAATGGATCCGGGGCGTCATGCGGCATGGGTACAAGGGCGCCTTCGAAATGGCCGCCACGGTCGACTACATGTTCGCCTTCGCGGCGACGACGGGTGCGGTGGCCGACCATCACTTCGACGCCGTCTTCGACGCCTATCTCGGCGACGGCCATATTTGTGACTTTATTGCCGAACACAATCCGGCCGCGCTGCGGGAGATCGCCGAGCGTCTGCTCGAAGCGCAGGATCGCGGATTGTGGCAACCGCGATCCAACATCAGTTACGATCGGTTGGACCAATTGCGCCGTGCGGATTGAACGGGGGACAGCGCCATGAAGACCGAAGGCATGACGGAAGAACAGGCCGACGCACGGCATGCGGAGAAGATGGCCAAGAAAAAGGCCGCGCGCGACAAAATCATTGCGACCAAGACGATCGAGAAGGGGCTGTTGATCGTCCATACCGGTAAGGGCAAAGGCAAGTCGACCGCCGCCATGGGCCTGGCCGTACGCGCCATCGGCAACGGCATGAAAGTCGGAATCGTCCAGTTCGTAAAAGGCGTCTGGGAGACCGGCGAACGCGTCGTATTGGACCGTTTCCCGGAACTTTGCACGATCAAGGCGATGGGCGAAGGATTCACCTGGGATACCCAGGACCGGCAACGCGATATCGCGGCGGCGCGCGCGGCATGGGACTACGCGAAACAATTGATCGCCGATCCCAGCTACAAGATGGTAATTCTTGATGAACTAAATATAGTATTGCGCCATGACTACCTGCCACTAGATGAAGTGTTGGAGACGCTACGGAACAAACCTGAGGACCTGCACGTCGTGGTCACCGGGCGCAACGCCAAGGAGCCGCTGATCGAGATGGCCGACCTGGTGACGGAGATGACACAGTTGAAACATCCGTTCCGTGGCGGCGTCAAGGCACAGGTCGGGATCGAATTTTAGAAGCAATATTGGTGGTTCGGGGTACGTTATGAAAAAAGCTGCAGCATTCTTGCTCGTGACACTGACGGCGGCGCTGTTCGCATGGAGCTTGCCCGCGCGCGCCTATACCGAACAACAGGAGCTGATCGACAAGGCGGTCATCTCCGTCGAGAAAATCGCCGCGCGGACGGACATCAACAGGTTCGTCAAAAAATATATGCGTGAGGCGAAAGGCGTCTTGGTGATTCCGTCTCTGCTGAAGGCCGGGTTCTTCGTCGGCGGCGAGGGCGGCAGCGGTGTCTTGCTCGCCAAAGGCAAGGGCGGCCAATGGAGCTACCCCGCCTTCTACACGATGGGCGCGGCGAGTATCGGCATCCAATTCGGCGGGCAGGTATCGGAGACGATGTTGATCATCATGACCTCAAAGGGGCTCAATTCCATCATAGAGAACAAAGTAACGCTCGGCGGCGCGCTGAACGTCGCGGTCGGTCCCTACGGCGTTGGTATCCAGGGGGCGACCTCGACCGCGTTGGGCGCCGACGTCATCACCTATTCGATCGGCAAGGGGGCGTTTCTCGGCGGTGGCTTCGAAGGTTCGGTGATCGAAAAGCGCGATAGCCTGAATCGCGATTATTACGGCGATCCGACCGCAACGCCGGAAGGCATTGTCCTGGAAGGCCGGCATCGGAACCCGAAGGCTGACCGGCTGCGCGACACGCTCGCCGCGATTCGGTAGGAGCCAACCTGCGATGGCCGCCGCCTTGATGCTGCAGGGCACCGGTTCGGATGTCGGGAAATCGTTGCTGGTCGCGGGCCTGGCGCGGGCTTGTACCTTACGCGGCCTGAAGGTCCGGCCCTTCAAACCGCAAAACATGTCGAACAATGCCGCGGTCACCGCCGACGGTGGGGAAATCGGCCGCGCACAGGCGCTGCAAGCCCGCGCCTGCGGCGTTGCGCCAACTGTTGACATGAACCCGGTCCTGCTCAAACCGCAGGGCGAGGTCGGCGCGCAGGTGGTCTTGCGCGGCACGGTCCACGGCAACGCGGCGGCGCGCGATTATCACAAGCTGAAACCCGAATTGCTCCCGACAGTCCTGGAATGTTTTCGGACGCTATCTTCGCAGGCCGATCTGGTCCTTGTAGAAGGGGCCGGGAGCCCCGCCGAAGTCAATTTGCGCGATGGCGATATCGCCAATATGGGATTCGCGGAAGCGGCCGATTTACCGGTCGTGCTGATCGCCGATATCGACCGCGGCGGCGTCATCGCCAGCCTTGTCGGCACGCACAGTTTGCTCGAAGCGGACGAACAGGACCGGCTCTGCGGCTACATCGTCAACAAGTTCCGTGGCGACCGAAGCCTGTTCGACCCCGCAATCGAAACCATCCATAGCCGCACCGGCCTCGATTGCCTCGGTGTCGTGCCATGGTTCGCGGGGGCAAGGCACCTGCCCGCTGAAGACGCTATGGCCTTGGAAGCATCCCCCGCAACGGCGCCGCCGGCGGCGATCTGCATCGCCGTGCCGCGTTTCGCCCGGATCGCCAATTTCGACGATCTCGATCCGCTCGCCGCGGAACCCGACGTCGAGGTGATCTTCGTCCAGCAAGGCGAGACGATTCCGGCCGATGCGGATATCGTGCTGTTGCCGGGCTCCAAGGCCACGCGGGCCGATCTCGATTCGCTTTATGCCGAAGGCTGGGACATCGATATCAAGGCGCATGTCCGGCACGGCGGCCTGGTTGTCGGCCTCTGCGGCGGTTACCAGATGCTCGGCCGTTCAATCGCCGACCCCGACGGTATCGAAGGTCCGCCCGGCGACACGGTAGGGCTCGGCCTATTGGACATCGAAACCACGGTGACCGGGGATAAATCGCTTTCCGAAACAAGCGGGACCGATCTCGCGACGGCGCAGAAAATCCGTGGCTATGAAATGCATATGGGCCGCACCATCGGCAGCGGCACGGCCCGGCCGATGCTCGATCTGAACGGCCACAAGGACGGCGCCGTTTCTCCGGACGGCCGCGTCATGGGATGTTATCTGCACGGCCTGTTCGCATCGGACTCCTTCCGCAGGGCCTTTCTCGACCGCATCCGCACCGGCCGTGCCGCCAGTTTGGCCTATGACGCCCAGGTGGAGGCCACGCTCGACGAACTGGCCCGCCATGTCGAACGCCATATCGCGGTCGACCGCTTGCTCGCCATCGCCGGGTTGCAGGACGTATCCGCCTCGCGCTAATACCAAGGAGGAGGAGATCGCGCGAATGACACGCCACGCCGATTGGTATTTCGACTACGTGTCCCCTTACGCCTATCTGCAACTGGAATCCTTCCACCGCCTGCCTGCGGATATCGAGGTGCACATGAAGCCGGTCCTGTTTGCCGGGCTGCTTGGCTATTGGGACAATATGGGGCCCGCGGAAATTCCCGCCAAACGCCGGCAGACCTACCGTTACAGCCACTGGCTGGCCCACAAACGCGGTATTCCCTTCAAGGCGCCGCCGCGCCATCCGTTCAATCCGCTCGCCGTCCTGCGGCTGAGCATCGCGCTCGACTCCGATATCGACGCGATCCGCACGATCTTCCGGCACATCTGGGGCACGGGTCATGACGGACAGGATCCGGAAAGCTTGCGGCCACTCGCCGAATCCCTCGGAATTCGCGACCTCGAAGCGCGTATCGCCGACCCGGCGGTAAAGGACCGGCTGCGTCGGAATACGGAAGAGGCGACGGCGCGGGGCGTCTTCGGCATCCCGACATTCGCCGTCGAAGACGAGTTGTTCTGGGACGACGACGTGACCGATATGATGCTCGACTATCTGGCAAACCCGGGCCTGTTCAAGGAGGGGGATCTGGCGCGGCTCACCGAGCTGCCGATCGCCGCGCAGCGCAAGGAAAGCAGGCTGTAGCGATGTCCGGGACGAAGAATCCACCGCCGCGCGGCTTTCCGGACGCCGAGTACGAAATGCGCCTCGACCGCGCCCAGCGCGCGATGTCGGAAGCGGGCCTCGATGCCGTACTTCTCACGACCAAAGCCGACATCGCCTATCTTTCCGGCTTTCAGACCCAATTTTGGCAGAGCCCGACGCGTCCCTGGTTCCTGGTCGTACCGAAACAGGGCAAGCCCATCGCGGTGATTCCCGAAATCGGCGCAGCCTGCATGGCGCGCGGCTGGCTCGACGATATCCGCACCTGGCCGTCGCCGCACCCGACGGACGACGGCATTTCGCTGCTCGCAGCCTCGTTGGAAGAACGCGCCGGGAGAACCGGACGGATCGGCCTGCCAATGGGACGGGAAACCCATTTGCGCATGCCCATTGCTCATTTCGATGCGTTGCGCAGCAAGTTAAGCGGTGCGGAATTCACCGATGCCGCGTCGATCCTACGCGACTTGCGGATGGTGAAGTCGCCCTTGGAGATCGACAAGATCGCGTATGTCTGCGGCCGCGTTTCGGACGCATTCGACCGTGCCCCGGAATTGTTCGCCGCCGGTCAGAGCGACATTGAAGCGTTCCGCGCCTTCAAGATCGAATGCCTGCGTCAAGGGGTGGACAACGTTTCCTATCTCGTCGGCGGCGCGGGACCCGGTGGGTACGGCGACATCATCTCGCCGCCGACGGGCCGGCAAATGCAACGCGGTGACGTGCTGATCCTCGATACCGGGTGCGTCTACGACGGTTATTTCTGCGACTTCGACCGGAATTTTGCCTTCGGGCATGCCTCTGACGACGCGCACCGCGCGTATGATGTCGTTTATCGCGCGACCGAAGCGGGTCTGGCGGCGGCGCGGCCCGGCGCCACGTGCGCCGACCTGTTTCACGCCATGCAGACCGTGCTCGACGCCGGCGGCGCCCTGGGGAATGCCGTGGGCCGCTCGGGTCACGGGCTCGGCAGCGAATTGACCGAACCGCCGTCGCATGCGCCGTTCGATGAAACCGTTCTGGCGCCCGGTATGGTCATCACGCTCGAACCGGGTATGGAATTCGCGCCGGACCTGAACATGGTGCATGAGGAAAATATCGTGATCCGCGAAGACGGCCCCGAACTCCTGACCCGCCGGGCCGCGCCGGACCTGCCGATCATCGCCTAGAGGAGACGCGTTTGCGCCTTTCTTTCGATACCGACCAGGGATCGGGTCGCCGCGCGACGCTCGGGTTGATCGTGCTGCAGGCGGACGAGACGATCGAGCCCGAATTCCGGATGCTGACTGATTTCGAGGGTGTCGCGCTCTATCACAGCCGCATCCCCAGCGATCCGGACGTGACGCCGGAAACCTTGGCGCGCATGGAAGCGGAGATCCCGGCCGCGACGCGTTTGCTGCCGTCGGGTGTGGATTTCGACGTCGTCGGCTACGCCTGCACGTCCGGCGCCACGATCATCGGGGCGGGAAACGTCGCGCGGGCGATCCGTTCGGTGAAGCCCGGCGCAGCGACGACCGACCCCTTGACCGCAGTCAAAGCCGGGATGCGGTCGCTCGGCGCCACGCGGATCGGCTTCGTGACGCCCTACCTCGCCGGCATATCCGAGGCGATGCGGCGCAATCTGGAAGCAAGCGGGTTGCGCATCGCGGCGTTCGGTTCGTTCGAGCAGAGCGAAGAGCGAATCGTCGCGCGGATCGCACCGGACTCCGTACTGCAGGCGATCCTCGATGTCGGCCGCTCCGAAGAATGCGATGCGGTCTTCGTTTCCTGTACCAACCTGCGAACGATCGAGATTATCGAAACCGCCGAAACGGCGCTCGGCAAACCCGTCCTGTCGAGCAACCAGGCGCTCGCGTGGCATATGGTCCGGTTGGCCGGCCTGGATGATGCGCCGGCTGGTCTCGGCCGCCTCTTCGCGCAGGGTCTTTAGAGCCTGGCTCATAATATGTTGTTGATTTCATGGCCTTTGTTTACTCGCTGGTTAGGAAGGGTTCGCGCCGCGATGCTGGAGCATCGCAAGCGGGCGCTGACGCGGTCCAGCGATTAAACAAAGGCCACCC
>JAKZTB010000165.1:0-15263 GCA_047517345.1 Alphaproteobacteria bacterium
CGTGGTGCGGCGACACTACAAGGCCAAACTCGTGGTCATGAACGTCGGCGACGTGTTCACCACCGGACCGGTCGAGGCGGCCTTCGTGATCAACGAGCTGGTCAAGCCGACATCGGTGATCGTCTCGCACGCCAATCAAACCTCAACCAAGGACGGCAAGATCATCGCCGGCACCAAGGCCGACATTTTCATCAAGGCGACCAAGGTACCGGTGCACATTCCACTGAGCGGCAATACGATGGAATTCGACTCCAGCGGAAAATGCGTCAACGGCTGCTAAGCTTGCCTCAATTCGCCTAACAACGACCCCGCTTCGGCGGGGTCTTCTTTTCGGGAAAGGATTCGAGATGGAATGCAGGATGGACGGCCGTGCGGCGATCGTCACCGGCGGCAGCATGGGGCTTGGGCGGGCGATTGCCCATGAATTCGCACGCTCCGGCGCGAACGTCGCGATGATCGCCCGGCGGGCCGAGGTACTCGAAGAAGCGAAGGCGGCAATCGCGCCCGACGCGACCGGCAAGGTCGAAGGTTTCGTTTGCGACATGGGCGACGCGGCCGCGATCGGCCCGATGTTCGCGGCCGTCGGCAATGCGCTGGGACCGGTCGACGTCATCGTCAACAATGCCGGATCGTCGCAACGCGGTCCGTTCCTCGATATCACCGACGAGATGTGGCAGGCCGATTTGGAATTGAAACTGTTCGGCGCGATCCGGCTGACGCGGCTGGCCTTTCCCGGGATGATCGAGCGCCGCTGGGGCCGCATCGTCAACGTCCTGAATATCGGCGCCAAGGCCCCACCGGGCGGCGGCGCGCCGACCGCCGTGTCGCGGGCGGCCGGCATGGCGCTGACCAAGGTCCTTGCCGGCGAGGGCGCACCGCATAACGTCTTGGTCAACGCGTTGCTGGTCGGGCGGATCGTCAGCGACCAGATCGCGCGGCGGCACGCCAACGCGGACACCAATCAAAGCCTGGAGGCCTACATTGCCGAGGCCGGCGAGGCGATTCCGCTGGGGCGCATGGGCACCGCGCAGGATTTCGCCAATATCGCCACCTTCCTCGCGTCGGATTCCGGCTCCTACATCACCGGCACCGCGATCAATGTGGATGGCAATCTCTCACCGGTTGTTTGATCAGGCCCAGACGGGCTGGGCCGGGTGACAGCCGGATTGTATAATCGCGCAAAGTACAGAAACGGGAAAGCGGCTATGAGTCTCAACGTCGCCATTCAAATGGATCCGATCGACCGAATCGACATTTCGGGCGACAGTACGTTCGTGCTCGCGCTCGAAGCGCAACGGCGCGGGCACAGTCTTTTCTATTATCTGCCGCAGGCGTTGACCTATCGCGACGGCCAGGTCTCGGCGCGCGGGCAGCCCCTGACCGTCAGACGGGAGCTTGGCAATCATTTCGAACTGGGCCCCATGGAAGCGCTCGACCTGTCGCAGATGGACGTCGTCCTGATGCGGCAGGATCCGCCCTTCGACATGGCCTATATCACCGCGACGCACTTGCTGGAGCGCATCCATCCCGGGACGCTCGTGGTCAACGATCCGGCGAACGTTCGTAACGCTCCCGAAAAGATTTTCGTGACCCGGTTTCCCGAACTCATGCCGCCGACCTTGATCACGTCGAGCCGTGAGGAAATCCTCGAATTCCGAGCCGAGCATAAGGACATTATCGTCAAACCGCTTTACGGAAACGGCGGCGCCGGCGTCTTTCACATCCAGCCGGGCGACGAAAACTTAAGCGCGTTGCTTGAATTGTTCACTGATATTTACCGCGAGCCGATAATCGTACAGCGCTACCTGCCGGAAGTGCGCGCCGGCGACAAGCGGATCATTCTCGTCGACGGCAAGGCCGCGGGGGCGACCAACCGGGTACCCCCGGAAGGCGAAGCCCGCTCGAACATGCATGTCGGCGGGACGCCCTTGCCGACCAAGCTGACACGCCGCGAGGAAGAAATTTGCGAGGCGATCGGACCCGACCTGAAGGCGCTCGGGCAGATTTTCGTCGGCATCGACGTCATCGGGGATTACATGACCGAGATCAACGTGACCTCGCCAACCGGGTTGCAGGAGGTCAACCGTTTCGACGATGTCTGTCTCGAATCGGATATCTGGGACGCGATCGAAGCGCGCCGACCGTGATAGTTCGATAAGGAACTGCGTGCGGGCTTAGCGCCTAGGCGTCGAAGCTAAACGACATAGCATCCTGCAGCAGGATGCTGAGACCGCTGCTGTTATACGCGAGGGTGGATCGCAACGCGCTTTCGAAGAGGAATTGACGTTTTTGCTCTTCCAGGAGGAAACGCCATTCCGCCCCTTCCTTTTGCGCCTGAACTGCCGCCGCGGAGGCGCTGTTTTCGGCGATTTTTTGTTTGCTGAAGCCCGCGGCGACTTCCGCCCGGGTCAGCTTGCTTTCGAACAGCGATATTTGGACGCGCAACGTCGCCAATCCTTTATCGGTCTCCTCCAATGCCGTGTCGCGCAGCGCGGCATCCTGGAAATTGCCGTAGAAGTAGGAGTGCAGGACGCCGATTCCCTTACGCTCGAGCGTCCCGCTCAGGATCGGCGCACCGCCGCCGGATCGGGTAATCGACAACGCCCCCGTGTCGTGATCGAAAACGACCGTGTCGTCGTTCCTTAACAACACGCCCGTATCGTTGGAATCCGAATTGGGAAACTGAATGAGTGTCGAGCCGAAGATATTCGGCAGGAAGGTATTCGAACTGCCGTCGGTAACGAAGTAGTCGGAACCGAGGAACTTGCCGGTATAGGTGGTCGTAACCAGCGTCCCGGGGCGGATTTGGACTTCCAGGTCGTTCGCATCGAAAATGTCCCGGATGCTGGCGCCGATCAAATTGACGCCAAAATTTCCAGCACCCTTGGCCCGCAGGTTAAGTTTGCCGAGTTTCTGATCGAAACTGTTTGCGAGATCGCGCTGCGCCTCGGCGGTCACACCGGATTGTTGCGCATTGACGATCAGTTCCCGCGCTTCAACCAGAATATTCTTCATTTCCGTGAGACGTTCGACCGCCTTTTCCAGCGTCTTTACAGCGCGGTCCTGTTTTACCTTCAGCTTGCTGAACGCATTGACCTGCCGGATCGATTCGCGCGCCTGCGCGTCCAGGCGCGACTGATTGGCGTTGAGTTCGGGACCGCGGGGACCGCTCGTGCGCGCGCGGGCCGCGATCTGCAGCGTTCGGGCTGCGTTCGCGTCGCCGATCGCGAAAAAGAGCAACCGGTTCAGTTCCTGAAACGTTGCGTTGATCGCGAGTACCATGCGCATCCTTACGATTTTGTCGACCTTCGCCGCCTCATCTTACCAAATCTTTAAAGACACCCGGCGAACGATGACCCGTAATTAGCAAGAACCATGCCTTTCGCTCATCGTTGGGCGCTTGAGGAACCGCTTGCGATTGGTGCGGGTTCCGGCCCCTTTGGGGCGCGGCATGCACCCCGTTCGTTAGGCAGAAGTTGCAACTGGGTCGATTCTACCCGGCATAATTTGCCGTATTTCCGATTCTTGGGCAGCGAGACTCTGGCGCGGCAGCGCAATCCCGGTTACATCTTGAAACGAGAATAAAATCATGGTTGCACGAATAAATACGATCGCGTTCCAGGGCGTCGATACCCTCGACATCGACGTCCAGGTCCATATGGCCAACGGGCTCCCCGCTTTCACTGTCGTCGGATTGCCCGACAAAGCGGTTGCAGAGAGCCGCGAGCGCGTGCGCGCCGCACTGGGTGCGCTTGGCCTCGGCCTTCCGCAGCAACGCATCACGGTCAATCTGTCCCCGGCGGACGTTTTGAAGGAAGGCAGTCATTTCGACCTGCCGATCGCGCTTGGATTGCTCGTCGCGATGAACGTTCTCCCGGCGGACGAGTTGGCTGGATACACCGCACTGGGCGAGCTGGCGTTGGACGGCGCGATTTCGCCGGTGACGGGCGTCCTGCCGGCGGCGATCGGCGCCAACGCCGCCGGGCGCGGCGTGATCTGCCCGGCGGCCTGCGGTGGCGAAGCGGCCTGGGCGGGCGAGGTCGAAGTGCTGGCGCCGCCAACGCTGTTGGCGCTGATCAACCACTTCAAGGGCGTGCAGGTGCTCACCGCGCCGGAACCGCGCCTTGCGGAAGATTCGGCAGCAGCCCTCGACCTCGCCGACATCAAGGGACAGGAAACCGCCAAACGGGCGCTCGAAGTCGCAGCGTCCGGCGCCCACAACCTTCTGATGATCGGGCCGCCCGGAGCCGGCAAATCGATGCTGGCGCAGCGCCTGCCCGGTATCCTGCCGCCGATGGACTCACGAGAGGCCCTCGACGTTTCCATGATCCACAGCGTCGCCGGACTGCTCGAGAACGGCCGAATCAGCCGGCAACGGCCGTTCCGCGACCCGCATCATTCGGCCTCGCTGCCGGCGCTGGTCGGCGGCGGCACGCGGGCCCGGCCCGGTGAAATCTCTCTCGCCCACAACGGCGTGCTGTTCCTGGACGAGCTCCCGGAATTCGCCCGCGCGACGTTGGAGGCGCTGCGCCAGCCGATCGAAAGCGGCCGCGCCGTGGTATCCCGCGCCAACGCCCATGTGACCTATCCCGCGCGGTTCCAATTCGTCGCCGCCATGAACCCGTGCCGGTGCGGCCACCTCGACGACGCGGCGCTCGCCTGCAGCCGCGCGCCGCGCTGCGCCCTGGATTATCAGGCGAAGATTTCCGGGCCGCTGTTCGACCGTATCGATTTGCATATGGAGGTGGCCGCGGTCAGTGCCGCCGATCTCACCCTGCCGCCGCCGGCCGAGGGCTCGGCCGAGATCGCCGCCCGCGTCGCCGCCGCGCGGCAGATTCAAGCCGACCGCTACGCCGAAGCCGATCCGCCGGTCCGCACCAACGCCGAGGTCGACGGCGCGCTGCTGGAAGAGGTCGCCGCGCCCGACGAGGCGGGCCGCAAGCTGCTCGCCGAGGCCGCCGACCGGCTGAAACTCTCCGCCCGCGGATACCACCGCGTCCTGAAAGTCGCCCGCACCCTGGCCGACATGGAGGCCGAACCGAACGTCCGCCGCCTGCATGTCGCGGAGGCGCTGTCCTATCGGCGCATTGCCCCGGTACGCTAAAAAAACGTAAATTTTTGCCATGGCAAAACTGCGTTCTACGCTTTTCACCTACCTCGACCCCGAACAATGGCCGGCCTCGGGACTTTCGCCGCTGAACAAAGCCGTTCTCTGGATCGTCACGCTCAGTATCCTGGCGCCTATTCTGGAGTCGGAAGCAACCCTTCGTGATAGCTTTCCGCTCGGGTTCAATACGCTAAACGTCCTCTTCGCCGTACTTTTTCTCGTGGAGTATTTGCTGCGTCTTTGGGCCATGGGAGAACACCCAAGATACGGCGGTTTCGTCGGCCGGGTTCGATATGCCTGTACGGTCACAAGCGTCGTCGATCTGGTGGCAACGGTCGCGCTTTGGGTCGATATCATCCTTGGCTTTCAGGGAGTCTACGGCGTTATGCTGCGGCTGGTTCGCGTGCTTCGCGTTATTACGCTGGCGCGCAATAGCGAATGGGCGGCCTCGATCCTGCTGCTTGGACAGGCGATTCGACACCGGCGACGGGAACTGTGCCTCAGCTTTGGCCTCGCCATGGTAATTCTACTGATTTCCGCGACATGTCTTTTTGTCGTCGAAGGTCAGGCACAACCCGACGCCTTCGGCAGCATTCCCCGCGCGATGTGGTGGGCGATGGCGACATTGACCACGGTCGGTTACGGCGACGTCTATCCGGTAACGGTTATCGGTAAATTGCTGGCAGGCATATCGGCGGTGACCTCAATCGCCATCGTGGCGATGCCGACGGGGATCATGGCCGCCGCGTTCAGCGACGCGTTTCAGCAAATGCGCAAAGGCTCGAAGGAGTAGCCGGCAGCGACGCCACCTAATCGAACGGCGAGACGACGCCCTTCGAGCCGGTGATCAGGCCGTAATGTTCCGGCTCGCGGTTGCCGGCGAAGTCCCAGCGTTTGGTCTGCAGCATGGTGCAGAGGTCAAGGTCGCAGGCCGCGACGATGAGCTCGTCGCCCACAGTCTGGCATTGCGTGATTATTTCGCCGGTCGGCGCGACGATGCAGCTTTCGCCGATCAGGTCGCAGCCTTCCTCCTCGCCCGCCTTGGCGACGGCCACGACCCAAGAGCCATTCTGGTAGGCGCCGGCCTGCAGCACCAGGTGGTTGTGGAAATCCGCCAGCCGGTTGAGGTCGGGCGCCGGCGCGAAATAGCGCGGCGTGTTGTAGCCGAGCATGATCAGCTCGACCCCTTGCATGCCCATGACCCTGTAGGTTTCCGGCCAGCGCCGGTCGTTGCAGATGCACATGCCGACGGTGCCGTCGAAGGCCTGGAACACGGGAAACCCGAGGTTACCCGGTTCGAAATAGCGTTTTTCGAGTTGCTGGAAGGGCCGTTCCGGTTCGTTCTCCGCATGGCCCGGCAGGTGCACCTTGCGGTATTTGCCGACCATATTGCCGGCCCCGTCGACCAGGATCGCGGTGTTGAAATGCCGCGTCCGCCCGTCCTCGACGTATAGTTCCGCATAGCCGAGATAGAAGCCGATGCCGAGCCGGCGCGCCTCGTCGAACAGCGGCTGGGTCGCGTTGTTCGGCATCCGGCTCTCGAACCAGCTGTCGACTTCGGCCTGGTCTGCCATGAAATAGCGCGGGAAGAAGGTGGTCAGCGCCAGTTCCGGAAAGACGACCAGCTTGCAGTCGCGCGCGGCGGCCTGCCGCAACAGCGCCAGCAGCCGCTTGACGACGGCGGCACGGGTTTCGTCCTTGGCGATGGGACCGAGCTGTGCGGCGCCGAGCGTAAGGGTGCGCGGCATGGCCTACTTGTCCACCGGTTTGATCATGCGGCCGAGATTCTTGCCGCCGAAAACGTGCATGTGGAAGTGCTGCACCTCCTGATGCCCGTCGCGCCCGTGATTGGATAGAATCCGGTAGCCGTTCTCGACGACGTTCATCATCCGCGCGACATCGCCCACGGCGCGGTTGAAATCGGCGATCTCCGCATCCGGGGCATCGGCCGAGAAATCGTCCATCGACTCGTAGCGCCCCTTGGGAATGACCAGGACGTGCACCGGCGTCTGCGGGTTGATGTCGCGGAACGCCAGCGCGTGTTCGGTCTCGTGCACCTTGTCGCAGGTAATCTCGCCGCGCAGGATCTTGGCGAAGATATTGTCGTCGTCATAGGCCATCGTTAACTCAACTCCCTTTACGCAATGCTTTCTCTTCCAGCCCGGAGGTGCCCTCGCGCGCCGCCAACGCCGCCCAGACCCGGGCCGGATCGAGCCCGCGCGCCGCCCACAGCACCAGCAGATGGTACAGCAGGTCGGCGGATTCCGCGGCCAGCGCGTCCTTGTCCGCGCCGAGCGCCGCGATCACCGTCTCGAACGCTTCTTCGCCGAGTTTCTGCGCGGCCTTGGAAGCGCCCTTGTCGAGCAGACGGGCGGTATAGGACTCGTCCGGGTCGGCACCGCGCCGGCTTTCGATCACGCGGAACAGGCGTTCGAGGACGCGCGCATCGTTTATGGTTTCAGCCATGGCGGTCTGGTTAGCAGATTTCCGCACCCCTGTCAGGGGCGCATCGCCACGCCCGCCGACGCCATATGCGCCTTGGCCTGCCCGATCGAATATTCGCCGAAATGGAAGATCGTCGCCGCCAGCACTGCGGTCGCATGGCCGTCGCGGATACCGTCGACGAGATGGTCGAGAGTGCCGACGCCGCCGCTGGCAATGACCGGTACTGGGATCGCGTCGGCAATCGATCGGGTCAGGGCGATATCGAATCCCTGTCCGGTGCCGTCGCGGTCCATCGAGGTCAGCAGGATCTCGCCGGCGCCGTTGCCGACCATCCGCTTGGCCCATTCGACGGCGTCGATGCCCGTCGGGTTGCGGCCGCCATGGGTGAAGATTTCCCAGCGGCCCTCGCCGACGCTCTTGGCGTCGATCGCGACGACAATGCATTGCGCGCCGAACCGTTCCGAGGCTTGGCTGACGAATTCGGGCCGATGCACCGCGGCGGTGTTGATCGACACCTTATCGGCGCCGGCCAGCAACAGCTTGCGAATGTCGTCGGTGGTGCGCACCCCGCCGCCGACGGTCAGCGGCATGAAGCATTGCGCCGCCGTGCCCGAGACCACGTCGTAAATCGTGTCCCGGTTCTCGTGGCTCGCCGTGATATCGAGGAAGCAGAGCTCGTCCGCGCCCGCCGCATCGTAAATCCGCGCCTGTTCGACCGGATCGCCGGCATCGCGCAGATCGACGAAGTTGACGCCCTTGACGACGCGGCCGTCCTTGACGTCGAGACAGGGGATAATCCGCGCTTTCAGCACGTCCCAAGCCTCACGCGGCGCGCAGTTCGGCGAGCGCCGCGCCGATGTCGAGACGCCCGTCATACAGGGCGCGCCCGCTGATCGCGCCGGCGATGCCGCCCCGCGCCCGCAACGCCCGCAGATCGTTGAGCGACGCGATACCGCCGCTGGCGATCACCGGGATGGCCGTCATTTCCGCCAACGTTGCCATCGCGTCCACATTGACGCCCTGCATCATACCGTCGCGGTCGATATCGGTGTAGACGATCGCGGCCACGCCGGCATCCTCGAACCGGCGGGCGAGATCGTAGACCGACAAGGTCGATTGCTCGGCCCAGCCCTCGACGGCGACGAAGCCGCCGCGCGCATCGATGCCGACGGCGACCTGCCCCGGCCAGCGCCGGCAGGCCTCCAATACCATTTCGGGGTCCTTGACCGCGGCGGTGCCGAGCACGATACGCCGCACGCCCCGATCCAGCCAATCGGTTGCGGTATCGAGCGTGCGGATGCCGCCGCCGAGTTGGACCGGAACGTCCACGGTGGCCAAAATCGAGTCGACGGCCGCCGCGTTCACCGGCTTGCCCGCGAACGCCCCGTTCAAATCGACAACGTGGATCCATTCGCAACCGGCATCGGCGAACTGTTTCGCCTGAGAGGCTGGATCGTCGTTGAACACGGTCGCGGCATCCATTTCGCCGCGCCGCAGACGCACGCAGACCCCGTCTTTCAGATCGATGGCCGGATAGAGGATCATTCCGTCGCCCGGAGGTCCTTGTAGTAAAAATACCCGGCGATCCAATCGTCATCGACGCGGGCATAGTGCGGGTGTTCGGCGTAACGCACATAGCCGGCATGTTCATAGAGCGAAATCGCGGCCTCTTGCGTCGCGCGGACGTCGAGGTTCAAGACGAGGAACCCGTCGCGCCGCGCCGCTTCCTCGACCGTCGCGGTCAAGGCGCGCGCCAAGCCGTGCCCGCGCGCCCAGGGCGCCACGAAATTGGTCGTCAGGGTCGCTGAAAGAGATTGCGCCTCGTTGTTCTTGGCCGGCCGGACAAGCTGCGCGGAACCGACGATGACACCGTCGAGACGGCCTATGAAAACCGACCGTTCGGGCACCATGAGCGCGCCGCGCCAGAAGTTCTCCAAGGTCTGGCGCGGCGGCTGTTTCAGCCAGCCGAAGCCGCCGCCCTCTTCGATCGCCGCTTCCGCGGCATCGCAAAGGTCGTGCAGATCGGACCCGCCGATCTCGGAAATCCCGCTGACTTCGATCACGGGCTTCTTCGCGTTTCTTTTTTTCGCTTGCTTCGCCATTTACGGTTTCCAGTTAAGAAAATTTTCGATCAGACGCAGGCCGAGCGCCTGGCTCTTCTCGGGATGGAACTGCGTGCCGACCATGTTGTCGCGACCGACGGCCGCGGTCACCGCGCCGCTGTAGTCGACCGTCGCCAGGACATCCCTCTCCTTCGCCGCAGCCAGGTGATAACTGTGGACAAAATACATATGTGGCGCCGGCCCCAACCCCGCCAGTACCGGGTGGACGCCGCGTGAAGACAGGTCGTTCCAGCCCATATGCGGAATTTTAAGGCCCGAATCGCGCGGCGCAATAGCATCCACCGACCCTTCGATCCAACCGAAGCCCGCATGCGTTCCGTGTTCCAGGCCCCGCGTGGCCATCAGTTGCATGCCGACGCAGATGCCGAGAAAGGGCCGCCCTTTGCGAACAACCGCCTCGGTCAGGGCGTCGAGCATGCCGTCGAGCGCCAACAGTCCACGGCGGCAGTCAGCGAAGGCGCCGACACCCGGCAGCACGATCCGGTCGGCGTTTAAAACTGTGTCCGGGTCCCCGGTCACCGCGACCGGCGCCGTACCCACATGTTCGAAGGCTTTCGCCGCGGAACGCAGGTTACCCGAGCCATAGTCGATGATGGCGACCGTCATAAATCTGTCCGTTTCCGTTATTTAGTGGACACAATCTAACATATGGCACCCCTACGACGGCTTCCCGAGCCCACCGGTTAGGCGCGCGATGCGCCGTGATGCGGGGCCATCACAAGTGTCGCGCAACGCGGCCGATGGGCTCGGGAAGCCGCCCTCAGGGTCCCGTATCCCGGTTTCTCGGGGTGTCGAAGACCCTTGCCGATGTGCCCGCATCGCCTGCGGGTCTTCTCCTGCCGAGAAGTCGGGCTACGGGATCGTAGGGGTGCCATATGTTGGATTGTATCCACTAGCCGTGCGCGCCGCTACAGGGAGCCGCCGAGGACGCCCTTGGTCGACGGGATCGCGCTGGCCTGCCTGGGGTCGATCTCGATCGCCTGGCGCAGCGCGCGCGCCAACCCCTTGTAGCAGGACTCCACGATATGGTGGTTGTTCTCGCCGTACAGGTTCTCGACATGCAGGGTCAGCCCCGCCGACTGCGCGAAGGCCTGGAACCATTCCTTGAACAGCTCGGTATCCATCTCGCCCAGCTTCGGTCGCGAGAACGCGACCCGCCAAACCAGATAAGGCCGATTGGAACAATCGAGCGCGACCCGGGTCAGCGTCTCGTCCATGGGAATATAGGCCGCGCCGTAGCGGCGGATTCCCGCCCGGTCGCCGAGCGCCTGAGATACGGCATCGCCGATTGCATAGCCGGTATCTTCGGTCGTGTGGTGATAGTCGATATGCAGGTCGCCCGCGGCGCGTACCGTCAGATCGATCAAGCTATGCCGGGACAGTTGCTCCAGCATGTGATCGAGAAAGCCGATACCGGTCTGAACGTCATAGGTGCCGGTGCCGTCGAGCCCGACGCTCGCGGAAATCCGGGTTTCCTTGGTGTTACGCTCAACGTTCGCCGCGCGCATGACAAACCCCCAATGACAAGAACGCGGGGGTTTTAACAGTACTGATGTAAAAGGGCCAGCAGCGATACGGATTCCAGCGTCTAGCCGTACACGGAGAAAAATCGTGCACTCGGTCCCGGAATGATGGAAGCTGTGAGACGATGCCGATGAAACAAATATTATCGCGCTTAATTGCGGCTATCGGGCGCATAGGCGTTCCGGCACTGGCCTTAGCCGTTGTCGGCTGTGCGGCGCCGGTATTCAAGAACACGAAGCCTGAATCGGCGGCCCTGGCCGCGGAAACCCGCAAGCAGGAAATCGCTCTGCTGAAGCATCGGCTGAGCCAAAGCGAGCGTCTCCAAAATATCGCCTATCCGATCTATCTAAAAGGCACGCCGATGTGCGGCCAAATCGTCAAACCCGTCACCGGCTTCCGGGCGTTGACCCCAAATCATTTTACGGAAGGTGAACGGGACGCGGCGACGGAAGCATTCGGACTGGGCGACCTTCCCGTCGTCGTTGACGTCGTCAAGCTCTCGCCTGCCGCACGGGCCGGCGTCCAATCGGGCGATATCGTCGTCGAATTCGACGACGTGCCGATTGTGAGCGGGGAGGACGCGAAGGACGATCTGAAAAAGAAGATCGATGCGTACGCGAATTCCAAAAGCGAAGTCTTCAATCTTGTCGTAAAGTGGAGCGGAAAAGAGAAAAATTTTTCCATCCGCCCGGATATCCTTTGCAATTATCCGGTTTTCTATCAGCCCAAAGAAATCGTCAATGCATCCGCGACCGGCAAAGCCGTTTTCATCGCTGCCGGCATGATGCGGTTTACCGACAGCGATGATGAGCTGGCGACTGTCATCGCGCATGAGCTCGCCCATAACACGATGCGCCATATCCAGAAAAGACAGCTCAACCAGACGGCGGGTGCCGCAGCAGGGTTGGTGCTGGACGTTCTTGCCGCGTTGGCCGGCGTCAACACGCAAGGCGCTTTCTCGCGCGGCGGCGGCAACATCGCCGGACAGGCCTATTCCCAGGAGTTCGAATCGGAGGCGGATTATGTCGGGCTCTATTATCTGGCGCGCGCCGGATACAAGATCGACGACGCTGCAAATCTCTGGCGCCGGATGGGGGCGATTAAAGCGAACGTCGAGGACCTTTCGGTGGCGCGCTCGCACCCCACCTCGGCCGAGCGGTTCCTTCGCTTGGAGGAGGCCACGAAGGAGATTAAGGTCAAGATCGCGGCCGGAAAGCCGCTCATGCCGGAGCTCGAGAAAGAGCCGCCTTGGCTAAAAAAAGCGCCGGGTACGCCGGAATCCGACAAGGAAACGCCGAGCAGCTAGGCGTTTTAGCCGCTGACGAGCTGTCCCGAAGGCATTCCCTCTTGACCTGACCGGGTCATTCGCCACATGGATGGGGCCGGCGGCGAGGGCTGCCGGGAGACAGTTTACGAGTACCGCACTATGACAGATTCCCCCACCTGGCACGGGACGACGATCCTGGCCGTACGCAAGGGCGACGAGGTCGTCGTCGCCGGCGACGGGCAGGTCAGCCTCGGCCAGACCGTCATCAAGGCCAATGCGCGCAAGGTCCGCCGGCTGGCTGACGGCGCCGTGATCGCCGGGTTCGCCGGCGCGACCGCCGACGCTTTCACCCTGTTCGAACGGCTCGAAGGCAAGCTGGAGCAGCATCCGGGACAACTCACCCGCGCCTGCGTCGAACTGGCGAAGGATTGGCGCACCGACCGCTATCTGCGCCGGCTGGAAGCGATGATGGCGGTCGCCGACAAGTCCGTCAGCCTGGTGCTGAGCGGCACCGGCGACGTGCTGGAGCCCGATGACGGGTTGATCGGCATCGGGTCGGGCGGATCCTACGCCTTGGCCGCGGCCCGCGCGCTGATCGGGGACGAGTCGCGCACCGCGCGCGAGATCGCGGAAACCGCCATGCGCATCGCCGCCGGCATTTGCGTCTACACCAACGAGAACGTGACGATCGAATCTCTATGACCAGCTTCAGCCCCCGAGAAATCGTTTCCGAACTGAACCGCTTCATCGTCGGCCAGAACGACGCCAAGCGTTCCGTCGCCATCGCGCTGCGCAACCGCTGGCGCCGCCAGCAGCTCGACGACACCATGCGCGACGAAGTGCTGCCGAAGAACATCTTGATGATCGGGCCGACCGGCGTCGGCAAGACCGAGATCGCCCGCCGCCTGGCCAAACTGGCCCACGCGCCCTTCATCAAGGTCGAGGCGACCAAATTCACCGAAGTGGGCTATGTCGGCCGCGATGTCGAGCAGATCGTCCGCGACCTGGTGGAAACCGCGATCCACATGGCGCGCGAGCGCCAGCGCAAAAGCGTCGTCGCCAAGGCGGAACTCGCCGCCGAGGAACGGGTGCTCGACGCGCTGGTCGGCGACAGTGCGAGCGACAGCACGCGCCAGACCTTCCGCAAGAAGCTGCGCGAGGGCGAGTTGGACGACCGCGAGATCGAGCTCGAAATTGTCGACCATGGCGGCGGTATGCCGAGTTTCGACATCCCCGGCATGCCGGGCGCGCAGATGAGCATGCTCAATATCAACGACATGCTGGGCAAGGCCTTCGGCCAGCGCACCAAGCCGCGCAAGATGTCCGTCCAGGAATCCTACGAAGTATTGATCGGCGACGAGAGCGACAAGCTGCTCGACGAAGAGGCGATCGTGAAGGAATCGATCGACGCGGTCGAGCAGAATGGCATCGTGTTTCTCGACGAGATCGACAAGATCTGCGCCCAATCCGATCGGCACGGCGGGGATGTCAGCCGCGAGGGCGTGCAGCGCGACCTGCTGCCGCTGATCGAGGGGACGACGGTGTCGACCAAGCACGGCCCGGTGAAGACCGACTTCGTCCTGTTCATCGCGTCGGGCGCCTTCCACCAGGCGAAACCGTCCGATCTGCTGCCGGAACTGCAGGGCCGCCTGCCGATCCGGGTCGAATTGCAGGCGCTGACGGAAGAGGATTTCTGCCGCATCCTGCGCGAGCCGGAAAACAGCCTGATCAAACAATATATCGCGCTGATGGCGACCGAAGAGGTCACCCTGGAATTCGAAGAGGACGCGATCGACGCGCTCGCCAAACTCGCCGCGGAAATCAATCAGAACGTCGAGAATATCGGCGCCCGCCGCCTGCACACCGTGCTGGAGCGGCTACTCGAAGAGATCAGTTTCACCGCCGCAGACCGCGCCGGCGAAACGATCCGCATCACCACGGATGACGTGCGCGATCAGGTCGAAGATTTGGCGAAGAACGTGGATCTGAGCAAGTTCATTTTGTAGGAGACTGGCTCAGAGATAGAGGAATTTGGCATTCGGTTGCCGGAAGGCGCCGACCTAATCTTCCTTTTTACCGCGCTATCAGTATTCATCGGAAACGAAAAATTTCCAGGTAGATCGGGCAGGGTCGGTAAGACTGCATTTTTCCATATATAGCTGACGCCATCGGTGAATCGGCGAGTATGTTTGATCGGATTCGTTCCCAACGGTCATACACAGATTCGATCCCATCAACTGAATACGGCCATCGGCGCGATGCAGAAACTTCTGCATCGCCGGTGCGTTTACGAACGGAGATTGTTTGCCGCACACATGCAGCATTAAGGGCGCACTTGGCAGCGCAGTCGTGTTTACGCCTGCTACCGTAATGCATCTATCGGCAATGGGAAAAACAATGGTGCCGTCATCCCTCATGACCAGTGTTTCGTCGGGATGATTTGGTCTTCGGGCGCAGTTGTGCGCTATCAAGGGCTGGTCGAATCTGAGGTGGTCGCCGGCGCCAAGAATATCGATACAATATCCATCCTGCGGACGATCCAGCCTATCGACCAATTGCAGATAGCTGGGCTGGCTTTCCGCTTGAGCATTCGATGACATCGATATTATTCCCAATATCATCAAAAACTTTCGCAACTTTGATACATTAATCCTTTCCTATCCGGTTAACGCCCATGACCGCTACATGTAGGGTGCCGCCACTCTCCCGAGTAAAGCTCGGCATAGGTTGGAGCAGAGGTGTCGCCTGCGATGCCGAGCAATGAGCGGAAGGCGTTGAACGGGTAGAACCGCCTGTT
>JAKZTB010000166.1:0-3742 GCA_047517345.1 Alphaproteobacteria bacterium
TCGTCCAGAACCACCATGCGCACGACGATAGCGCATGGTAAATCGCGTTACCAGCAGAAAGACAGCACCTTGTGGGGCCTCGCCTCAACGTGGGAGATACGCTTGACGGGACCCATTCCACGGCCTGAACGAACGCTTACTTTCAAACTTTGGACGGCGGGCGGCCGTGCCAGGCGTTGTCGAGCAAGGTGCGGATGGCGGCGCGATCGAGCGGGCGCGGGTTGGGGTAGGAATCGATCATCGCCTCGGCGGCGGCCTGGTCGAGACCGTCTTCCGGCATGCCGATATCCTTGAGCGCCGTCGGAGTCCCGACCGCCTGTTCCAACGCGTACAGGCCGCCCGGCCCGTCCGCTGCGTTCAGCGCCTCGGCGATCGCATTCATCGCCTCGGGTTCGACATCCGCGTTGTAGGCGGTCGAGTGCGGCAGCAAGATCGTATGCGTTTCGGCGTGCGGCAGATCGAACGATCCGCCGACCACGTGGGCCAATTTGTGATGGATCGACCGGGCCCCGGAACCGGCCGCCATGCCGCAGCACCAGGCGCCGTAAAGCGCCTCGCCGCGGGCGTCGAGATCGTCCGGGTCCGTCTTGATCCGGGGCAGCGCGCTGGCCATGGCCCGGATTCCGTCGAGCGACGTCAATCGCAGCATCGGTGCGGAGGATTGCCGGTATTGCGCGCCGACACTGTGGGCGATGGCGTTGAAGCCGCTCGGACCGGCGATCGCCGGCGGCAACCCGACGGTCAATTCGGCGTCGTAGATCACCGTTCGCGGCAGCATACGCGGCGAGTTGTGCTGCACCTTTTTGCCGTTTTCCACCATGCCGCAGGCGGATGTCATTTCCGAGCCGGAATAAGTCGTTACGACGCAAAGCAACGGGATATCGCATTCCAGCGCGATGGCCTTGCCGAGGCCGATGGCGGACCCGCCGCCGATGGACACGACCGCGTCGGCATCGTACGACCGCGCCGCCGCGCGCCCCGCCTCGGCCGTTTCGATCGGTACATGCATGCGCGCTTCCGCGTGCACGGCGACGCGCCGACTACCGAGAGAAGCGGACAATTCATCCGCCATTGCGGCCCGGCCCGGCGTACAGACGACGAGCGCGCGCGAACATCCCAGCCGCTCGACTTCGTCGCCGAGACTTGCAACCTGGCCGGCACCGAAGACAACGCGAGCGGGATTGGTGTTATGAACGAAACTTTCCATCGGCCGCTCCCTTATACCAAAGGACATTGATACTGACCCCTAGAGATCGTGCATGCGGCCTGTCGGGTAGGAGGGGCGGCGCCGGCGATGCGGGACATCGTCAAGCCGTTCCGACGCCCGCCGACAAGCCGCATACGCGACCCACAGGTCGGCTTCCCTATCGGCGGAACCGCCGAAGTTTTAATCTCCGGCGAGTCCGCCGGCAAGCATTCGGGCAGCGTCGCGCACGCTTCGCGATGCCCCGCATCGCCACAGCGCACGTTCCTTGCCGAAAACCTTGGGAAGACGTCTCTAGGGGTCAGTATCAGTGTCCTTTGGTATTACGCGCCCGCCACGGTCATGCCGTCGACCCGGATCGTCGGCGCATTCGTACCGTACCGGAAAACCAGGTCGTTCGCCGGCGTGAGGTTCAGAAACATGTCCTTCAGGTTTCCCGCGACGGTCATTTCGCTGACCGGATACGTAATCTCGCCGTTTTCGATCCAATAGCCGGCGGCACCGCGGCTGTAGTCGCCGGTGATCATATCGATGCCGAAACCCATCAGCTCGGTCACGTAGAAACCGCTCTCGATGTCCGCCATCAACGCGTCCGGCGTCAGGCTGCCCGGCACCATGTAGAGATTCGTCACCGACGGCGACGGCGGGCCCGAAACGCCGCGGGATGCGCGCGCCGTGCTTTCCAGGCCGAGCTGTTTCGCCGAACGCAGATCGAGCACCCAGCTGGTCAGGACGCCGTCTTCGATCAGGTGCATCGAGTCGTTGGCAAGGCCCTCGGCGTCGAACGGTTTTGACCGCAATCCACGCTTGCGGTGCGGATCGTCGGTGATCGTGATCCCGCCGGCGAAGACTTTCGTGTCCATTGCATCCTTCAGGAAACTTGTGCCGCGCGCGATTGCCGCGCCGTTGATCCCACTGGCGAGATGGCCGATCAGCCCGTGACTGACACGCGGGTCGCAAACAACCGGCGCTTTCGCCGTCGGCGCCTTGCGCGGATTGAGCCGCTTAACGGCGCGTTCGCCGGCCGACCGGCCGACCGCGACGGCATCGTCCAAATCGTCTTCATGCACGGTACTGGTGAATTCATAGTCGCTCTCCATCGCGGTGCCTTCGCCTGCGATGACCGACACGCCGACACCGTGGCGCGATATCTCATAGCCGCCGGAAAACCCGTTGGACGCGGCAAGCATGACGGCGTTGACGCTCCAGGAGGCTTCGGCCCCTTCGGAATTGGTGACGCCCGAAACGGCGCGCGCCGCGTCTTCCGCCGCCTTGGCCCGCTCGATCAAGGCCTCCGGCGCCGGTTCCGTGGCATCGAAGATGTCCAGCTCGGGGATCTCTCCGGAAAACAGGCGATCCGGATCGGCCAGACCGCAATAGGGATCTTCCGGCACGACCTTCGCCATCGCGATCGCCCGGTCGACGAGATCGTCGAGCGTTTCCGCCGCCCAATCGTTCGAAGACACGACGGCCTGTTGCTTGCCGAAGAAAACCCGTAGGCCGAGATCGCGCGATTCCGACCGCTCGAGCCGTTCGGTCTTGCCGAGCCGTTCCGCATGGGAAAGCGACGTGCTGTTCACCACCAGCGCATCGGCCGCGTCTGCGCCCCGTTTCTGGGCCCGCGAAATCAGATCATCGAGCAGGGATCGCGCGTCGTCGCCGTTCATGAGGAATCTCTCCATCGCCTAACTGTCGTTCCCGGTTCTATTACCGGACCGAGGGTCAGCGTTCCAGGTAGAAGTACAGGTTCCAGACCTTGAGCGTAACGAAGAATGCGGCCACGATAGCGAGAAGGATGAGAAAGTTGCGGCGCGCGCGCAGGAATTTGGCATGAACGTCGCTGGGCGTTTCCCCACTGTCATTGGCCGCCGCGATGGCGCGCTTATACGCGTGATAGGCCTGAAGCCGCCGGATGCCGATCAACAGCCCAACAAAACCGAACGACAACGCCACCGCGATCAGCCACGCCCATTCCTGTAGGAATTCCGAAGACCGCATGCCCACAGTGTATCGGGCACGCCACCTCTTTTACAGAAATAGCGTGCGACGAACCGGTATAGTCGCGCGAACCATGGTTGGCTTTCGTCAACGGCAACACGCTCTCGCCGCCGAGCAGCAATCCGAGAAATAAAGGGCAAGACCCGCCGAACCCGATGCTCGGCGGCCCCCGTGAAAGACTATGCCGCGCTGGTGTCGCTGTTCTCGGTCCTGACGCCGCGTCCCATGCCGATCGCCCGGTTGACCGCGCTGGTCACCGCGCGCAACGAGGCCGTGACGATATTGACGTGCTCGCCGACGCCGAACAGGGCGCCCTCCGGCGTCTCGATCTCGACATAGGCGACGGCCCGCGCGTCCGCCCCCGCGCCGATCGCACGCTCGCGGTAGTCGATGACCTTGAAGTCGACATTGCACTGGCTTTTCAACGCATTGACATAGGAATCGATCGGCCCGTTACCTTTGCCGGAGATGACCTGCTCCACCCCGTCGACCCGCACGACCGCGGTCATGTTGCGTCGCTCTGAAGCATGCGTATCGGGC
>JAKZTB010000167.1:0-48111 GCA_047517345.1 Alphaproteobacteria bacterium
CTGCGCGCGGCATTGCAAGGGTGCCGGTCGCTTTACCATGTCGCGGCCGACTACCGCCTGTGGGCGCCGCAGCCGGACGCGATGTACGAGGCCAATGTCGACGGCACATGCAACTTGATCCGCGCGGCGACCGCCGCCGGCGTCTTCCGCATCGTCTACACCAGCAGCGTCGCCGTGCTCGGCCGCACCGCCGACGGCAGCCCGGCGGACGAGAATACGCCGGTCACGGTCGAAGACATGATCGGGCACTACAAACGTTCCAAATACCTCGCGGAGGAAGCGGTCCGGCGTCTGGTCGTTGAAGAATCGGCACCGGTTGTCATCGTCAATCCGTCGACCCCGATCGGGCCGCGCGACATCAAACCGACGCCGACCGGCCGCATGATCGTCGAAGCGGCGGCCGGCCGCATGCCCGCCTATGTCGACACCGGATTGAACATCGTTCATGTCGACGATGTGGCAGACGGGCACCTGCTCGCCCACGACCGCGGCAAGATCGGCGCGCGTTACCTACTCGGCGGCAAAGACATGACCCTCGCAGAAATCCTTTCCGCGATCGCCGAAATCGTCGGCCGTCCGCCGCCGCGGGTCAGACTGCCGCACAATCTGATCCTGCCGCTCGCGGTATGCGCAGAAGCCTGGGCTCGGCTTTTCAAAACCGGCGAGCCGTTCGTCACCGTCGACGGTATCCGCATGGCGAAGAAGCACATGTTTTTCAGCCCGGCGAAGGCGGAATCGGAATTGGGTTACACCTATCGTCCGGCGCAAGATGCGCTGCGCGATGCGGTTGCCTGGTTCCAGGACAACGGGTATCTGGACTGAATTGGCGGACGGCAAGGCATGAAACGATCCATCGTCATCGGCGGCCTTGCAGGCCTCGCGCTATTTACCGCGTTGATCGCCTGGTATGGCATCGCGGAAATCGCGGACGCTTTGCTCGCAATGGGCTGGACCGTCCTGCTAGTCGCTGTCTTCCGACTGGCCCTGCTCACCTTCGACCTGCTGTCCTGGCGCGTGTTGCTTGCCCGATATGCACGCCCGTCCTTCGCCCGGCTGTTCTGGATCCGATGGGTCGCAGATTCGGTGAACACCCTGTTGCCCGTGGCGCGTGTCGGCGGCGAGATCCTGCGGGCGCACATGCTGTATCGCCGCGGCGTCGACGCTGCCGCGGCCGGCGCGAGCGTCATGGTCGATGTGACCGCCGGGATATTCGCGCAATTGATTTTCTCGGTTGTCGGCGCAATCGCGTTCGTCGTTATCGTCGGCGGTGGCGCGAGCGCCGCCTTTAACCTTTCCGTCGGAATGGCACTGTTCGCTGTCGGTGTGGCCGTCTTATATGTGGTTCAGCGCTCGGGACTGTTTTCCAGGCTGGCCCGGTTCGCCGAAGGTGGGGTCGACGGTGCGACCTGGGAAAAACTGACCGGAGCCGCAATCGAATTCGACAGTGCGGTGGCCGCGCTTTACCGAAACAACCGACCGGTCGCGCTCTGCTGTGCCTGGCGCATCGTTGGTTGGGTCTCGGGAACGGCGGAGGTTTGGCTGATCCTCTATTTTCTCGGCCATCCGGTATCGCTCGGCGAAGCGTTCATTCTGGAAAGCCTCGGCCAGGCCGCGCGCAGCGCCGGGTTTATGGTTCCGGGCGGCATCGGTATCCAAGAAGGCGGGCTCGTGCTGGTCGGAAGCTACCTTGGATTGACGCCGGAACTGGCCTTAGCGCTATCGCTGGCGAAACGCGCACGTGAAATCTTGATCGGCCTGCCCTGCCTGATCTTGTGGCAGGCTGGCGAAGGCCGCGATCTTTGGCGCCGTCAGCGCGACTCGTGATAGGGTCGCGACAATCGAGCCGAAGGGGCGACCGTTGAAAATACCGTTGTGGGATCAAAGGATCGCCAGCGATCTGGTCTGGCCGCTGGTCGATACGCCGGTCACGCCGAACCAGGTGACCACGGTCAGCCTGCTGCTTTCACTCGCGGGCGCGGCAATGTTTGCGACCGGCGGTCTTGCCGCCGCGAATTGGGGCGCCGGCCTGTTCATGCTGGGCCGCTTCCTCGATCATTTCGACGGCGAGTTGGCGCGGCAAAGCGGCAAGACCAGCCGCTTCGGGTACGTCTACGATTATGTCGCCGGCTGCCTGAGCTACAGCGCCCTGTTTCTCGCCTTGGGGATCGGGCTCCGGGACGGTCTTATCGGCGTCTGGTCGATCGGCCTGGGCATGTTGACGGCGCCGATCATCCTGGCGACGACCTTGCTCGCCCTCAAGCTCTCCGACGACTCCGGCGGCGATGGCGACGATTATCCAATCTTTGCGGGCTTCGAACTCGAAGATGGCATCTACCTTATCGGCCCGATCGTCTGGGCCGGGTGGATCGAACCATTCTTTCTTTGCGGTGCTGCGGGGGTCGTGCTTTTCGGGGCTTGGACGGGCAATCGTTACCTGCGCGATCGCCGGGGTCGATAGAGCCTGGTACGGGCTTGATGCCTCGCAAGAGCAACACAAGGATATTTTGCAATTCGCCGATCTTGAGCGGTGAAAGTCGACGTGCTAGTTAGCGCGCTGACGACCGACGCCGAGAACGCGCGTCCGACGGAGCAATGATGATGGAAAAACCACCGCTTCAGGTCCTTCTCGCGAAACCCCGCGGTTTCTGCGCCGGCGTCGTGCGCGCCGTCGATATCGTCGATCGCGCGCTGAAGAAGTTCGAAGCGCCGGTCTATGTCCGGCACGAAATCGTCCATAACAAGACGGTCGTCGAAAACTTGAAAGAGAAGGGTGCGATTTTCGTCGAAGAGTTGGACGAAATTCCCGACGGCGCCCTTACAATATTCAGCGCCCACGGCGTTTCCCGTGAGGTCGAAGACGGCGCGGAACAGCGTGGCCTGAGCGTTATCGACGCGACCTGTCCCCTGGTCAGCAAAGTCCATAATGAAGCACAGCGTTATTCGCGCAATGGATACGAGATCGTGCTAATCGGTCATCCCGGACATCCGGAAGTCGTCGGCACAACGGGCCAGGTTCCGGGCAAGGTCCACCTGGTATCGACGCTGGAGGATGTAGGCGAGTTGGATCCGAAGGATCCGAAAATACTCGCCTATGTCACGCAGACGACTTTAAGTGTCGATGATACGCGCCACATTATCGAAGCGCTTCGCCAACGCTTTCCCGATATCGTCGGACCGGACGTGAAGGATATCTGTTATGCGACGCAAAACAGGCAAAGCGCGGTCCGCATGATGGTCGATCAGGCGGACGTCATCCTTGTCGTGGGCGCCCATTACAGTTCCAATTCCAACCGGCTGAGAGAGATCGGCGAAGAGGCCGGCGTATCGAGCTATCTCATACCGGACGCCGACGCACTCGACCCGGCCTGGCTGGAGGGCGCGCGGGTCGTCGGGGTGACCGCTGGTGCGTCGGCACCGGAAGAGTTGGTCCTCGGTCTGGTGGAACGGCTCGGCAAACTCTATGACGTCTCGGTGAAAAATTTTGAGGCGATCGAAGAAAACGTGCAGTTTAAACTGCCCAAGGAACTGGCAGCTGTTGAATGAACCGGAATTTCCGTTCCAGAAAATTTTTTGGGAAGTGGATGTGAAAGCGTGGCGGTACCATTAATCCAACAACTTCGGGTCGGCGCCTATGTGATCAAGCAGCGGTTGCGTGGCATCGAGCGGTATCCGCTGGTACTGATGCTGGAACCGTTGTTCCGGTGCAATCTCGCCTGCCCCGGTTGCGGCAAGATCGACTATCCGGACGAAATTCTGAACCGCTGGCTTTCCGTCGAAGAATGCATCGCTGCGGTGGAAGAATGCGGCGCCCCAGTCGTTTCGATTCCTGGTGGGGAGCCGCTCATCCATCGCGAGATCGGTGACATTGTCGATGCGCTCGTCGCGCGCAAGAAATTCGTCTACCTCTGCACCAACGCGTTGCTTTTGGAAAAGAAACTGCACCTTTTCAAGCCGACGCCCTACCTGACATTCTCGATCCATCTGGACGGGTTACAGGAAGAACACGACTGCGCCGTCGACCAGAAGGGCGTCTTCGAGATCGCGACACGGGCCATTCGCAAGGTGCGCGCGGCCGGCTTCCGCGTCAACGTCAACAGCACCCTGTTCGACAATGCCGAAGCGGGGCGCACAGCTGCCTTTTTCGACCACTGCATGTCGCTGGGTATCGAAGGCATCACGGTTTCGCCCGGCTATGCCTATGAGCGCGCGCCGGACCAGACGCATTTCCTGTCCCGACAGAAAACCAAACAGCTTTTCCGCGACATCTTCCGGTTGGGCCGGGGTAAGAATTGGCGTTTCAGCCAATCTTCCTTATTCCTCGATTTTCTGGCCGGCAACCAAGAATACCATTGCACCCCGTGGGGAAACCCGACCCGCAACGTGTTCGGCTGGCAGCGGCCCTGCTACCTGTTGGGCGAGGGTTATGCGCCAAGCTTCCGGGCGCTGATGACCGACACCGATTGGGACAGCTACGGTACCGGGAAATACGAAAAATGCGCCGAATGCATGGTTCATTGCGGCTACGAGGCGACCGCCGTCACCGATACCATCGCGCACCCGCTGAAAGCGCTAAAGGTTTTCTTCAAAGGGCCGGAACTCGACGGCCCGATGGCGCCGGAGATCCCCTTGGAAAACCATCGGCCGGCCGAATATCTCTTCGATTCTCATGTCGAGAAAACCTTGAACGAGTTGCACGCGGAAGCAGAGCAACGCAAACGCAGCGACGCCGCCTAACCGACCGGGTTTTGCAGAATTTCCGATGCGACGGCGGCGAGGCTCCGCAGGGCTTCGTTGCTGTCGCGCGCAATGCGGATCAAAGCCGGCAGTTGCAATGGATGTTTAAGCAACTCGCCAAGGACAGCGAACGGTCTTCGGGAACCATCACTTGCAAGTCCGGCGAGCGCCGCAGCGGGAATTGCCCGTTCCGCCGGATCGGCAATCGCCCGGATCACTGTAAACGGCACTTCGAATTCCGACGCGGCGCGCGCCACGCCATGGCTTTCCAAATCGACTGCGATGGCGTCGCTTTGGTTGCGTAAAGCGGCCTTGTCTAGCACCTTGGATACCGCAAAATCGGTCCCCGCAACCGGGCCTTCGATGACACGGCGCGCAGAGCCAATCGAAGCGGCAAGCGATGCACGCCGCACCGCGCACGTCCGCACGCTCTCGCCATTGGGCAGGACGACGGCTTCGGCAATCACGATGTCGCCCGTGCGGAGAACCGGGTCGAGACCGCCGGCAATCCCGAAGCTGATAAGCCCGGCAACACCCGCATTCGCAAATTCACGCGCCGCGGCTTCCGCCTCGCGCGCGTTGCCGCCAACGGCCACGAACAAGGGCCGGGATCGTTCTGGTTGAGTTTGCGCCGCCGCGGACAAGATATCCGCTTCGACTTTCATGCCGGTGATGATACCGAGTCGGTTCACATTCCGTGCGCAACCGTGGCCGCGTTCGCTGTACGCAACCGCCGGTAACGGGCGAGCGCCCATAGCGGAAAATATACGCTGTAGCCGTGGTATCGAAGGTAGAACACACGGGGAAATCCGACCGCAGTGTGCCAAGGCTCGTGCCACTGCCCACCTTCGCGTTGTGCGTTCAGCAGAAACTCGACACCGCGGCGCACCGCATCGCTATCCACGTCTCCCGCCGCCATCAGCCCAAGGACGGCCCACGCCGTCTGCGAGGCGGTACTGGCTTTCACGCTGTCCTTGGTTTTCGACCAATAGGAGGCACCGTCTTCTCCCCAACCGCCGTCGGAACGCTGACGGCTTTCGAGCCAGGCGACCGCCTTGCGAATATACGGCGACGCCATGTCCTCGCCAGCGGCATTGAAGGCGCAAAGCACCGACCAGGTTCCGTAGATATAATTGGTGCCCCAACGGCCGAACCATGAACCGTCCGGCTGCTGCGTCTCCCGCAGATAGGCCAAACCGCGATCGATCGCATCCTTGCCTGATTCGTGATCGAGCTGGGCCAGCATGCTGACGCAACGCGCCGTAACGTCCTCGGTCGGAGGGTCGAGCAACGCGCCATGATCGGCGAACGGAATATGATTCAAATAATTTTGCGTATTCTCCGCGTCGAACGATCCCCAGCCCCCAGCCTTGCTTTGCATGCCGACGACCCATTCGATCGCGCGGTCGAGTCCTTCTTTGAACTTCGGATCGCCGGATCGATCGAGCGCCATTGCGACGACGGCGGAATCGTCCACATCGGGATAATGATCGTTCGTATACTCGAATGCCCAGCCACCGGGCCGCAGACCGGGACGGTAGGCCGCCCAATCGCCCGCCACATCGAGAATCTGGCGATCGGCCATCCATTGCATCGCCTTTCCGACCGAGCCGCTTTCCCGAGGTTCGCCGGCTTCCATCATCGCCTGAACGGCCAGCCCGGTGTCCCAGACGGGCGAAAGACAAGGCTGGCAATAGCCCCGCTCTTCTTCCAAGACCAACAACTTGCGGATTGCCGCCTTCGCGGTGAGCAGGTCAGGATGGTCCTTTGAGTATCCCAATCGGTCGAAGGCCATGACCGTGTTCGCCATGGCAGGAAAGATACCACCCAACCCATCGTCGCCGTTCAACCGGTCGCAGATGAAATCGGTCGCGGCTTTGATGCTGCGCTGCCGCCGGTTCTTGGGGAATTGGCGTTCGATCACGCGCAAAACCTTATCGAACCCGATCAGCAAGTCACCCCAGGGCGAGCCCGTCGGATTGTGCATGTAGGACCGGACTTCGTTCGCCGGCGTCAAGAACAACTCGTCGATATGGACGCCGCGCGGATTGCGCGCCCGCGGTTTTAGCGCCATCAGGATCAATAGCGGCGCGATAACCGTCCGCGACCAATAGGACACCTTCGAAAGGTGAAAGGGAAACCAGCGCGGCAGCAGCATGATCTCGATCGGCATGACCGGTACGGCGCGCCAGGGAAGCTGGTCGAACAGCGCTAAGGTGATCCGCGTGAATACGTTGCATACGGCCGCACCGCCATGCGCGAGAATTGCATCGCGTGCGCGCATCATATGTGGCTCATCAGGCGTATCGCCGACCAACTTCAGCGCGTAATACGCCTTGACGCTGGCGCTAATATTGAATTCGCCGCCGAAGAACAACGGCCAACCGCCATGGTCGGATTGTTTTTCGCGTAGATAGACGCCGAGTTTTTTCTCTACCTCGTCGTCGATCTCATCGAGAAAATGTTCTAGAAGAACGTATTCGGCTGGAATGGTCGCATCGGCTTCTAGTTCGAAAACCCAATGCCCGTCATCCTCCTGGCGCGACCGCAGCGAATCCCTAACGTCTTCAACGACACGATCGACCGTTGCAAGGAACGCGTCCTCTTCGCTATGTGCCCCGCCACCGACGAGTCCTTGCGTGTCCCCGGCTTGCCTCGCTGCGTTCATGTGCCCCGCGCGATCATTTTGTCGCATGTTTCAATTCGAAGACCCCCCGCTACATGCGTCATCGATTTCCGTATGTCAATGACCGTTCATGCGAAAGTGAGACGGGGTGGTTCACGATCGGATTTTACACTATCGACATGATCGCCGCGGCGGCTTTTTGCCCCGACCGGATTGCGCTTTCTATCGTTGCGGGCAACCCGGTGTCGGTCCAGTCACCGGCGAGAAACAGGTTCCCATACTCTGTTTCGGAACCGGGCCGGAGGCGCATGGCGCTTGGCGACTGCGAGAACGTTGCACGGCGTTCCTTTACCACTCGATACGGAGGCATTTCCTCCGACAGGTCCAAGGCCTTCGCCACGTCGCGCCAGACGCGCGCGGCAATTTCCGGCGCCGGATTTTCCGCCAATGCATCCGCTGCGCTTACCGTAACCGAAACAACAGCCCCCCGAATGAACAGCCATTCCGCAACGCCGCCCAATACACCAAGAATCGGGGTCTTCCGCGTATCGGGTGGCGGCGCGGCAATTTTGAAATGAATATTGACGATCGCATGGCTACCCGTTGGGACCGGAAAATCGGGCAGTACCGATTGCAAACCAGCAGGGGGCATTGCGAACAGGATCGGGTCGGCGGCGGCAACGTCTATTGTGCCGTCGACGAATTCCAACCGCGCGACACGGCCGTCCGATATCGCCGCGCCTTTGAGGCGCATATTGAAACGGATACCGGCGCCGCGCGACTGCAGGAAGGAGAGCGCAGGCGCAACGAAGCTGTTCGAAAGCCCATCGCGCGCCATCAGGGGCCGGCAGGCACCGGCACCCCGACCGAATGTTTCCCGGAAGACCGTCCACAACGGTTTGGCCGCGGCCTGATCCATCGGCGTGTTCAAAGCGGCAATCGCCAACGGTTCGATGAACCGGGTGAAAAGGGCGCCTGTTCCCTTGAATAGATCGCCAACGGTCGCATCCTGACCGGCCCGAGAAAGCTTGAGGACGGACAGAAAATCGACGGCGCGCGTTCCCGGCGGGCGGCGGTTCGGCAGTAATATCCACCATGGGATCGGCCCCGCATTGAGGCGCACCGACCAGCGTTCGCCGGATTTCAAATCGACGAAGGAAAAGACGGCACCATCGGGCCCCACAAGCGTATTCCCGGCGCCAATCTCGGACAAATAAGCGAGTGCCGATCTGTTGCCGCTCAACAGAAGGTGATTGCCGTTGTCGATCGTGCAGCCCAGGACGCTGTCGTGGAAAGACCGGCAACGGCCCCCGGCGTGGCCGCTCGCTTCGTAGAGGACCACACGATATCCGGCGCCAGCGAGGCGAACGCCTGCAGCGAGTCCGGCCAAACCGGAGCCGACGATGTGAACACGGTTCACGAGAACAGGCTGTGACGCAGCGCGATCCACATTTTCTCGGCACGCGAGATTCGAACCGGTTGCGCAAGACAGTCCCAGCCACGCGCTTCGAGGCCGGCAAGCGTGCGCTGGTAGACCGCTTTCATCAGGATCGCCGGGCGCATTTTGCGGCGATCCAACCGTGGCAGAATCGCGTCGGTTTCCGCAAAGGCCTGCTTCGCGAGAATGGCCAATTCGGCGCAAACGAATGCCAGAGCCGGATCGACGAGCAAAGCGCCAGGTTCCATTGCGGAGACGTTATGCTTGTCGAGTAATTCCCGTGGGAGGTAGAGGCGCCCAATCTGCGCGTCCTCGTACACGTCGCGCAGGATGTTCGTAAGCTGCAACGCATTGCCAAGGCTGACGGCGAGATCCGGTGCGGGTGGTCGGGTTTCGCCGAACGCATGAATCGAAAGCATGCCGACCGCGCCTGCGACCCTGCGGCAATACAGCATCAACTCGTCCAAGGTCGGACCCCAGATCGGGCCGCGCGCATCCATTTCCATACCGTCGACGATTTCGAGGAACTCCGACTTCGGCAAATCGAAAGCCCGGATCGGACCGAGCAGCGCGCGGGTCGTCAGCCGTGTCGGTCGACCTTCATACAGGCGCTCGATCTCAGCCCGCCATTCCGCAAGTTGCACAAGCTTGTCCAATTCGTCGCTTGGCTCGTCCGCCACGTCGTCGACTTCCCGGCAGAACGCGTAGATCGCATACATCGCATCGCGGCCGGCCTTCGGCATGACCCGCATGCCGAGCCGGAAGGACGAGCCGGATCGTGCGACGACCTCTTGGACATGCCGTTGCGGGTCGACTGCAGCGTCGATGTCCGCGGCGACGCGGATTTCGTGTTCGTCTGTGGTTGTCTGTTGTTCGGTCAAGTAACGCTCGCAGCCGAATCGGACGGCCCCCGTGTATATCAGTTTTTCTTGGCGATCAGCGTAACTTCGTCACGCGCAAACCGACTAGGAGTCCTGCGCAGCGCCATCCAGACACCGCTCAGCCCGCACGTCAAAAAGCGCGGCTTGCTCAAAACGACCCTCTCGGCGAGCGGGTCGCGGCTGCGGAGCTCGATCACGAGCCGTTCGGCGATACGCAGTATGATCGCGGCTTCCATGGCGAACCGGGTGTTCCGAATGAGGGCCGGTAGGCCGCGGGCGGTGGCGAGTAATTCTTCCGTAGCGTCGAGACAGCGATCTAGGACCGGCCGAAGCGCCGCGCTCGAAGTGGCTTCGTCCAGCGACGCCGCCGTGGCGCCGGCGTCCCGCATCCAATCGAGAGGCAGATAAACGCGGTCGAGCGTCCGATAGTCTTCCTGGCAATCCTGCAGATGATTGAGGACCTGCAGGGCGTTGCACAACGCGTCGGATGCCGGATAGGCCTTCTTCGATTCGCCATGCAGGTCGATCAAATAACGGCCCACCGGCGATGCGGACAACAAGCAGTAACCGATCAATTCCGCCCAATTCGCATAGCGCAGCTTCACCGCATCCTGCTTGAAGGCCGCGACCAGGTCGACGCAGTGCTGCGCATCGACGTCCGTCGCCGCCATGCTGTCGCGGATGGCATGCGCTTTCGCAAAAGCGGGATCGGCTGTTTCCGATCCGCGGACGGCTTGTTCGAAGCCATCCAAGCGCGAAACCTTGTCGTCCGGCGCAAGGTCTGGGTTGTCGGCGATGTCGTCGATCGCCCGGGCATAGGCGTAGAAGGTCGCAATATGCGGCCGCAACGGTGCCGGCAGCAGCCAGGAGCCGACGGGGAAATTCTCGTCGCCCGCTTGTTTTCCGGAAGGAGTTTCAACCGCTGTCGTCAAGATGCCTCTCTGGTCGACACAATCTAAGAGTCTGGCTCGTAATATGTTGCTGTTTTCATTGGCGATTGTCGAGTCGGCTGGTGCGTCGCGAATAGACGCGGCCTTTCCAGCCGCCGCCGGCACCGAGCCAATATCGCCGCGCCGAATCGATCGTCATACCGGTATACAAAACGGCCGCGATGGGCAAAAAAAGCGCGACGAAGACGGATTGCCGGTACAGCCGGACCGTGGGCCAGTAAACACCGATCATCAGGATGAGCGCCAAACCGCCGGTGAGGGCTGAAAACGGATCGACGCCGACGAAATACCCAAAAACAGCCAGCGGCGGGACGATATAGGTGAGGAACATGCCCAGCACGGTGCCCGCCAGCCGGACCAACGAATAGTCGAGTTGCGTGTAGGCACTGCGCGCAACCATGTTCCAAACGCCCGCTAGACCGCCGTAAGGACGGGTGCTGTGGGTCTGGGACGATAGCCCGAGCCAGAGCTTGCCGCCGTGCGTCCCGATCTGCCGTGCCAGCGCGCAGTCGTCGATCAGGGCGTCTCGGATACTCTCCAGCCCGCCGGCGTCATCCAACGCGCTCCGGCGCACCAGCATGCAGCCGCCCGCAGCGGCGTAGCGTCGGCCTTCATTTACATGGGCGAAGGGATAGAGCAGCTGGAAAAAGAATATGAAGGGCGGAATCAGCAAGCGTTCCCAAATGCCGTGCATCGCTAGCATGACCATGATCGACGCGAGATCGACGCGATCGCCTTCGGCGCGCACGACCATGCGGCGCAGGTTCGAGGGTTCATGGGCGATATCCGCATCGGAGAACAAAATATAGCGCGCGTCGGGCGCGACTTGGTCCACCCGCGAGACACCCTGCGCCATGGCCCAGACCTTGCCCACCCAGCCCGGTTGCATCGGCGCCCCCCGGACCACGACGAGGCGCTCTTCGGCGCCGGCGGCCGCGGCGCGCGCAACGGATTGGGTACCATCATCGCTGCCGTCGTCGACGAGAACGATCGGGAAAGACATGGGATAATCCTGCGCCAGCAGGGACGCTATCGTGTGGCCGACGACATCGGCTTCGTTGCGCGCCGGCACGACCGCGACAATTCCGGGCCAATTCGATTGCGGTTCAACAGCGTCTTCGCCGATACGCTGACCGGCGCGCCAGAAATTTCCGTGAAAAAACGTCAGATAAATCCAGATGGCAAGCGATAGGCCGGCGAGGATCGACAGAACCATCGCCATCAATCAGACACGGAAGACATACTCTTTATCCGGTTCGCGTTCGATGTCCGGCGGATAGCTGCGACGTTTGTCGGCGTAGTACTTCGCGCGGTGATCGCCGGCCGAGCGCCTATTGTAGGTCACATAGAGGACACGGCGCCGCTGCGCCGTCAGGTTCGGCGCCGATTGATGCGGCGCATAGGAATCGAAAAATACCACATCGCCCGGCGCGGTCGGACAGGGTTCGAACATCATGCCGTCCATATCCAATGCGTCGAGAGGCCGCCACTCGTCGCCCACGAGGCCCTTGTCGTGCCAACCCTTAACCATTTCCAAGCAACCGTTCTCAAGCGTTGCCGGGTCGACGCTGACCATTGCCGTAATGTAGTAGTCGGCGTACGAATTCCACCCCGCCTGGGCGTCTTGATGCGGCTTGAACCCGTCGCCGCCCGGCATTTTCATGTTGATCTTTTCCTTAAACAGCACGGCCTCGCTGCCGAATAGCTGCGAAACCAAATCGATCAAAGGACCAGCGGTTGTCAACATTTCAAAACTGTCGTGGAAGGGACAAAAATTTTCGATCCGCGACACGAGCCTGCCGGCCCCTTCGACAACGCTGTCTTCGTAATAGACCATGTGGCGTCCCGGCGCCTCGGGCCAGCTCAAAATTTCGTCGGACCACTGCGAAATCGCACCGACAGCCGCACCGTCATACAAACCCCGAACAACGAGATAACCTTGCTGTCGAAAGGTTTCGTTTTGAGCCTGGGTTAACATCGTTTGTTTTCCCATTTCACGAATTTGCCGCGAATTCTCACATTCAGGCTTTGTACGCCCCTATCTGGCACGGTGACGTCGTCGCTTCAAGGGGCCGCGACGATAGGCCTCCTAAGAAAGTTTTCGCGCGCAATCCGAAACGGGCTATCGGATTAGTTGCGCGCAATAGACGACTTTCGAGCGCCGTTTAGAGTCCGTTAAGGACTCCCGCGCATAATTCAATCTACCGTTGGCCAATTTGCAGTCAAAGAAACCATAACAGTATGAATTCATTGCTAAGTCCCTTAGCCAACGCGAGTTCGGAGGACGACTGTCGCAGGATTGTCGATGCGCTCGACGCGCTACGAATTGGCGTTGCCATGTACGACGGTGATGAAAGGCTCACCTACTACAACGCACATTTCCAATACATTTTTCCGTCCTTCGGAGCGCTCGGCAGTCTGACGGGCATCGCATTTCGCGATCTGTTGCACTGCAAATTAACCGCGGGAGAGATTGCCGGCCCCAACGTGGTCACCGATCCAGAAGGCTGGATTGAACGGCGGCTGGCTCGCCGCCGCGACCCCTGTGCCGGGCCGATAGACGAACGGTTGGCGGACGGCCGCTGGATACGAATCAGCGAACGAACCCTGAAGGACGGCGGGACGATTTCGGTTCATACGGATATCACCGAATCGATGGCCGGCACGCTCGGATTGCAGGAAGCGGTCGAAGGGGGCGCCGATGCGTTAGCCTTTTGGGACCAAAACGACCGGCTTGTCCTGCGCAACAGCGCGTTCGTCGAGCTGTTCAGCATTTTCGACGAGGATGTCGTGCCCGGCGTCCGATGCAAATCGATCCTCGACAATGCCGCGCGGCATTTGTTCGAAACGGCGGAAAACGATCCGGAAAATTGGAGCGCACAGCGCCACAAGCTCCATCTGTCGCCGCAGCACCAGGAAACCTGGCAACACCGGGACGGGCGCTGGTTCCTTGTCGATGAGCACCGCTCACGAGACGGCGGGGTCGTCACCCGCTTGTCCGATGTGAGCTCCATCAAAGAAAACGAACTCGCGATGATCGAACGCGGCACGACGCTGGCGAGCACGGTCCATCAACTGGAAATGTCGAAATGGATATTCGAACGTCAGGCGGCCGAGCATGTCGAAGCGCTTGAGGAGCTGGCCCGCACGAAGGCGGCTGTGGAAGAGGCAAGCGCCAGCCGTTCGCGGTTCTTGAGCGTCGTCAGCCATGAATTGCGGACGCCGATGAACGCGATTATCGGGTTCTCGGAAATCCTGCAAAAGGAGCTTCTTGGCCCGCTCGGCACCGAGAAATACGTCGAGTACGCAAACGATATTTTTTCCAGCGCCCAGCATCTTTTATCGCTGATCAACGATCTGCTCGATATGTCGAAAGTGGATGCCGGCAAATGGCGGCTGAAGACGAACAATATCGATGTCGGCGACTTCATTCGGTCCTGTTGCCGTCTGATCGCGGAACAGGCGATAAGCCGTCGCATGAAGGTCGACATCGATGTCCCGGAAGCGCGAGTCGTTGCGCGCGTCGACGAGCGTGCAATTCGGCAGGTTCTGCTAAATCTTTTATCCAATGCCATCAAATTCACCGGCGACGGCGGCCAACTGCGCGTTGCCGCCGCGGTGGACGGCGACATGCTGATGGTATCCGTTTCGGACAACGGAGTCGGTATTTCAGCGGAGGACCAATTGCGAGTCTTCCGTCCCTTCGAGCAAGGCGAAAACAATCTCGACCGGACGCATGAAGGAACCGGACTCGGCCTCGCGCTCTGCAAATCCCTGGCCGAGCTGCACCACGGCTATATCGAGCTGGAAAGCGAAGTCGGCCACGGCACAACGATCACTTTTTATATACCCCAAGACACGCGGGACGCGGACTTCAGCGAAACCCAAACAGTCCTGCTTGCCGGCACCGGTTAGCGGATCAGGCGCACCGGTAGAGGTGATATCGTCCGGGCTCGACGTCGGATGGCAATGGCACCGGGTTAAGCCCTTCGAACCGATCGAGAGATTGATCGCAAATAATCAATCCACCGCGCCGAACCAGCGGCAGGATTTTCGGTCCGAGCGCGACGACATTGCGTTCGGTCGCCGCCGCATCGCCGAATCCGATATCCGCATGCGCCAAGGCGGCCGACGGTCCCAGCTTCTCCGCGGCATCGACGAGCGTATCCTGCATCGGGCCAAGAAAGAGGTGGGCGGCGTCGGGCCGGCAATCCGGATGCGACACCACTTCGCGGTCGAACACATAAATATCGCGATCGGGAAACAGAGATCGAAGATGGTCGTAGGTTCGCCCATTGCCGAGGCCTAATTCGAGTATATGCCCCGGCACGCTACGAAGGGCCTCGGCGGCGGCATTCAAGCAGCTACGTTGCGCCATCAGACGCTTGATGACCGTATCCAGGCGCGTCATGTCGCCTTCAGCTTGGAGCCTGCCCGAGTAGTGCTTATAGATTGCACCGTGTTCTCAAGGGGTTGGGCTAGGGGGGTGTCGCGTTGCGGCGGCTTGACGATGCCGCCGGCACCGCCGCCGCACCCACGCCCAACACGCGCGCCTCTCCGGTCGATGCAGCTCATAAGCATTACTCGGACAGGCTCCTAGGCGGTCAGCCCTGTGCTTCCGCTACCGCCTCGCGAAGGCGGGTCGTGGTTTGTTCCAGCCGGTGCGCCAACTCGCGCATGATTTCCACCGCGATCTGCGGAAACTCGATCACTAGATTGAAAAACAAGTCCTTGGTAATGCGCAGCGTCGTGAGCTCCGTTTTGGCCCGCACGGTCGCGGTGCGCGGAACGTCGCACAATATGGCGATCTCGCCGACGATCTCGTTCTGTTTCAACGTCGCGACGACCAGCGGCCCGCCGGGCGTATTGACGACGATATCCGCCTCGCCGCCGATGATGATATAGGCCGAGTCACCGACGTCGCCCTGTTCGAAAAGAACATCCTGTTCCGCGAAGGTCAGCCGTTCGCTGGTGAACGCCAACAGCTTCAGCTTCGACGGTTCGATCTTTGCGAACAACGGTATATTCCGCAGCAGTTCTACTTCTTCCTGTAGACCCATGGCGTTTCCTCCCGCGGCGTCAACCTGCTTCCAAGAGCGTCTGGAACTCGCCACCCGCCGCGCTCAGTTCATCATACGTGCCGGTTTCTAGAACACGTCCCGACTTCAGGACGATAATCTTATCAAAATGTTGTGCGTCCGACACGCGGTTTAATATCCAAACGATGCCTTTGCCTTGATACATTTTTTTGATATTTTCCATGATCCTGCTCTGGCTGGCCGGATCAAGGGTCGCCGACGCCTCGTTGAAGATCAACAGGTCGGGCTGGCGCAGCAGACTGCGGGCGATCGCGACCTTCTGCCGCTGGCCCTGCGACAAGCGGGCGCCGCCAATGCCGGCCTGGAAATCAAGACCCGCCAAGATCACGGTTTCGCGCAGTTCGAGGTCGTCGACGACCTCGCCGATAAGCGCGCCGACCTTGTTTTCCGCTTGCGCTTGTCCGTAGGACAGCTTGCCGAACAATATGTTGTCCTGCAGCGACGCGGCCGCGTTATAGGATTCGGCGTCGAAAAAAGCGATGCTTTCACGTAGATCATCGGGCAGGCTTTCGGCAAATGTCCGCCGCGCCTCAAGAATACGCTGCATCATTTGATCGTCGATCAAATCGAGTCGATGCCGCGCGCGGATGATTTTGAATGGCAGGGACGTGAGTTGCAGGCGATCGTCGGCTGTCAACCCGTCCGGTCCCCGAGCCGCACGGCCGAGAATGGTTTGGAATTCCGGCAAGTCGTCCGATTCGATAAAGCTGAACTGTTCGAAGAATTCGTGACCCGGCGGTAGATCGGCGAAAAGTTCGAGCATCGTTTGCGCGACTTGTTTGCCCATTTCGAGGAAATCGTCGCTGAGTCCGACTTTGTTGAGAACCTCCTCGATGAAGGGGTGCTCCGCCAAGCGTTCCAGATCAAAGGTTTTGTCGACTGGCAGTCCGAACAGAATGTTTTCGGCGACCGACGCGTTGGTGTTAAAGGCGTCGGCGTCGAACGGTTCGATGAGCTGCGCCACGGCTGGATCGGCAAAGCGTTCGCGTAGCGCCGCCCGCGCCGTCATGATACGGGCCGCGACTTCCGGTTGCTCCTCGGGGTCTATGACACCGCGCAAGCCGAAACGGTATACGTCCTCGTCCAAATCCGCGAGTTTCAATATCTCGATCAGCCGCTGGTGAAGCCCGCTCCTGTCTTCCACTCCAGCCTCGTCGAAATCGACCCAATCCGCGAGGTAATCGTTTTCGGAATTTCCCGTGATCTTCGCCTCCGCCATTTTCGCCTTGTACGCAAATTCTTCGGAGTCTGGATACTCAGCAGGGCGAACGGGGCGGTGTTTCAACCCGTACAGTATATTGTCGCCGACCGTGAAGGCCTGCAGACTGGCATTCGAACCGACATAGGCGATCCGGCGACCGGTTGTCGACTCGGGCATTTGCGTAAGATCGACGCCGCCGATCGTGATGGTGCCGGAAGTCTTCTGGACCAGGCGCGCAAGCACCAGTCCCAAATCCGTCTTGCCGCTGCCGCCGTCGCCGACAATGGCAACATGCGTGTCCACTGGCGCGTCGAACGAGATACCTTCCAGCGACCGCACGCCGTCTTCATCGGCGAGTCCGGCGTTGCTGACGATCAAGTCGCCCTTGATCAGCGAGGGACCGTCCTGCTCCGCATGCTGCAACTCTTCCTCCAGCATGCCGTGGGGCGCGAATTGCTCCGCCACCTGTTCGTATTTGATGCGCACGTCTTCCTTCTGCTGATACCACATCAACAGTTCCTTCCACGGGCTCGCCAGGTCCTTATACGCGGTCAGCACCGCGACCAGCGCGCCGACGGTAAGGTCGCCGTTAATGACCAGATAGCCGCCGATGGAAAAGAAGAAAAACGGCGTCAGTTTGTCGATGAAATTATTGAGAAACTTAATAAAGAACTTGCGCTTATAAATATCGTACCGAATGTCGTAGATCGTCGAGAGCCGGTCGGTGAAGCGGGATAACTCCAAGTGCGCCGCGTCGTTGGCATGGATCTCGTTTATACCCGTCACCGTCTCGCCGAGATGGTCGGCCAACCGCCGAACGTTCTGCACCCGCTGCTTGCCGAGCGCATTGACCTTCTTTTGCAGCTTCGGAATGACATAGCCCTGCACCGGGATGAGGGCGGCCGCAGCGAGCCCGAGCTTCCAATCCTGCAGCAGGATGTAACCGAGAATTAAAATGAGTTGCCCGCCGAAAAACATCGGATCGGCGAAAGCGATGCCGATGAAGCCGCCGAGCGGTTCGACTTCCGCCGTGATCATGGGGATTAGCTCGCCTTGGCTGATTTTCTTGAAATGCGGCGTGGGGAAACGAAGTAGACGCGTATAGAGTTGATAGCGCAGCCGGCGCAACAAACGCTCGCCGAGACGCCCTTTAAAGACACTGATGTAGTATTTGAAACCACCGGTGATGAATACCAGTCCCAGGTAGGTAAAGCTCAGAATGAGAAGATAAGTGACCTGACCTACGTCGACCGGGATCTCGAAGCCGAAAATCGGCACGTCGAACGGCCCGTCACCGCCACCGGGCTTGATCGCCCTGTTGACGATAATTTTCGGTAAATCAAGCGTTACGAACAGAAATGGATAAAACGCTAGGATTACGCCAAGCAAATATAGTTGCTGCGATGCGCTGTATCGCAGTATGAACTTGAATATTGATTTTTTCATAAAACCGCGATGCGCCCCTTGGCTCCCCCGCCATGTAGCTTACCGTAGCCTCGCATTAGCGTAAACTTCTAGAATACATGCTTAATAGCATAGTAATGATGAACGAATTCTACTCTTTTCGCTTTTAACGTTTCCATGCAATAGTGCGAATTCGTACAAAAGGGGGCATAACCGTGAAGGGGAAGACGGGGATGAGCGGCAGACGCCGCCAACCGCGAGTACTGATTTACAGTCACGACTCTTTCGGTCTTGGCCATTTGCGGCGTTGCCGTGCGATCGCCCACGCGATGTGCGAGGACAACGAGGATCTGTCGGTCCTGATCTTGTCGGGATCGCCGATTATCGGCAGTTTCGATTTTCGCTCCCGCGTCGATTTCGTGCGGGTTCCTGGCGTAATCAAGCTGCGCAACGGCGAATACACGCCCTTGACCCTCCCCATGGCGATCGAAGACGCGATCGAAATGCGCGCCTCGATCATTCGGCATACCGCGGAAGTTTTCGACCCCGATATTATGATCGTCGACAAGGAACCGCTTGGCCTGCGCGGCGAACTGACGACGACACTAGAGGTGATGAAGGAACGTGGCGTTCATATCGTGCTCGGGTTGCGCGACGTGCTGGACGACCCGGATCTGCTGCTGCCGGAGTGGACACGGAAAAACTCCGTCCCGGCCCTGCAGGAATATTACGATGAGATTTGGATCTATGGCCTGCCGCAAATTTGCGAGCCGATGGACGGGTTGGACTTGCCGGCGTCGATCAACCGCAAAATAACCTATACTGGCTACCTGCAACGGTTTGCCGACGAAACGGCGACATTGGAACTGCCCGCCGCGAGCCGCAACCGACCCTTCATTCTGATCACACCGGGCGGCGGTGGGGACGGCGAAGAGCTGGTCGATTGGGTCTTGCGCGCTTACGAGCAATATTCGACCCTGCCGCACCCGTCGCTGATCGTCCTGGGCCCGTTCATGCAGTCCGAACGCCGGACCGAGTTTATCGCGCGCGCCGGCGAGTTGCCCGATGTCGAGGCGATCACCTTCGACGCCCATATGGAAAGTCTTATGGCCCGCGCATTGGGAGTGGTCGCAATGGGCGGTTACAATATTTTCTGCGAAATTTTGTCCTTCGACAAACGCGCGTTGATCGTCCCCCGCACGGTACCGCGGCGCGAACAGCTGATCCGGGCGAGCCGTGCGGAAGAACTCGGTCTCGTCACGATGTTGCGCGGCGACAACGCGCGGAGCGCCGACACAATGGTCACTGCATTGCGTCACCTGCCGCAACAGCAGCGTCCGTCGGACTCGGTTGTGCCGGGCCTGCTCGACGGGCTGGAAAACGTGAATATCCTGACCCGCCGCGCGCTGGATCGCCAACCGCGCCCAGCCTTGGCATCGCGTCGGCGCGCCTGACGATCGTGACGGTCTGCGTCGTTCTGAAGGGCTATCCCCGTCTTTCAGAGACATTCATCGCCCAGGAAATTCTCGCTTTGCAACAACGCGGCATCGCGTTGCACATCGCGTCATTACGCCATCCGACGGATAAACAGGTCCATCCGGTTCACCGGGAAATACGCACCGATATCAATTATCTCCCGGAATACCTGCACGACGAACCGGGCCGTGTCTTCAAGGCGTGGGCGCGGGTACGAAGCAGGCGCGGATATACGGCGGCGCGCGCCGCGTTCCACAGCGACCTCGTGAGGGACTCTACTCGGAACCGCATCCGGCGATTCGGACAGGCTTGCGTCCTCGCCGACGAACTGCCGCCCGGTACGAACCGGCTGTACGCCCATTTCCTACACACGCCGGCTTCGGTTGCCCGATATGCAGCGCTGATTACCGGGCTGCCCTGGTGTTGTTCGGCACACGCCAAAGACATCTGGACGACGCCACAATGGGAGATCGAGGAGAAACTGGTCGAACTCGAGTGGCTGATAACGTGCACGGCGTTCGGCGCGGAATATCTCCGAGGGCTGGCGCCGAACCGCGATGTCGTCTCCTTGCTTTATCATGGGATCGATTTCGCGCGGTTTCCGGCCCCGCCGAAAAGACCGGTCCATACCGAAAAGCCCATAGCTATACTGTCGGTCGGCCGCGCCGTGGCGAAAAAGGGATATGACGATCTATTGGATGCGCTTGCTCTTTTGCCCAAAGAGTTGGATTGGCGGTTTCGCCATATCGGCGGCGGTCCGCTGCTCGGCGCGTTGCGCGACAAGGCGGGCCGGCTGGGCTTTTCCGGGCGCATCGAGTGGCTCGGCGCGCAATCGCAGGAAACCGTTCTCACCGCACTACGGGACGCGGATATTTTCGCCCTCGCGAGCAAGACCGCGAGAGACGGGGATCGCGACGGGTTGCCGAACGTTCTGATGGAAGCGCAAAGCCAGGCGCTCGCCGTCGCCGCGACGGACACGGTGGGTATTCCCGAGCTGATCGTGGACGGCGAGACCGGGCTACTGGCGCCGCCAAACGACCCCGAGGCCTTGTCCGAAGCGCTCGCTCGGCTTATTCGAGACCCTACATTACGCCGTCGGCTGGGCGACGCCGGTTTCCAGCGCGTACGTTCTTCATTTGCGCTGGATGTCGGCATCGACAAATTGGCCGCCCGTTTCGGTTCGGTAGAGCATCCCGTTGCCGCCTGATGCGGATCGCCTTCTATGCCCCTTTGAAATCGCCCGACCACCCAGTGCCCTCCGGCGACCGGCGCGTCGCCCGGCTGCTGCTGTCGGCGATGCGCGCTGCGGGACACGACGTCCGGGTCGCATCGCGGTTGCGCGCATACGACGATCGCGGCGACGGCCTGCGGCAAGACCAAATCAAAAACCGCGGCGCCGGATTGGCCGCGCGGTACCTACGTCGTCACGGCGCGAACCCACCCGACCTATGGTTTACCTATCATCTCTATCACAAGGCGCCGGATTGGCTCGGACCGGCGGTTAGCGACGCGTTTGCGATTCCCTACATCGTCGCCGAAGCCAGCGTCGCACCGAAGCAAGCGAACGGCCCGTGGGCCGAAGGGCATGCAGCCGTCTGCGCCGCCGTCCGGCAAGCGGCCCGTATAGTGGTGCTCAATCCCGACGATAGGGAATGCCTTACGCCGCTGGTCGGCGACAGCAACACGCTGGTCACTTTGGTCCCCTTCCTGGATACCCGCACACCACGCGCAGCAGCGGCCAAGCGCCACATTCATCGGGCTCGTTTGGCGGCGCGCTTTGGGCTTCGTGTGGATTCGCTTTGGATTACCGTAACCGCGATGATGCGCGACGGCGACAAGTTGAAATCGTATCGGCTGCTGGCCGGCGCGAAACGGCAAATGCGCGATCTGCCGTTGACTTGGCTGGTCGCCGGCGACGGGCCGGTGCGATCCGAGGTTGAAAACGCCCTCGGATCGCAGAACGTCCTTTATCTTGGCGCGCTCGGTCGCGACGCAATCGATGCGCTTCATGCCGCCGCCGACATTGCCGTGTGGCCCGCGCTGCGGGAGGCATTCGGCATGGCTTTGCTGGAAGCGCAAGCGACGGGATTGCCCGTCGTCGCAGGGGCGTCGCCCGGTGTGGCGCAGATCGTCGACGATGGCGAGACCGGACTGTTGACGCCGGTCGGCGACGAAACGATGCTGGCGCACGCCGTGCGCCGGCTCGTCGAGGATCCGGCCCTGCGCGCGCGCATGAGGATAGCGGCAATGCGAAAATCAGAACGGGCACACGATCTAGACGCAGCGGCACGGCACATCGATCGCGTCTTGCGCGACGCCCGGGAGGCGCTGGCGGCGTGACCTTGATCGCCTTGATACGGCACGGCCCGACGGAATGGAACGAAACCGGCATCGTCCAAGGCCGGAGCGATATTCCTTTGAGCGAGACCGGCCGCGCGAAGGTCGCGTCCTGGACCAGGCCCGACGAGATTGCGGGGTTCGATTGGGTTTCGAGTCCGTTGCGCCGGGCGATGGAAACCGCCGAAATACTGACCGGACGGGCGGAACCGACGGATGCGCGGCTGGTCGAGATGGATTGGTCCGAGTGGGAAGGGATGACGCTGCCGGATCTGCGCGCCCGGCTTGGCAATCTGATGAAAGCCTGGGAGGCCGACGGGCTCGATTTTCGCGCGCCTGGCGGCGAGAGCCCGCGAGAGGTGCAGGATAGGCTGCGCCCCTTTCTCGCCGAACGGGCTGCGGCAGGGCGCGAAACGGCCGTGGTTTGCCACAAAGGCGTCATCCGCGCGTTGTACGCGCTTTCGGTATCCTGGGACATGACCGACAAAGCGCCGGATAAGCTGGATGACGACTGTACTCACCTTTTCGAACTTGCGCCTGACGGCACACCCACGCCGTACCGGCTGAACGTGCCGCTCACCGCGAAAAACGAATGACGCAACGCGGCAAGCCGCGGATTTTTTTCTATGTCCAGCACTTGCTGGGCATCGGGCATCAGGTGCGGGCCGCAGCGATCGCCCGCGCAATGCGCAACCACGGGCTGGACGTCATCTATGTCACCGGCGGTTTCGCGGATACGGTGCACGATCTCGGCGGCGCCGAGTTCGTTCAACTTCCACCGGCGCGGACGGCCGACGCGACCTTCAGCACGTTGCTCGACGCCGGTGGACGCCCAGTGGATGCCGCGTGGGAAACGTGCCGGCGCGACACTCTTCTGGAGGTCTTCGCCCGCACCCGGCCCGATGCGCTCCTGATCGAGAGTTTTCCGTTCGGGCGCCGCCGGTTCCGGTTCGAGTTGTTGCCGCTTCTCGAAAGTGCCGCCGGCCAAATCCCCGTCGCCGCGTCGGTCCGCGATATCCTGGTCGAAAGGGACGACCCGAAGCGGACGCGATGGATCGTGGAAACCGTCGAGAGATTCTTCGATGCGGTTATCGTTCACGGCGATCCAAATATCGTCGCATTGGACGCGACCTTTCCCGGCACAACTGCCATCGCTGATCGCATACACTATTCCGGCTATGTCGCCCCGGAAGCCGTTATTAATACGGATGGCAGCCGCCGGGGAGTCGCCGTATCGGCCGGCGGCGGCGCTGTCGGCGGACCGATTCTCCGCGCCGCTCTTGAAGCACGGCCCCTTTCGCGGCTGTCGCGCATGCCGTGGCGCCTGATTACCGGACCAAATCTGCCGAAAACGGAACGAAACGCACTAAAAGCACCGCAAGGTGTGACAATCGACACATACGTGGAAAATTTTAACCAGTTTTTATGTACTGTCGCGGTATCCGTAAGTCAGGCAGGCTACAACACGGTGTTGGATTTGTTCACAAGCCGCACAAAATCTGTTCTAGTGCCATTCGGCCAGCACGGCGAGACCGAGCAAGCCCTGCGTGCTTCGCGGCTCGCGGCGCGCGGTCATTTTCAGGTATTGCACGAATCGGATCTCACGCCGTCGGCGCTCGCGGCCGCCGTAGATGCGGCGCATGCAGGCCCTGCGCCGGACCCTTCGGAAATCGATCTCGGCGGCGCCGCAAGGACAGCGGGAATCATGGGCCAACTTGCAACTGGCCTCCCGTTTTCCCGTCGTCTATAAAATCAACAATGTTTGCGGCCACACACGAAAATACCATCACCGGATGGACAGAATTGGAGAGCGAGCTAGAAGCTTGGCTGGCTTGCGGGTTTCCCGCGACTTTCTGGTGGCGCGACGACGACGCGACCCAGGCCGGGCCGCAACTCGATCGCCTGCTGGCAATCGCCGGCACGGTACCGGTCTCGCTAGCCGTAATCCCGGCGCAGGCAACCGCTGAACTGTCGGAACGGTTAAGCACGCAAGCCACCGTAACGGTGCTGCAGCACGGCCATGCGCATACCAATCATGCGCCGGCGGAATCCAAAAAAGTGGAGTTCGGCGATACAAGGCCCATGGCGACGATGCTGCCGGAAATCGCCAGGGGCCGCGAGCGGATGGCGACATTGTTCGACGACCGGTTTCTTCCGGTTTTCGTGCCACCGTGGAATCGTTTCGCGGCAGCGCTTCCCAGCGAACTGCGCCGCAAGGGTTTCGCCGGAATATCGGCCTACGGGCCGCGCGACCGGCATGCGGATATCCGCACAACGAATTGTCATGCCGATATCATAGATTGGCGCGGCAACCGAAGTTTCGTCGGAGAAGACGCGTTGCTCCAATCCGTCGTCGCCCATCTGTCCGCGCGGCGCAACGGCGCCGTCGACAGATTGGAACCAACCGGCTTGCTGACCCATCATCGCGATCACGATAACGATTGCTGGCGATTCATCGAACAATTCGCACGGTTTATCGAGGGCCACCCGGGTGCGGCCTGGACATCGTCGGTATCGGAATTTCCGAGCGCGCCGCAATGACCCATAGTTATCCGCTAACAACTCTTTACGGCGACTATGTGCGCGCATTTATCGGTGTCGTTTTTATGGGCACACCGCTCTATTTCGCCTTCGGAAACACATTCATGATGGTTGTTCTCGGCAGCCTCACCCTGTTGTTTCTGCTATTCGGGATTCGTACGGGCCTTCGTCATTTTACCGTCATCAAAACATCGGCCGAGGGCATCGCTTCCATCGGACCGCTGGGGCGCCGCCTTGCCTGGGACGACATCACCAAAGTCGATTTGAAGTATTTCTCGACGAGCCGCGAGAAAAAATCGGAAGGCTGGATGCAATTGAAAATCTGTAACGCCGGAGGCTGCCTGAAAATGGAGTCCAGTCTGCAAGGCTTCGAACAGATCGCCTCGCAGGCCGCGAACGCGGCATTCCACAATGGCGCGGAGATAAACGAAACGACATTGGAAAACTTCACGGCGATGGGCGTCACCGTAGATCTACCAGACGAAGACGAGCACGAGGACGACGGATGACCGAAAACTTGCTTTCCGTCGAGGATCTGCACGTCTATTTCGATCTTCCCGAAGGCAAGATCGAAGCGGTACGCGGCGTTTCTTTCCGCGTCCGGCCCGGCTCCACGGTCGCGCTGGTGGGAGAGTCCGGCTCCGGTAAGTCGGTCGTTTCGCAAGCGATCATGGGCATTTTACCCAAAGCCGCCCGTATCGGCGGCGGACGCATAGACTTCCATAACGCCGCCCGGGGCGCGGATCCGGTCGATATCGCGGCGCTTGACCCGAGTAGTGCGCCCATGCGTGCCATTCGCGGCGATCAAATCTCGATCATTTTCCAGGAACCCATGACGTCGCTTTCGCCGTTGCATACGATCGGCGACCAGATCAGCGAAGCCCTCCACCTGCACCACCAATGTTCCAAGCCGGAGGGGGTCGAACTCACCGAGGAGATGCTGCGTCTGGTCGGTTTCCCCGATCCGGCCCGCGCGCTACGGACCTATCCCTTCGAGCTGTCCGGCGGCCTGCGGCAACGCGCGATGATCGCGATGGCATTGATCTGCCGGCCCGGACTGCTGATCGCCGACGAGCCGACGACCGCGCTCGATGTCACGATCCAGGCACAGATTTTAAAACTGATCGTCGACTTGCAGACCGAGCTCGACATGGCCGTGCTGATCATCACGCACGATTTGGGAGTCGTTGCCAATATGGCCGACGAAATCGTCGTCATGTATCACGGCGAAATCATGGAATCGGGCACCCTGGACCACATTTTCCGCGATCCTCAGCACCCTTATCTGAAGGCCCTGCAGCACGCCGTGCCGCGGTTCGACATGGCCCCTGGAGAGCGGCTCATCCCGATCCGCGCGATCGAGCCGACGCGCGGTTTCCTACATGCGGAGAAGGCGCCTTGGCCGGACGGCGCCGACGATGCCGGACCGATGTTGAAAGTCGAGAACTTGCGAAAGGAATACACGATCCGCAAGAGCGGTTGGTTCGGCGGCGGGGAAAACAGCCGGGTCGTCGCAGTCGACGACGTAAGCTTCGAGGTCAGGCGCGGCGAATGTCTCGGCCTTGTCGGCGAGAGCGGCTGCGGCAAGACCACACTGTCGAAAATGCTCATGCGCGCCATCACACCCGACGGCGGCGCCGTCACATACAACGACCGCGGCCAAAGTCGCGACGTGCTGGCGCTCAGCCAAGCCGAACTGATCCCCTTCCGCCGCAAACTGCAGTTCATGTTCCAGGACCCCTATGGCTCGCTCAATCCGCGCATGACGGTGTTCGACATCATTACCGAGCCGCTGATCATTCACAAAATCGGCAACTTGGAAACGCGCCGCCAATATGCGCGCGAATTGATGGAGATCGTCGGGCTGAACCTGCGGCATCTGAGCCGATACCCGCATAGTTTTTCCGGCGGCCAGCGGCAGCGCATCGGTATCGCGCGCGCGCTTGCCCTGCAGCCGGACATGCTGATCTGCGACGAGCCCGTATCCGCGCTCGACGTGTCGGTGCAGGCACAGATTCTAAATTTGCTCAAAGATCTCCAGGAAGAGCTCGGCCTGACTTATCTCTTCATCTCGCACAACCTCGCGGTCGTAGACTATGTCGCCGACCGTATCGCGGTGATGTGCCGAGGCCATCTGGTCGAAACCGCGCGCAGCGAAGACCTTTTCAAGAATCCAATTCACCCCTACACGCGCGCATTGTTGCGGGCGGTCCCGGAACCCAATCCGGACCGGCCCTTGGATTTTTCCGGTATCATGCAAGACCGGGCCTCCAACCCGGCCGAGTGGCCGCATCCGTTCGCTGGCGAGGGTGCCGAGCGGCCGGTGATGCGGTGGATCAGCGACGGCCACACGGTGCGGGCGCTTCCGGACTCTGATTTAGAGGCGTGGATGTCATGAAATTTTATTTAATACTTTTTTCCTTGATTTTCGCCGTCCTGACAGGGCCGGCGCTGGCGATGAAGTTCATCGAAACGCCATCCCTCAAACCGCTGGTGGAAAGCGGAAAGTTGCCTGCCGTCGAGCAACGCGTACCGGCCGATCCGTACGTCTCCCGTCTCGAGAAAAGCGGCCGCAAGATCGGGCGCCACGGCGGCGTGCTGAACACATTGATGGCGCGTTCGAAAGACGTCCGGCTGATGGTCGTCTACGGCTATGCGCGCCTGATCAAGTTCAACCGCAAACTGGAGCTCGAACCCGATATCCTGAAGCGCGTCGACGTCGAAGGGGGCCGCATCTTCACGTTTTATCTGAGACCAGGGCACAAATGGTCGGACGGCAAACCCTTCACGACGGAGGATTTCCGGTACTATTGGGAAGACGTCGCCAATCACACCATGCTGTCGCCGACCGGACCGCCGGCCACGTTGCGTGTCGACGGCGAGCTCCCGACAGTCACGATCATAGACGACCTCACCGTGCGCTACGCGTGGTCGAAACCGAACCCGGCGTTCCTGCCGGCACTGGCGGGCGCGCGACCGTTCTACATCTATCGGCCGGCCCATTATCTGCGCAAATATCACGCCCGCTACAATAACGAGGCCGAGCTGAACGCAAAGGCCAAGAAGAAAGGCCAACGGAATTGGGCCTCCCTGCACAACAAGTACGACCACCAGTACAAAAACAAGAACACCAAACTGCCGACCTTGCAGCCTTGGATGAACACCACAGAGGGGCCGGCCGAACGGTTCGTCTTCAAGCGCAACCCGTTCTACCACAAGGTCGATACGGAAGGCCGCCAGTTGCCCTACATCGACAGGGTCAATCTGCGCATCGCCAGCGGCAAGATCATTCCTGCCCAGGTCGGCACCGGCCAGTCCGACTTGCAGGCACGCTATCTGCGCTTCGACAATTTCACCTTCTTGAAGCGGAACGAACAGAAAAGCGGTTACCGCACCTACCTTTGGCGCATCGCCAAAGGGTCGCACATGACCTTGTTCCCGAACCTGAACGTGAACGATCCGGTTTGGCGAAAACTGATGCGCGACGTCCGCTTCCGCCGCGCGCTATCGCTCGGCATCGATCGCCACGAACTGAACCAGGTGATCTATTTCGGATTGGCGCTGGAAGCGCAGAACACGGTCCTGCCGGAAAGCCCGCTGTTTCGGAAGGAATACCAGAAGGCATGGACGCAATTCGACCCCGAGACCGCGAACAGATTGCTGGACGCAATGGGCCTCGACAAACGGGACGACCGAAATATTCGCCTGCTGTCCGACGGTCGGCCGCTCGAGATCATCGTCGAATCGACCGGCGAGAGCACCGAGGAAGCCGACGTGCTGGAACTCGTAACCGATAGCTGGCGTATGATCGGCGTCAAATTGCACACCAAACCGTCGCAGCGCGAGGTAATGCGCAACCGCATCTATGCCGGCGAGACCGTCATGTCGATATCGTCCGGACTGGAAAACGGCGTGCCCAGTGCGGACATGGATCCGAAAGGCTTGGCCCCGACCTCCCAGGTACAATACCAATGGCCGAAATGGGGCCAGAAATACGAGACGATCGGGCGAATGGGCCAATCTATCGACATGCCTCAACCAAAAAGGCTGATGAATCTGCACAAAAAATGGCTCGCGGCGAGTTCCTCCGATAAACGCGAGAAAATCTGGCACGAGATGCTGAAAATAAATGCCGACCAAATCTTCACGATCGGCCTGATTTCCGGCGTGCTGCAGCCGGTCGTCGTGCGCAACACGCTGCGTAACGTCCCCGAAGAAGGGATCTACAACTGGGACCCCGGCGCCCATTTCGGAATTTACGAGCCGGATTGTTTCTGGTTCTCTGACGCGCCGCCAAACAAAACCGCCAAGAATTAGAAGACGCGAAGGAACGCTCCATATGCTCGGCTACGTAACCCGAAGAATATTGGTGATGATCCCGACGCTGGTCGTGATCAGCGCGCTGGTCTTCATCATTATTCAGCTGCCACCCGGCGACTACTTTACGACCTATATGAATGAGCTGCAGAGTCAGGGCGAGGCGGTCGATCCGGCAAAGCTGGAATTCATCAAACAGCAATACGGTTTCGACAAGCCGATGATCGAACAGTATTTCCTTTGGCTGACCGGCATGCTGCAAGGCGATTTCGGCTATTCGTTCGAATTCAGCCGGCCCGTATCGGAAGTCGTCGGCGACCGGCTTTGGCTCAGTTTCCTCGTGTCTTTCACGACGATTCTGTTCACCTGGATCGTGTCGTTTCCGATCGGCGTCTACTCCGCGGTCCGGCAGTACTCGATCGGCGACTACACCCTGACATTTTTCGGTTTTCTAGGGCTGGCGACGCCGAACTTCCTGCTCGCGCTCGTCTTGCAATGGTTGGCTTTTTCCTATTTCGCGACGTCGATCGGCGGATTGATGGACCCAGATTTTATCGACGCAGGCTGGTCGGTCGATAAAATTCTGTCCGTTCTTGAACATCTCTGGGTGCCGGTCGTTGTCATCGGTACGTCCGGAACCGCCGGCATGATCCGGCGGCTGCGCGCCAATCTGCTGGATGAGCTGCACAAGCAGTATGTCGTCACGGCACGCGCGAAAGGGCTGCCCCCCGGCCGCGCCCTGATCAAATATCCGCTGCGCATGGCGCTGAATCCGTTCATCGCCGATATCGGGAATCTGCTGCCGGAAGTCATCTCCGGCGCCGCGATCGTGTCCATCGTCCTGTCGTTGCCGACCACCGGCCCGATGCTGCTGAACGCGCTGCAGAGCCAGGACATGTACCTTGCGGGGTCTTTCCTGATGTTCCTCGCGACGCTAACGGTGGTCGGCACGCTGATTTCCGACCTTGCCCTTGGCGTGCTCGATCCACGAATCCGGCTCGGCGGAGGTGCGGCAAAATGAGCGAAGCGCCGATGGAGCACTACGTCAACAAGGCGGAGTTCGATCCGAACAGGATCGTCAAGCTGACGCCGGAGCAGGAACGCTACTACATGGCGTCGCAATGGCAGCTCATGTGGTGGAAGTTCAAGCGGCACCGGCTTGCCGTTGTCAGCGGCGGCTTTTTGCTACTCACCTATTTCTCGATCCTGATCAGCGAGACCATTGCGCCCTACGATCTCCACGCGCGGCATACGGACTACCTCTACGCGCCGCCGCAATCGGTGCATCTGTTCCACGAAGACGCGTTCGTCGGGCCTTTCGTCTATGGCATGAAGGTCAGCCTGAACATCCGCGAATTGCAGTGGACCTATGCCGAGGACACCTCGAAAATCCACAAGATCAGGTACTTCTGCGTGGGCGACGATTACAAAGGCGCCGAATATTCCTTCTGGGGCCTTTTCAAGGGCAGCTTCCACCTCGTCTGCCCGGCGGACGGCGGAGAATTGTTTTTGTTCGGCACCGACCGGCTGGGCCGCGACGTGTTCAGCAGAGTCGTCTACGGCTCCCGGATTTCGCTCACGGTCGGGCTGATCGGCATCACGATCAGCTTTCTCATGGGCATCACGATCGGCGGGCTGGCCGGCTATTACGGCGGATTTGTCGACGCGGTGGTACAGCGCGTCATCGAAATCATCCGGTCGTTCCCGTCTTTGCCCTTGTGGATGGCGCTGTCGGCGATATTGCCGGTGACCTGGAGTCCGATTCTGGTTTTCGCCGGGATCACCGTCATTCTCGGCATGCTCGACTGGCCAGGCCTCGCGCGCGCCGTCCGGTCCAAACTGTTGGCGCTGCGCGAGGAAGATTTCTGTACCGCGGCGCAGCTGATGGGCGCGAAACCGAGCCGTATCATCGGACGTCACCTGATGCCGAGTTTCATGAGCCATCTGATCGCCTCGGCGACCCTGTCCATCCCGAGCATGATCCTCGGCGAGACGGCGCTGAGTTTCCTGGGCTTGGGGCTGCGGCCGCCGATCACGAGCTGGGGTGTTCTGCTGAATGAAGCGCAGAATATCAATGTGGTCGCGCTGTACCCGTGGCTGATGATGCCGGTCCTCCCGGTCGTCCTGGTGGTGCTGGCGTTCCAATTCCTGGGCGACGGGCTGCGCGACGCGGCCGACCCCTATAAATAAACGTTTTACTCAGCGCGACGCGATTACGACAAGATCGACGCCGGCGGAAACGCCTTCCACGGCGACCTCTTGATGGCGTTCTCGCGCCGCCGGTGCGGCATAGTTCTGCTGCGTTGCGAGATCGAAAGCCTCGCAGGTCGTCAGCGCCCGCGAGCGGGCCGTGCGATTGTGCTTTTCCAGCTTGGCGCACAAATTCACCGGATCGCCGATCACCGTATATTCGAGCCGCGTGTCGTCGCCGACGGCGCCGAAGATGATCCGTCCGGTGACGACCGCCATGCCGATCGAGATCGGCGGCTTGCCCGCCGCCGCGCGGTCCGTGTTCCACTTATCCGCGGCGTCGATCAGCGCATCGATTGCACGCATCGCATCCGCGGCATAGCTGTCGCTGGACAGCACCGCGCCAAAGGTCGCGAGAATACCGTCGCCGAGGAACTTATCGATATTGCCGCCATGTTCCTGAATGATCGGCACCATTCGGGATTCGTATTCGTGCAAAAGCTGGATCAGGTTCGACGGATCCATATCGTTCGCCATCTTCGTGAAGCCGCGGATATCGACATTCAGGATTGCCGCTTCGCGGGCCTCGCCCTGACCCGGCCGGATGCGTTGATCGGAATGGGTAATTTTCGACGCAATTTCAGGCGAGAAGAAGCGGGCGAGGTCGGCCGCGGCCGCCGCCTCGATAACCGACCGCTCGAGCAGCCTCCGCGCCCGGACCAGCGCGACCGCTAAAATGCCGGTGACCATCAGGATCGAGATGATCTTGTCGAATTCGGCCCCGAGCAGAATCGTATTCGACGTCATATAGGCGACGTAGTCGCGGGTGATCATGTTGTCGTGCGGGTCGATGGAAACCACGTAGAAGACGAGGGCCGACCAACCCAGCGCGGCGCAAACGCCAGCCAACAATACGAAGCGCGCCTCGAACCGCAATGCGCGCAACGCAATGAAAATAAACACATAAAGAAGAGTCGGCACCTTCAGGTAGAACGATGCGGGCTGATCGTACTGAATATGGAAACTCCAGATCAGCATCATCAGAAGCGTGAGATCGGCCGCCACCGACAACGACAGAAACCAGGCTGGAAGGCGGATCCGGTAGGCGAGCCAGACACGCAGCACCGAGAAAGCGAAATAAGCGCCTAGCGACATGCCGACCGGTGTCAGCCAGGGATCGATGTCCGACGTCTTCGGCGAGATCGCATAGAGGATGCCGAACGTCACGACGATACCGAACTGGATCCAAGCGATGAGCCGTTCAGCCTCGTCCTGCTGCTCGGCGATCGCGACGCGCACCCGATCGGGGACATCGGTATTCGAACCGCTGTTGCTTACGATCTTGGCAATGGTCTTTAACATGAATCCGTATTTCGCGCTGGGATTGGGCCGGATCGTTCGCCTATTTCATCCTCCGAGACAACCCATAATCGTTTATATAATGCAATATGTCCGTTCAATCCGCGTCACCCTTTCTTGAGCCACAGGCTCGATTCGAGAGCGCCTTCGGGCAGCGCCAAACGATCGATAACGCCGCCTTGCAGCGACGCCGCCATGCGCGTGACGACGAAGTGACTGGCGAACAGCGGCTGCCAGCCACCGCCGGTCAACAACGCCGCGATGCCGAGTTGTTCGTTGTAGCCGCGCCACGCCCATATCGCCGGGTAATCGTCAGGCAGGAACATGTCATGAATGTGCACGACGACGCCTTGGGCAAGGGACGGCAGGACATGATTCAACAGCATGTCCACATCGCTGCCCGGCATCAGAATATGGCTTGAATCGATTGCCAGAATGTCGCCTGCGGAAAGCGAAGCGAATGCCGTCAGACCGGCCTCCTGCGCCGTCTTGCGGACGATCCGCACACCGGCGAGCCCGTCGAGGGCCGCCCTTGGCGCCGGGTCGATCGCGGTAATGTCGGTCGCAAGATCGCCATCCGACACCGCACGGGCAAAGAAGCGCGTCGAGTGCCCGGAACCGACTTCAACGATCCGGGTGGGCTCGAGCCGACGGACCATCGCATAGGCCGCCGCCCCGTCGAGGCGCGGAAACCAGTCCTGCCCCCAACGGGGCGCCGGCGCCGGATCGTTGCCGATCGCCAGCAGCGCATTGCGAAACGACTCGATCTCGCCGAGACAGGCGAGAAACGCATCCCTGCTGTCGTCGAACAAAGCTTCGATCGCCGCATAGGCCGGGCGAGTCCCGGCCGGCGGCACCGCACTGGCATATCGATAGGGAATCAGAAAAGCCCGTTCGTCGAAGCCCAGAACCGTTGGCAAGCCGAAACGAAGGCGCCGTCGCCAAGCACGGAAACCGGTCATGGCCGAAGGGTCATGCCCTCGCGCGCGACGAGGGTTCCCGGACGCGCCGCTTCGGCCTGTCTCGCGATGTTGTCCATGAAATCATCGTCATGCGACGGATCGTGATGAAAAATGACCAAGGTCTTGGCGCCCGCGGCGTCGACGAGGCGTATACCCTCCTGCCAGGTCGAATGTCCGAAACCCTTGAAACGCGGATATTCGTCGTCGGTGTAGGTCGCGTCGTAAATGACGATATCGGCGCCGGCAATCAGTCCCAGGATGTTGCTGTCCGGCCCGTCCTCGAAATGCTCCGTATCCGTCAGATAACAAATCGACCTGCCGTCGAACTCGATCCGATATCCTGTGGCGCGATTCGGATGGTTGAGCGGTGCGGTGCGGATTGTGACGCCTTTGCGCGGCGTAACGACTTCGCCACTTTTAAAATCGTTATACGCCACGTCGGCCTGAAAGATTTCCGGCGGGACCGGGAACAACGGTGCGATCATCATCTCGATCAAGACGTGCCGCAGCGCGTTTTCCGGCATCAAATGACCGGCCCAAAGATTGATTCGATTGCCCGGTATAAAAAAGGGAACGAAAAAGGGCAATCCGCAGACATGGTCGAAATGGGTGTGGGTGAAGAATATATCCGTATCCAGCGGCGTTTGCCCGGCCAGCGTGCCGCCTAGCTTGCGCAGGCCGGTACCGCCGTCGAAGATCAACCGGCAATCGCCGCAGAGGACCTCCAGGCAGGATGTATTGCCGCCGTAGCGGACCGTCTCGGGACCCGGACAGGCGATACTGCCGCGAACGCCCCAAAACGTGACGCAAAAATCCTGCCGATCCGCCATCTTTCGCGACCCCAGCGCCAACCCCTCATTCCGGAACTGCCACTTTCGCACGCCCCGGATAGGCGAGGATAACCCACCCGCAGCGCTTCGTCATGGAGGAATAGACGTTTGGAAATTTTGCGCCGAAGCCGGCGCGCGAGATCAAGATGCGAAGCTGGAACGCACCTGCGCCGCCCACCGGCCGTCGCGTTTGGCGACAATCCAGAGCGAACGGAACTGCCCCAATGCCGAACCGTTTTCATGGTAACGCGTGAACTGCACGTCGAGATGGACTTTTTCAGGGCCTGCCGCAACGACGTTGCGATAATCCCATTCGCTGCGATCCCATCCGTCGCCGGCGCGGGCGAGAAAATCGGCGAAGTACCGATCGCCCGATTCCCAAACCTGCATGCGGCCCTGGGACAATCTGAAATGCGGGAAATGCAGCGTTGCGCTAATCGCGGCTTCGTCGCGTGCGTTGAGCCCGGCCATATGCGCGTCGAGCACCGCCATCGCGGCGTCTACCGATTCTTGGTTTGTTTGTTCCGTACTCACGCTTGATGCCTCTTCATGCCGCTCGTCAATCCTTCAGGTCCGCCCAGAAATCCTTCACCTTGGCGAAGAACCCTTCCGTCTCCGGACTGAAGGACCTGCCGGCGCCGGCCTTTTCGAACTCATGCAACAGCTCCCGCTGTTTGCGGGACAGGTTGACCGGGGTTTCGATCCGCGCTTCGATATACATATCGCCGCGCTGGCGGGTATTCAGCACCGACATGCCTTTGTTTCGCAATCGAAACTGTTGGCCGGTTTGCGTCCCAGGCGGCACGTTGACCTTGGCTTTGCCGCCATCGATCGTCGGTACTTCGATGGCGCCGCCGAGCGCAGCCGCGGTCATCGACATGGGCACTTTGCAGTAGATATCCGCCTGTTCGCGCTGAAAAAGCCGGTGCGGACTCAGGCTTAGGAATATGTACAGATCGCCTGCAGGCGAGCCGTTCAGGCCCGCTTCGCCTTCGCCGGACAGGCGGATGCGCGTGCCGTCCTCGACACCCGGCGGAATCTTGACCGACAGGGCCTTTTCCTTCTGCGTGCGGCCGGTACCGTTACAGCTCTGGCACGGTTTGTCGATCACCCGACCGGCTCCCCGGCAACCGGGGCAGGTCCGCTCGACGGTGAAAAAACCCTGCTGCGACCGAACTTTGCCGGCGCCCTGACAAGTCGGGCAGGTAACCGGCTGCGCGCCGCCTTCGGCCCCGCTGCCGTCGCAGGATTCGCAAGAAACAGCCGTCGGCACGCGGATTTCCGCCGAGCGGCCGCCGAATGCGTCCTCGAGCGAGATTTCGAGATTGTAACGGAGATCGGATCCGCGCCGATTGCCGCCCCGGCCGCGCCGTCCGCCGCCCATGAACTCACCGAACATTTCGTCGAAGATGTCCGCGAATCCGGAGCCGAAATCGAAACCGCCGGCCTGGCCCGAGCCACCGCTATTTTCGAAGGCAGCATGGCCGTATCGGTCGTATGCCGCGCGTTTTTCGGGATCTTTCAGAATCTCGTGCGCAAGGTTGATTTCCTTGAACTTGTGCTCGGCCTCTTCGTCGCCCGGATTGCGGTCGGGATGATATTCCTTCGCCAATCCACGGAAGGCCTTCTTCAAGTCGTCCTGACTCGCGCCGCGCGCCACTCCGAGAATTTCATAAAGGTCCTTGGCCATCCCCCACCCCTAGGGAAGCGGACGGACGGGACTCATGCCGGTCCGGCCAATGCTTGCGTATCCGCAAATTCGGCGCAGGTTCCCCAATTGCCGCCCGCACCATCTTGCTGGACAAATCAGGCGGACTTGTCCTTGGTGTCTTCGTCGACTTCCTCGAAATCTGCATCGACGACGTTTTCGTCGGCCGGCGCTTCATCGGCCGTCGGCGCTTCCGCCGTGGCTTCTTCCTGCGTCGCCTTGTAGATCGCCTCGCCGAGTTTCATTGACGATTGCGACAAGGCTTCGGTCTTGGCCTTGATCGCCTCTCCGTCTTCGCCTTCGAGCGCTTCCTTGAGCGCGGCGACATCGGTTTCGATTTGGGTCTTGACCGCTTCTTCGACCTTGCCGCCATGTTCCGACAGATTCTTCTCCGTCGAATAGATCAAGCTATCGGCGCCATTGCGAAGCTCGATCAGCTCACGCCGTTTCTTGTCTTCAGTGGCATGCACTTCGGCGTCCTTGACCATCTGATCGATGTCTTCGTCGCTAAGACCGCCCGACGCCTGGATGCGGATTTGCTGCTCCTTGCCGGTGCCTTTGTCTTTGGCCGAGACGTTGACGATGCCGTTCGCGTCGATATCGAAAGTCACGTCGATCTGCGGCAAACCCCGCGGCGCGGTTGGAATACCGATCAGATCGAACTGGCCAAGCACTTTGTTGTCCGCCGCCATTTCCCGTTCGCCCTGGAAGACCCGGATGGTCACGGCGGTCTGATTGTCCTCCGCGGTCGAGAAAACCTGGCTCTTCTTGGTCGGGATCGTCGTATTGCGGTCGATGAGACGCGTGAACACGCCGCCCAACGTCTCGATGCCCAGCGACAACGGCGTCACGTCGAGCAGCAGCACGTCTTTGACGTCGCCCTGCAGTACGCCCGCCTGAATCGCCGCGCCGATGGCGACCACCTCGTCCGGATTGACGCCGCGGTGCGGTTCGCGGCCGAAGAATTCCTTCACCGTTTCGATGATCTTCGGCATGCGCGTCATGCCGCCGACGAGTATCACCTCGTCGATCTCGCTCGCCTTCAGGCCGGCATCCTTGAGCGCCTTCCGGCACGGTTCGACCGTACGCTGGACCAAATCGTCGACCAGCGCTTCGAGCTTGGCGCGCGTCAGCTTCATATTGAGATGCTTCGGTCCGCTCTGGTCGGCTGTGATGAACGGCAGATTGACTTCCGTCGACATCGAACTGGACAGTTCGATCTTCGCCTTTTCGGCCTCTTCCTTGAGCCGCTGCAGTGCGAGCTGATCGCTCCGCAGATCGATGCCCTGTTCCCGTTTGAACTCGTCGCAGAGATATTCGATGATCCGCTGGTCGAAATCCTCGCCGCCGAGGAAAGTATCGCCGTTGGTCGACTTCACTTCGAAGACGCCGTCGCCGATTTCCAATACGGAAACGTCGAACGTACCGCCGCCGAGGTCGTAAACGGCAATGGTGCCGGTCGCATTCTTTTCCAATCCGTAGGCGAGCGCCGCCGCCGTCGGTTCGTTGATGATGCGCAGCACTTCCAGGCCGGCGATTTTACCCGCGTCCTTGGTCGCTTGGCGTTGCGAATCGTTGAAATAGGCCGGGACGGTAATAACCGCCTGGGTCACGGTGTCGCCGAGATAGGCTTCCGCAGTTTCCTTCATTTTCTGCAGGATAAAACCGCTGATCTGACTTGGCGCGTAGGATTTGCCATCGCCGCCTTCGACCCAAGCATCGCCATTGTCGCCGGAAATAATGTTGTACGGCACCAGTTTCTTGTCTTTCTCCACCTCCGCATCGCCCGCGCGGCGGCCGATCAGGCGTTTGATCGAAAAGAACGTGTTGGTCGGGTTGGTAACGGCCTGACGTTTTGCGGAATGGCCGACGAGACGTTCTTCGCCATCCGTGAACGCGACCATCGAAGGCGTCGTACGGTGTCCTTCCGCGCTTTCGATGACTTTCGGGCTGGAGCCCTCCATAACCGCGACGCAGGAATTCGTCGTTCCCAAATCGATGCCGATGACTTTGCTCATAACGTTTTACCCTCTTCTTGCAGCAACTTTCGCCGACCTGCGGACAGCCCCGGCCAAAGTCCTTTATCGCATTGGATCACATAAAATTTACCGACAGTCGCACATATGGGAACGGCGTAAATCCGCTACAAGCCAAAGAGGCGTATAAAAATTCACGAAATTCGCCATTGAGACCCGGCAAAAGCGGTAATTTCCCCGTGCCGCGCTCCGCAATCAGGCTGTGGTATCGACATGTTCGACGTCGTCGGGTGATTCGTCGGGCTTACCCTTCGCGACGCCGACCATCGCCGGCCGCAACAGCCGGTCGTGCATGACGTAGCCTGGCTGCATCATTTCCACCACCGTGCCCGCCGTCTGGCCCGTATTCTCGAGTTCGAACATGGCTTGATGCTTTTCGTAGTCGAACTTTTCGCCAAGTGGCAGAATTTGTTGAATTCCATGCTTTTCGAATGCCGCCAACAGTTCTTTTTTGGTCATTTCGACGCCGACAACGAAGTTTTTCGCCGCTTCGTCGCCGCTGCGCAATTCATCCGGCACCGCGGCCAGGGCCCGGTGCAGATTGTCGGCGACGTTCAGCAGATCTTTCGCCAAACCGCTGGCGGCATAACGCAACGTATCCTCGCGCTCGCGCTCGCTCCGCCGGCGGATATTTTCGGTTTCCGCCATGAGCCGCAGCATCCGGTCGTTCACGGCCGCCAGTTCAATTTCCAATTCGACGACCCGGTCTTCCGGTGTCGCTTGTTCCGCAACCTCTTCCGGCTGCTCCAGGTCGGCTTCGGCGACGGTTTCCTCGCCTTCCGTTTCCGGTGTTCCATCGTCTTTCTTTTCTTCTTCGATCATTTCTTCTTCTGTCATTCGTTTTTCCTTGTCGTTCAGCCGATCACGCGGCCGACGATCTTCGCCGTATAGTCAACCATGGGAATGATGCGTCCATAGTTCATTCGCGCCGGTCCGACAACACCGATTGCGCCGACGATCTTCTCTTCGCTATTGGAAAACGGGGCGATGATCACGGAACAACCCGCCAGCGAGAACAAATCGTTCTCGGCCCCGATAAAGATCTGCACTCCTTCGGCGCCTTCCGTCGCCTCGATCAGGCGCAGCAAGGCCTCATTGGTTTCCAATTTCTGGAAGAGTGCGCGGATGCGCTCTAAATCCTCCATCCCCGTCACGTCTTCCAGTAGATTCGCCTGACCGCGGACGATGAGTACGTCCTCGCCGACCGCCCTGTTCGACCAGGTGGCCAGACCTGCCTCGACGACGCTGCGGGTCAATTCGTCCAGTTCCGCCCGTTCCGCGTCGATCTGCGTCCGGACGCGCACCTGGGACTCACTCAAGGTTCGTCCGGAGACATGCGCCGAAAAGAAATTGCTCGCTTCGACCAGGCTAGACGCCGGCATCCCAAGCGGCAGATCGATCACCCGGTTTTCGATCAGCCCGTCCTCGTTGACGATAACGACCAGCGCCCGTCCCGGACCGAGATTGACGAACTCGATATGTTTCAGCGGCGCTTCCCGTTTCGGCGCGATGACGAGACCGGCACAGTGCGACAATCCGGAAAGCAACGTTGAGGCTTCTTCGAGGACTTGATTGAGCGTGCGGCCTGCGGTCGCGCACTGGGCCTCGATATCCTTGCGGTCCGCTTCGGTCAGATTGCCGATCTCCAGTATCCCGTCGACGAAGAGCTGCAGGCCCGCATCGGTCGGCATGCGACCGGCCGAGGTATGCGGCGCGTAAAGCAGGCCGCTCTCTTCGAGGTCCGCCATGACGTTGCGGATCGTCGCCGGCGACAGCGACATGCCGAGTTTGCGCGACAACGATCGGGAGCCGATCGGTTCGCCCGTCTCGACATAGGCCTCGACGACAAGGCGCAACACCTCTCTGGAGCGTTCGTTCAGGTCTGGAGCCATTATGAAGCGGAATGTAGTAACGACCCCTTATGGCGTCAATGAGCAGGCGAATGCCGTTCGAAAAACGCCAAGACCCGTTGGCGCTGCGCGTCGGTATGCGCCGGGCCTTTCCAATCCGTAAGGCATTCGGTACCCGGCAACAGCGCGGCGAGTTCCTGGCTGATGACGGCGGGGTGCGGCGCGATCTCTCAGAGCTTCAGGCAAAAACTCGAACCGATGCAGCCGCCCAGCGTGTGAAACCGTTCTTCCCCAAGATGGTCCATCAGCGCCAGATGGTCTTCCGCGTAGGTATGCCAGCCATGGTCGGCCGCGATATCGCCGCGCGAGCTCCCGGCATTGCGTTGGTCCATCGCCACGACGCGGTAGTTCGCGGCCAGGACGTGCCTCCAATCGTTCCACGACCGGGGCGTACCGTCGGCGGCCGCGTGCCACAGATCCATGCACGACCGCATGCCGCCCGGCGCGAACAACAAGACCGGAAACCCCGAACCGTATTCCTCGTAGTGGATTTCAGCGTCCGCGCGTTTCAGTACCGGCATGGCGACCTCTCCCCGTATTCCTACATTTAATTATCAAACCGCAGCACGCAACAATACAACTCCAATCGCGCTGGACACTGGTCGCTACAAAGATTAGCGTCGCCGCCGTTTCAGACGACAGCAAGGAACCGCACCATGAAGCGACCATCGGGCCGTGCCCCGGACGCGTTGCGCGACGTCATCCTGGAAACCGACGTGTCGAAATACGCGGAAGGGTCTTGCCTGGCGAAGTTCGGCGAAACCCACGTGCTGTGCACCGCCAGCATCGAGGACCGCGTACCGCCGTTCCTGCGTAATTCCGGCCGGGGCTGGGTGACCGCCGAATACGGTATGCTGCCGCGCTCGACCGAAACCCGGATCGACCGGCGGCGCGCCGCGGAGTCCGGCCGCACCCAGGAAATCCAACGGCTGATCGGCCGCAGCCTGCGCGCCGTGACCAAACTGGACGGCTTCGGCGAGCGCCAAATCCGGGTCGATTGCGACGTTCTGCAGGCCGACGGCGGGACGCGGACAGCCGGCATCTCCGGCGGCTACGTCGCGCTTTACCTGGCATTCCGGCATATGCAGTCGATCGATGCCATAGAGGCGATACCGCTCACAGATTCGGTCGCGGCGATTTCTTGCGGTTTGTGGGAAGGCGCGGCGGTTCTCGATCTCGACTACGCCGAAGACTCGACCGCCCAGGCGGACGCCAATTTCGTCTTCACCGGCGCGGGCGGGATCGTCGAGGTTCAGGGTACGGCAGAAGGCGACCCGTTCTCCCAAGACCAGTTTCTCGACCTCATGGCCCTGGCGCGAAAGGGTGTTGACGCGTTGGACGCGTTGCAGAAATCGGCGCTCGGCCTGTAAAATTCGGTTCGGAGTGACCGGCATGGCGCGAAATTTCGAGGGTACCCAGTTGGTCGTCGCCAGCCACAATCCGGGCAAGATCCGTGAGATCGACGACCTGTTGCGGCCCTTCGACGTCGCACCCGTTTCCGCGGGCGAATTGGGTTTGCCGGAACCGGTCGAGGACGGGCTGACTTTCGAAGCCAACGCGGTCCTCAAGGCGGCGGCGGCGCTACGGTCGGGACTGCCGGCATTGTCCGACGATTCCGGGCTTACGGTAACAGCGCTCGACGGCGCGCCAGGCATCTATTCCGCGCGTTGGGCCGGACCCGACAAGGATTTCGGCCACGCGATGCAGCGCGTCCGGGACGAGGTCGCCGGCAATGCCGACCGCGGCGCGAAATTCGTGTGCGCTCTGGCATTGGCCTGGCCGGACGGGCATGTCGAAGTGTTCGAAGGCGCTGTCGCAGGCGATTTGGTCTGGCCGCCGCGCGGCGGCCGCGGTTTCGGGTATGATCCGATGTTCCTGCCACACGGCTTTACCGAGACGTTCGGTGAAATGGACCAAACGCGAAAACACGAAATCAGCCACCGCGCGGAAGCGTTCCGGCAACTCGTCGCCGCCTGCTTCGAAACCGGCTGACCCTATGACCGCTGGTACAGACAACGGTTTCGCGCTTTATATTCATTGGCCGTTCTGCCTGTCGAAATGCCCTTATTGCGACTTCAACAGCCATGTCCGCGAGACCGTCGACGAAGCCCGCTGGCGCAAAGCCTTGCTACGGGAACTCGACAGCGTCGCGGCCCTGTCGCCGGACCGGCGGATCGAAAGCGTGTTTTTCGGCGGCGGCACGCCTTCATTGATGGCGCCGGCCACCGTCGGTGCGCTGCTCGACCGTGTCGCGGAACACTGGTCGGTGGCGGGCGACGTCGAGATCACGCTCGAGGCAAACCCGACATCGGTCGAACGGGAACGGTTGGCGGACATCCGTGCCGCTGGCGTGAACAGGGTCTCGCTCGGCGTGCAGGCGTTGGACGATGCGTCGCTGCAATTCCTGGGGCGCGGCCACAATGTCGAGGAGGCGCTCGACGCCGTGCGCACGGCCGCGAAACTGTTCGACCGCTTTTCGTTCGACTTGATCTATGGACGCCCGGAACAAACGGCGGCCGAATGGACAGGGGAGCTGCGCCAGGCACTGAACCATGTGCGGGACCATCTGTCCGTCTATCAGCTGACCCTGGAGCCGGGCACGCCGTTTCACGCGCTGTGGCGCCGCGGAAAACTCGACCCGCTGGACGAAGAATCCGCGGCAGGCCTCTATGAAGCGACGCAAGAGGTACTCGAAGCGACGGGCCTTCCGGCCTACGAGGTTTCCAACCACGCCGCGCCCGGCGCGGAAAGCCGGCACAACCTGATCTATTGGCGCTATGGCGATTACGCCGGCATTGGACCCGGCGCGCATGGCCGCATGACGATCGATGGCCAAAAGACCGCCACGCAACGCATTCGCAGCCCGGAAGCGTGGCTGAAACGCGTCGAGACAAGTGGCAATGGCAGCGAGGCCCCCGAACGACTGGATAGGGAGACGCAGCTCGCCGAAGCGATGCTGATGGGGTTGAGATTGGCGGAAGGCGTTTCGGAATCGCGCATCCGCGCGATCTGCGGGCAAGACATCGAAACCGCATTCGACGCTGGGCGCCTCGGTTCGCTGGTCGAACACGGCCTGATCGTGCGGTCCGGCAACCGGCTCCGCACGACGCCCGCGGGCCGCACGCGGCTCGACGCCGTCATCGGTCACTTATTGGGTTAGCCCGGATTTAGGGTTAGTTCGTTGCCGCGGCGAAGCTCTGCGGCGCGGACCGGCGGACGACCGCGCCGTTTCGGGTGACTTCGTGGATCGTAAAGGCGCGTTCCGCGATGCCTTCCGGCTGTAACCGAAATATTCCGTCCACACCAAGGAAACCGTTGCGGTCCGTCAAGGCCGATATCGAATAATCCGGTCCGTTTTCGCCCTGCGCCAACACCACCGCGAGCGCCGTCGCGTCATAGGCCAGGGTCGCCAGCCGCGGTGGCGCGCGACCGAAGGCTGTGCGGAACCGGTCCCCGAAGCGTCTCCGCTCTTCCTCCGGCGATCCGGCGAACCAGGCGCCGATCAAAGCCGGTTCCGTGCCCAGGTTCGGGATCAAGTCCCATGAACGGAGTCCCAGCAAACGAACGGCTGGTTGATCGACATCGTAGTAGGACAGCAGCGAGGACAAGGTCCGTAGCCGCTCGCCCCCTTCCGGGAGCAGGACCACGTCGTAGGGCAGCGGGCCGATGGTATCCACACGCGCCAGCCGCCGCAGGGCCTGCGAGGCAATCTCACCGCCTTTTTCTTCGAGTGTTTTGCGTTGCGCCAGCAACGCTTGGTGACGGGTGTTGTAATTGGAGAAGGCCTTGACCTCGCCCGACAGGTCCGCCGCATTCGGCGCGTAGTACATCGTACGGACGATCGACCCGCCGGCCGCGGCCGCGACCGCCCGTGCCGCGTCCACAACTGCTGTGCCATAAGCGTCGTTCGGCGCCAGTACCGCAAAACGGGACAGGCCTTCGGCGAGCGCATAACCGACGACCGCGGTGACCTGCTGGCGCGGTACGAAACCGAGAATGAACACGCCGTCGCCGGCGACCTCCCGCGAATTCGAAAATGCGACGATCGAAATGCCGGCGTTGCGGGCGAGTGGCGCCGCGGCGCGGACGGATTCCGCGTGCAGGGGACCCAAAATCAGTTGCGCGCGCGATTTCACCGCCGCCATCGCCGCCTTTTGCGCGCCGGCTTTCGTGCCGCCGGTATCGAAGGGCATGAGGACGAACGACTTGTCCGCGAGTTCGAACATCGAAAGCTGCGCCGCATCCAGCATGGCTTTACCCAACGGGGCGCTCGCGCCGCTCAAGGGCAGCAAAATCGCCACACGCGCCTCTTTTGGTGCGGTTGGGTGCCGCGCCTTTTGGGGCGGCTCGGCAGCCGGCCTTGTTTCGCCACGGTCAGGGGTCTGCTTTTCCATGACCGGTAGCGCGATCGGCGCCTTTTTCGCAACCGGGTTTTCCGGTTCGGATTTCGAAATCTGCGGGACCGGTTCGAATTTGCGGAATGTCGGTTGTTCTTTTACCGTGGCTTCTACGCAACCAGTCATGCCGAATAGCAAGAGCGTTGCAGCCGTTGCCATACCGCGAAAGCGCGATGGAGGGTCGTGGCGGTTCGAGATTCCGTTGCTTGGATGCTTCGGCGAACGCGCTGAATGTATTGATTGCATGACTTTTGACACTAGTGAGCCATTGAAAACAAGTAAACCAACACCGGGCCTTTATATCGTTGCGACACCGATCGGCAACCTTCGCGACATTACCTACCGCGCGGTCGATACCCTGACAGCGGCGGATGTAATCGCCTGCGAAGACACGCGGGTGACGGCGAAGCTCCTTTCGGCATACGAAATTCGAACCGCAACGACCCCATATCACGAGCATAATGCGGCAAAAATGCGACCGCTTCTTATCGGCCGCTTGCAACAAGGTGAAATCGTCGCGCTGGTGAGCGATGCCGGCACGCCGCTGATCTCCGACCCCGGTTACAAGCTCGTTCGCGAAGCGATCGAAGCGGATATTCCGGTAATCGCCATACCCGGCGCAAGCGCCCCTCTCGCGGCGCTCGCCGCAGCAGGTCTGCCGACGGATCGATTTCTGTTCTTGGGATTCCTGTCGGCCCGCGCCGCTCAACGCCGCGAGGCGTTGGCTGCCGTCGAAACGATCGCGGCGACACTGGTGTTTTTTGAATCACCGCGGCGGCTCGCCGATAGTCTGAAGGCCATGTACGACGCGTACGGACCGCGAAAGGCCGTTGTCGCGCGCGAGCTGACGAAGCGCTTCGAGGAATTCCGCCGCGGCGACCTCGGCGAACTTGCCGATCACTACGCCGCCGCGGGACCGCCCAAGGGCGAGGTCGTCGTGCTGGTCGCTCCCGCGGGGGACACGCCGCCAGCGCAGGAAGACCTCGATGCCCTGTTACGGCACGCGCTCGATGGCATGAGCGTGCGCGACGCGGCGGCGACCGTCAGTGTCGCCACGGGCCGGCCGCGGCGGGAGGTCTACGCCCGGGCGCTCGAACTGGATCGCGAAGGATGACCGTGTCCGCCAAAAGACGGCGTGCCTGGCGACGCGGGTTAATAGCCGAGACAGTCAGCGTCGTGTGGCTTCGACTGCTCGGCTACCGCGTGGTTGCACGGCGCCTGCGGACGCCGGTCGGGGAGATCGATATCGTCGCGCGGCGCAAAGACATTTTGGCCATCGTCGAGGTCAAGGCGCGGCGCAATTGGGAGAATGCATTCGAAGCCGTGACCCTGCGGCAAAGAAAACGGCTGGAGCGCGCTGCGCAATGGATGGTCGCCGGCCGGCCCGATTTGGGCGGCCTCAAAATAAGGTTCGATGTGATGGCAATATCGCCTTGGCGGCTGCCGGTCCGGTTAATTGACGCATGGCGACCGGAGGATGACTAGTGGATACAATCTTACATATGGTACCCCTACGACGGTTTCCCGAGCCCACCGGTTAGGCGCGCGATGCGCCGCGATGCGGGGGCCATCGCAAGCATCGCGCAACGCGGCCGGTGGGCTCGGGAAACCGCCCTCCGGGTCCCGTATCCCGGTTTCTCGGTGCGTCGAAGACCCTTGCCGATGCTACGGCATCGCCTGTGGGCCTTCTCCTGCCGAGTAGCCGGGATACGGGATCATAGGGGTACCATATGTCAGATTGTATCCACTAGTTAGATAAGACGTATGCAGCCAACTAAACGCACCGGAGCACGCCGCACACAAGCCGCCGCTCGTTCGATCGCCGCCGCCGCACTCCTGCTGCTGGCCACGGCCCTTTCCGGCTGCGTCGGCTTAGCCGTCGGCGCGGGCGCGACCGCCGGAACGGCGGCAATGCAGGAACGCGGGCTCGGCGGGGCCATCGGCGACACGGTGATCCAAACCAAGATTACCAGCGCCTATTTCGCCAACGACGTTAATTTCAAACTGATCTCCGTAAAGGTACACGAAGGCCGCGTCCTTCTGACCGGCACCGCGCCGAAACCCGAAGACAGGGTCGAGGCCGTGCGTCACGCCTGGAAGGTCAAAGGCGTTAAATCCGTCATCAACGAAATCGCGGTGCAGGACGATAGCGGCATTCTGGATCTCGCCCGCGACAAATGGGTGACGGCGCAGCTGCGCTTGAAAATCACGTTCGACGGTAAAATCAAAGCGATCAACTATGCGATCGATACCGTCAACGGTACGGTCTTTCTCATGGGAATCGCACAAAACGAAGAAGAGCTTGCCCTGGTTCGCAATCATGCGCGGAGCATCGACTATGTGCGGCGCGTGATCAGTCATGTCCGCGCCAAGAGCGCCGAGACGCGTTAGGAGCCTGTCCGAGCAATGCTTATAGACTGCACCGTGTTCTCAAGGGTTTGGGCGGTGTTGCGTGGCGATGCCGGGGGCATCGCGAGCGGCGCCGGACGACGACGCGCCAAACCCTCGGGAACATGGCCCTTCGGGTCGACCGGAGAGGCTCCTAGACACCCGCCATGTCGATGACCGAAGAGGCGAAAAGCATACTACGCCGGATTGGGGCTGAACCCGACAACCGCTTCGAATTGGGTGAGGCCGCCCTGGCGCTTGCCGCCTTGGACCGGCCCCGCGTGCCGCTCGACAGATATCGCCGGCATCTCGAAAGGCTGGGAGCCGATCTCGGCCTGATTTCTTCCGGATGCACGACTCTCGAGGACAGGCTGGCAGCGCTCAATAACATACTCGCCGACAAGCATGGCTATGCCGGCGACCAGTTGAATTACGACGATCTGCAAAATGCCAACCTGATCCGCGTCATCGACCGCAAGAAGGGCCTGCCGGTCGCGCTGGGCATTCTGTACATCCACACCGCCCGCACGCAGGGCTGGTCGATTAGCGGCCTTGCCTTTCCGGGCCATTTTCTGTTGCGCCTCGGCGATGGTGGGGAGCGCCTCGTCCTCGATCCGTTCAACGAAGGCGCGGCCCGTGCGCCGCACGAGCTGCGCGATCTCCTCAAGGCGATGTCCGGAATCGATGCCGAACTGCGCCCGGAGCATTTCGCCGAAGTGTCCGACCGTGACATCCTTCTGCGGCTGCAGAACAACATTAAGCTGCGTCTGATCCAGCAGAACGATGCCGCCGGCGCCGAAGCGGTGGTTTCCCGCATGCTGATGCTCGCCCCGGAACGGACCGCGCTGTGGTGGGAAACGGGCATGTTGAATGCGCAAGCCGGGCGCCTTCAGGCCGCCATCGACGCCATCGAGCGGTTTATCGAACTGGAGGCGCGGCCGCAGCCAAGGCACGAAGCGGTTGTGTTTTTGCAGAAGCTGCAGGAACAACTGAACTGACGGCTTACGCCGGAAGATTTACCTAAATATGTGCTTCATTAAATTTTGGGTTGGCTCCGCAAACCGAAACCGGACAAACTAGCGGTGAAAAACCAATCATCCGTTCTATCAAAACAGGGAGGATACGATGAGAAAGACTCTTATGACGCTTGTGGCCCTGTCGGTCGGCGTCGCCGCAACAGCTGCGGCGCCGGCGTTTGCGGCAAATGTGAAGGTCACGCCTTTAGGGTTGATGGACGGTGAATTCTGCAAATTCGACCGGGCGATGGTGTTCGAGGACCCGAACGGCACCCGCATCCTCTACGATGCCGGACGCACGGTGGCGGGGG
>JAKZTB010000168.1:0-20165 GCA_047517345.1 Alphaproteobacteria bacterium
CAAGGCCCCTGATCCAAGCGGCGCGTGCCGCCGGATGAACCTCGAACGTCAATCTCCAACCCGTAACGAAAACCCGCCCCGAAAGCCGCCGTCAACCCGGCCGATACCGCTCGCCTCGCTCAAATCGGCCGCCAAGCGTGGATAATGCGGGCTAGAGGCGTTCATCGCAACCCTCGATTCGCTTTATCTGGCAACCGCAAGCGCCGACAGGCCGTCCTATGTCCAGCATCGCGGTGGCCCGAAAGAGTTCCTGGCGGTCCTCGCCTCGCAAACCGTGGCAAAGGGAATCAACAGTATGTTTCGCGAGGCAAGCCCTAGGAAGACGACATCTCCGACGCGATGGCGCGCCCGCAATCACCTCTCCAGCAACCAATCGTGGACCTGGAATCGGACGTCGCGTCGCTCCGCGCGGCATTGGACGGCGGGGACGAACTTCCGCTCGAATGACCCATTGCCACGGCGGCCGTTTTCGCTAGTTTCCGTTGCGCGGTGCGAGAAAAACTGCAACCGCATGCGCCGGCGATTGAAAGAGAGAAGGAAATGGCAGAGTTCGATTTGGCCCGCCGCCTCGTGGCGGAAGGTCTGGGCACCGCCTTTCTCCTGGCCGGCGTGGTCGGCTCGGGGATCATGGGCGAGACGCTTGCCGGCGGGAATACGGCGATTGCGCTGCTCGGTAATACGATCGCGACAGGCGCGATTCTGGTCGTACTCATTCTGATATTCGGGCCGATATCCGGCGCCCATTTTAATCCCGCCGTCACCCTTTCCTTCTGGATGCAAAAGGCGATCGGAGGGCGAGACGCGGCGGCTTACGTCGTCGTGCAAGTCGCGTGCGGTTTACTGGGTGTCGCCACGGCGCATTTCATGTTCGACCTGCCCCTGCTCGATTGGTCGTCCCATGCCCGGACCGGGCCCGGACAATGGGGCGGGGAGTTCGTCGCAACGGTTGGGCTCGTGGCGACGATCGTCGGCTGCCTGCGGTCGCGGCCCGACGCCGTCCCCTATGCCGTCGGACTATTTATCACGGCAGGTTACTGGTTTACGTCATCGACGTCGTTCGCCAACCCGGCGGTCACGATCGCGCGGTGTTTCACCGATACGTTTTCCGGAATTCGACCGATAGACGCGCCAGGATTCGTTGCTGCGCAACTTGTCGGCGCTGTTGTCGTGACATTGGTATTTCGCTGGCTGTTCGCCGCGCAAACGGATTAATTGTCTTCTTTGCCTTGCTGCATGGATCTTATGTTGTTGCAGAAAATCCGCAGCAGCGCGACGATGAACGAATCCGCTTTCGCCATCTTTTCCTTAAACACACGCTCCGGAACGATAATGCAAACGCTCGGTTCAACGGCGGTCGCCGAAGCCATGCGGTCCGAATTGTCGATCAGGGCCATCTCGACGAAAATGCCGCCGGCGCCGATCGTGCCCAAGACTTTCCTCTGATCGTCCTCGGTAATCCAAATTTCGATTTTGCCGGTCTGCACGACATAGGCCGCATTGCCCGGGTCGCCTTGCCGGAATATCGGTGTGTCGGGCGAATAGGATTTGCGGTTTAGAACTTGTAGACCGCCCTTATTCTGGCTCATCGAATACCCCGTCGGCGAAACGCATTAACTGGTTTCGACGGCAATGGCGTCGCCGATTTTTAGACGACAAATGTCCGCCGCGCTGCCGCGATTGACCGAAATCTCGATCAAACCGCACGAATTAGTATACCAGAAAACGCGGCCCGGCCGTACGGCGGAAAAAACCGGCGCGTACCGGATGCGTGCACCGCCGGCGATAAGCAGCTGTATTTCATCGTAATTTTCGGCGCGAAGTCCGGTCATCGCGTTACCGAACCGATCCACGTAAATCACGGCCGCGCTATCGTCCGGCCAATCCGCACCGGGCCGCGACGGCGCCTCGCGCCAATTAGAAGGATATTCATTGCCGGGCGGCTTCTCTTCCGACGCCAGCCGAGCAGCGACCGGCGCGAACAGATCGCGGCCGTGGAAGGAATGTGACAAGCGCTCCGGACGCCAGGTAATGGTCCATTGCTGTGCGCAGTCTGCGCGCCGTTGCAATATCTCGAACAACCCGTTGTCAGGGCCTACGAACCAGCGGCCGTCGGTTTGCTGTACCACCGGTGGGCGGTCGCTTCCGACGCCGGGATCGACGACGCCGACGCAAACCGCGCCGTGCGGCATTTCCGGTGCCAATGCGGCAAGCAAATACGCCGCCGCTCGCGGGTCGTGAGCCGGTGCGTCGTGCATCAGGTCGATGACCGGAATCCCCGGCGCGGCATCCGCCAACACCGCCTTCATCTGCCCGACATAGGGCCCGTCATAGCCGAAATCGGTGAACAGGAGAATCATGCCGCGGCTCAAGTGAACCTTCGCCTTAACAAATCAAAAAAGCCGCCCGGACCAGGCCCGGACGGCTTTCATTGTAGGTTACTCTTTGCAGGCCTAATCGCGGTTGCCGAACAAGTGCAGGAGCATGATGAAGAGGTTGATAAAGTCCAGATAGAGCCGCAGCGCGCCGGAGATCGCCTTCTTCTCCGCGATTTCACCGCTGTCGCTGACCCGATACTCCGATTTGATGTTCTGCGTGTCGTAGGCGGTCAGACCGGTGAACACCAACACACCGGCGATGGAGATGATGAACTGCATCATGCTCGACGCCAGGAAGATATTCACGATGCTGGCGATGACGATGCCGATCAGCCCCATGAACAGGAAAGTGCCCCAGCCGGACAAATCCTTCTTCGTCGTGTAGCCGTAAATGCTCATCGCGGCGAACACGCTGGCGGTGATGAAGAAAACCCGCGCGACACTGGTGCCCGTATAGACGATGAAAATACTCGACAGCGACAAGCCCATGACCCCGGCAAATGCCCAAAATAGGAGCTGGACGGTCGGCGTGCTGAGTTTGTGAATGCCGAAGGAAATCACCAGCACGAACGCCAGTGGCGCCAGCATCACGACCCAGGTCATCAGCTGATTGCCGAAGATGACCTGCATCGCGGCCGGCGAGCTCGACACGGCGAACGCCACCACGCCGGTCAAGGCCAGACCAAGCGTCATATAGTTGTATACGCGGAGCATATAGCGCCGCAGGCCTTCATCGATATCCGTACGAGTTTCGGCCCGATTTCCGAGCGAAATCGTTCTCTGCCGCGGTTCCATAGCCATCTGTGCACCCTCGAACAATTTTAAGTGGAATAGTTACTCACAATATTGGCGTATCGGCCCGAGAATACAACAATTCTCTGACTTCGTCGTAATCAGGCACTTCGTTTCAAAATCTCGGCGCATTCTATTCGTTTCGCAGCAAAGGGGCGGCCTTACGGCCCATGGCCGACCAAGTCCCCAGCGCACCGATGACGACCGTTGCGACAAGGCACGCGGCGACTGTCGTTGGCGCTTCCGCGGGCAGGAATTCCCACTCGGACCGCATCAACCGCGTTACCACGCCCCAGGATGCCGCGGTACCGATAAAGCTCGCGATGATCGACGTCGCGACTGCCAGGCAGGCGAATTCAATTGAAAACACCGCCATGATGTCGCGCCGGATCGCACCGAACACTTTGAGGACGACGGCGTCGTAAACGCGCTGCTTGTGGCTCGCCGCTATAGCGCCGGAAAGCACCAGGACCCCGGCGAAGATGACGACGGCACCGACCACCCGAACCGCGGTCGCGAGATGGCCGATCAGTTCCTGTAGGCGCGCCAAGACGTCACGCACCCGGATCGCGGATATATTGGTAAACCGTTCGGCGATGGCGCGCTCAAGCGCGACCTCGACAGCCGGATCATCGGCCCGCGCCGTTGCGATATGCGCCTGCGGCGCCCCATCGAGTACGCCGGGCGCCAGTATCATAACGAAATTGATGGCGAAGGAGTTCCAGTCGATCCGGCGCAGATTGGCGATTTCAGCCTCGAACTCGCGTCCCAGCACGTTCAGCTTGACGCTATCGCCGATATCGATGCCCAGCGCGCGCGCCGCCGCTTCGTCAAAGGAAAGAAGCGGCGGGCCGGAATAATCGGCCGGCCACCATTTGCCTTCGATCACTTTACTGCCCGCTTGCGGCGGATTGCGGGACCAGGTCAAACCACGGTCGCCGCGCAATATCCAAGCGTATTCCGGCGGCGGCTTGATTTCGGCAACGGGCGTTCCCGCGAGCGCGACGATGCGGCCGCGCAGCATCGGCACCCGGCGCAGATTGCGCACACCGGGGATGCTGCCGGCGATTTTGTCGAAGGCTTCGGTCTGGTCCGGCTGTATGTCGATGAAATAGGTGCCGGGCGCGTCTTCCGGCAGGCCGCGGCCATCCAGGCGTGACACATTTCCTTCGATCAGTGCGACCGCGATCAGCACGGTCAATCCCAGGCCGAGCGATGTCGCGACGACGCCGGTCGGGGCGCCAGGCCGGTGCAAATTGCCCAGCGCGAAACGCAGATGTGGCGAACGGAATCGGGGTGCCTTGCGCGCGAGCAGCGCAATACCCGCCGCGGCGATACGGAATACCGCCATTGCCACTGCTGTCCCCGCCACGAAATAGGATGCCAGCCGCCGGTCGTCCGCTGTGAAAATGACGATACCGCCGAGCAAAATGACCAAGCCGACGAACACCAAGACGTCCCGCCAAGCGGTCCCGCCGCGCACCGGCGCCACCAGCTCTCGGAACAGGTTGGCGGCGGGAACGGTTCGCGCCCGCGCCAGCGGCAATAGCGAGAAGACCAGGGTCACCAGCATGCCGAAAAGGACCGCCAGCAGCAGCGGTTTGGGGTAGAAGCCGATATGAATGTCGATCGGCAACTGTTCGCCGACGATCGGTGCGGCTGCGATTGGGGCTAAGGCGCCGAGCGCAACCCCGGCAATGACACCGATTCCCGCGAGCGCCATCACCTGGATGATATAGATCACGAAAATCATACGCGACGAGGCGCCAAGGCATTTCAAAGTCGCGATAGTCTCTTGCCGCGATTGCAAAAAGGCGCGCACCGCATTGCCCACACCGACGCCGCCGACCAGCAACGCCGTCAAGCCGACGACGGTCATGAAGACGGTGATTCGGTCGATGGCGCGGCGGATACCCGGTGCGGCGTTGCGCGTGTCGCGGATGCGCCAGCCCGCCGTCGGAAATGCCGCATCGATCGCTGTGCGCCAGCTCTCGACCGCGCCCCGGTCGGCAATTGCGACGCGATAGTGGTAGCGGATCAAGCTACCCGGTTGCACCAGCCCGCTTGCGTTCAGCGCCTCGAAACCGATCACCACGCGCTGGCCGATCGTGAACGCGCCGGCAGCCCGATCGGGCTCGTTCTCGATCACCGCCGCAATGCGGACCTCGATTTCGCCGATCCGAATGCGGTCTCCGACCGCGACGTCGAGTTTGAGTAACAGCGGCGCATCGACCGCAGCCCCCCAAACGCCGTTCTGCTTTGCGAGAGCCTTGTCCAGGGGTATTGCCGAAGAAAGACGCATCTGCCCGAATAGCGGATAGGCGTCGTCGACAGCTTTGATCTCGACAAGCGTATGGCTTTCTTTCGTGCGCGCGAACGAACGCATCTGCGCGACGCTGGAAACCTTTCCGCGGTCCTTCATCCAGGCGAGCTGCGCCTCGGTCGCGGGCCGGTGGCTCAACCGCACATCGACATCGCCGCCGAGAATCTTGCGGCCATCCGCCCGCATCCCCTCGGTCAAGGCCGACGACAGCGAGCCGATTGCGGCGATCGCGGCGACGCCGGTTGCGAGGCACAGCAGAAAAACCCGGAATCCCCGGGCCCCGCCGCGCAATTCGCGCCGCGCGATGCGCCATGCGATTTTCAGCATGCGCCCCCCGCGCCGTTCACGATCAATCCGTCGTCGATTCGGATCGTCCGGTCGCACTGCGCCGCGATCGAGGCCTCGTGGGTGATCAGCAGTAGGGTCGTTCCTTGCTCGGCCGACAGTTCGAACATCAATTCGATGACGCGCGCGCCGGTATCGCTGTCTAAGTTACCGGTCGGCTCGTCCGCGAGCAGTAATTTCGGGTTCATGGCGAAGGCGCGGGCCAAAGCGACCCGCTGCTGTTCGCCGCCGGAAAGCTGTCCCGGATAATGGGTCAACCGGTGCCCCAACCCAACCGCTTCCAAGCGGTCGTTGGCGGCGTTTAGGGCGTCACGGCGCCCCGCCAACTCCAGAGGTACAGCAACGTTCTCGGTCGCCGACATGGTGGGAATGAGGTGGAAATTCTGGAAGACGATCCCGACATTGTCGCGGCGGAACAGGGCCAGCGCGTCCTCATTCAAACCACCGAGCGTCACGCCTGCGACCTGCACCGCGCCGTCCGTAGGTTGTTCCAGGCCGGCGACAATCATCATCAGCGACGTTTTGCCGGCGCCGGAAGGGCCGACGATACTGACCTTCTCTCCCGATGCGACGTCCAGGTCGATGCCGCGCAATATATTGACCGGACCGGCGTCACTACTAAGTGTAAGCCTAACGTCCTTGAGCGCTATAATCGGATCGATGGGTGCCCTTAGATTCATGTCATTCTTGATATTTCAGCTTTCATCGCCGGGGCGGTTAGTGCGGCGTACGTTACACGTTGTCGTCAATTCTACGATTGTCGGCCTCAATCCTGTTCACGCCGCAGAGAAAATCATCCTCGCTCTCGGCGATAGTCTGACCGCGGGCTTCGGACTAAACGGAAGTGACAGTTTTCCGTCAAGACTGCAAATGGCGTTGCACGCGGCCGGTCACAAGGTACGGGTGATAAATGGCGGCGTTTCCAGGGACACCACGGCCGGTGGGTTGGCGCGGCTCGATTGGCTGATGCAGGACCTGCCGAGCCTCGTCATTGTCGAATTGGGGGCCAACGACGCGCTGCGCGGGCAGGATCCGGCTGGCACTCGGCGAAATCTCGACAAGATTATTCAGCGCATAAAGGAACGCGGTGCGCGGGTTGTCCTGGCGGGCATGCTGGCCCCCCCCAATATGGGCCGGGTCTATGCCGCCGAATTCAATCCTATATTTCCGGAGCTCGCCCGTTTACATAACGTCCCGCTATACGGATTCTTTCTCGACGGTGTGATTCAGGATCCGGCGTTGATGCAGCCCGACGGGTTGCATCCAAATGCCGCTGGGGTCGCCGTCATCGTCGCGCGCATGCTGCCGATTGTGTCGCAAGCGATCAGAGAGGAACAAAAATGACCGACGATTTCCGCGCCGCCCACGCGACCGCGCCGGCCTGGCGCGACGCCGCCGCCGCCATTCTCGTCGAAATCGGCGACCTGACGCCGGCGCATCAACTCGGGTTCCTCTACGTCACCGATGCCTTCGCCGACGCGCTGTCGGATATCACCGTGTTCATGCGCCAGACTACCGGGGTCCGGCATTGGGTCGGCACCGTCGGTCTCGGCGTCGTCGGCATGGGCAAGGAATATTTCGACGAACCCGCCATGTCGGTCTTGGTTGCGCCGATCGAGGATTCCGCTTTCCGGCTCTTTACCGATGCCGAAGGGGGCATCGCTTCGGTTTGCGACGACAACAAGGACTGGCTCGCCAAGGCGGACACGCCGCTCGCCGTCGTCCATGCGGACCCGCGGATCGAGGACGTTAGCGGCCGGATCGAAGAGCTGGCCTCGGCGATGAACGGATTCCTCGCCGGGGGATTGACCGCGTCGCGCGGCCGATTTGCGCAACTCGCCGGCGATGTCGAGGAAGGGGTCGTCTCCGGGGTCATGCTGTCCCTGCATGAGGTGCCGGTGCAACTCGGCCTGACCCAGGGCTGCTCGCCGATCGGCCCGACCCGGACGATTACCGGTTCGGACGAAAACATCCTGTTCACCATCGACAACCGGCCGGCACTCGATGTCCTGAAGGAGGATATCGGCGAGGTGCTGGCCCGCGATCTGCGCCGTATCGGCGGTTATATCTTCGCCGCCCTGCCCGTCCCCGGCTCGGATACCGCCGACTATCTGGTGCGCAACCTCACCTGTATCGACCAGGAAACCGGCGCTGTCGCCATCGGTGATATAGTCGAGACCGGCGACCCGGTCATGTTCTGCCGCCGCGATCCCGATACGGCGGTCGAGGATCTGAAACGTATGCTGCGCGACTTGAAGCGCCGCGCCGGCGGTAGCGCGATCAAGGGCGGACTCTATTTCTCGTGCGTCGCCCGCGGTCCGAACCAGTTCGGACCGGACAGCGCGGAACTCGGCATGATCCGCGACGCGCTTGGCGAATTCCCGTTGACCGGCCTGTTCGCCAACGGCGAGATCAGCAACGACCGCCTGTACGGCTATACGGGTGTGCTGGCGCTGTTTTTGTAACTGTTTCTTCGTTGAAGCGGCCCCATGATTCGACTGTTTGTCGCCCTAACGCTTCCGGAATCCTTGCGGCTGCGCCTCTCGGCGCTCAAAGGCGGCGTACCGGGCGCGCGCTGGCTGAATCCAGACAACCTGCACTTGACCCTGCGGTTCATCGGCGAGGTCGAGACGGGGACGGCGGACGACCTCGATGCCGCGCTCGGCGGCGTTGTTGCGCACGCCTTCGATCTGTCCCTCAGCGGCGTCGGCTTTTTCGGCAAGCCCAACGCCGCACGCATCCTGTGGGCCGGCGTCCAGCCCAGCGATGCGCTCAACCACTTGCAGGCAAAAATCGAAGCGGCCTTGGCGCGCGCCGGACTTCCCGTGGAACAAAGGCGCTTCTCGCCACACGTCACGTTGGCGCGTCTCAGGCGATCGCCGGGCAACAGGATCGAACAATTCGTCGCCGACAACGCCGGTTTCCACGCCGACCCGATCACGGTCGACCGGTTCACCCTGTATTCGAGCTTCCTGTCGTCCTCCGGCGCGATTTACACGCCGGAAGCGGAGTATCCGCTTGCCGGTCTGGAGGCGCTTGAGCATGTCGGCCAACTATAAGATCGTTGAGGATGCCGGGCGCGGCGCGCCGTGGCTCGTCATGGTGCATGGCATGTCGCAGGACCACCGCGTCTTTTCCGCTCAAGTCGACGCGTTCCGCGCGCGCTGTCGCATCCAATTGATCGACCTGCCGGGCCACGGGCTTTCCGCCGATATTCCGGGGCCGTTCGGACATCGCGAATTGACGCGTCATGTCCGGGGTGCGTTGGACGATGCTGGGATCGCAAAATGTCACTACTGGGCGACCCATACCGGCACGTCCCTCGGATTGCTTATGGCGCGCGCGGACCCGACACGGTTCCAATCGTTGATCTTCGAGGGCACCGTCCTGCCCGGTCACACGATGCCGAGCGTCGATGCGGAATTTCAGCGCGCCCGCGACACAGCGCAAAACGACGGTGTCGCGGGCGCGCTGAAACAATGGTTCGACGAGGCGGATTGGTTCGACGTGATGCGGGCGCGGCCCGAACAGTGCCGCGCGGCGGCGCATTGGCAAATCGTCTCCGAGTTCTCAGGCGCCCCGTGGCTGTTCACCGGCACCGCACAAGCGGTCGCACCGGTCGACGCGTTGTTCGCATCGCTCGACCTGCCGGTCCTGCTCTATAACGGCGAACACGATCTGCCGGACTTCATGAACGCCGCCAATTTCCTGGAGGCGCGCTTACCCAACGTCCGCAGAATGACGATTCCGGATGCTGGCGGATTCCCGGCTTGGGAGTTCCCGGACCGGGTCAACCGCGTTGTCGCATCTTTCCTGGACAGCCTGTAACCGCTACTCGATCGGAATGAACAGCGAGTGACGCAGCTTTCCGCCGACCGACTGGGACAGGTGCCCCTTGCCGTCGATGTCTTCGACCAGAATGATCTCGCCCGCGCCGATGATTCGGATCTCCCCGTCGCTCGCCGTCAGCTTGGCGCCGGCATCGAGATTGACGATGTATTGCCGGCGCGGCGCCGGGTGCCAATCGAGGTCGTAGTCGCCCGAGGTCTCGCGGAAGATGATCCCGGTCGCCGGCATCCGTTTGGAGTATTTGCTGAAATTCCGCTCCTCTTCCCACTCGATCTCGATGTCGCGGAAGTGCGACTCGCCGTTTTCGTCCGTGTAGAGATTGTGAATGCGCATGTCCGTTCCCTGCGTTGCGATTGAAATTCAGCCAAGCCGACGGCGATAGAGCGCGGTCAGCCGTTCCCAGTGCCGTTCCGCCGCCGGTTTGTCGTAGCACCAGCGTTCCGGGAAGGCGAAGCCGTGATGGACGCCGGCGTGGACCTCCAGCTCGCCGGAATTGCCGGACTCGCCGAGCAGCCCTTTGAGCTCTTCGACCATGTCCGGCGGCGCCAGATCGTCATGTTCGGCGCAGCTGATATAAAGTTCGCCCTTCGCCTTGCCGAGATTGAGATGCGGGCTCTCCGCCGCATCGCTGATCAGCCAGGTGCCATAGAAGGACGCCGCCGCCGCGATCCGATCCGGGAAGCGCGCCGCCGCCGCCAGCGCGTAGGGGCCGCTCATGCAATAGCCATGCGCGCCGACAGGCCCTGGATTGGCGTCCGGATGGGCGTCGGCGTATTCGATCATCGTCGCGATATCGTCCATCACCGGCGGGATCGTCATCTTGGTCCGCACCGAGCGCATGCGTTCGCGCGCATCACTGCCTTCGTCCAGCACATCGGGGCCGAAATTCTTGAAATCGCGCCCGGCCCGGTAATACAGGTTCGGCTGCAGCACGAAGAAACCGACCGTCGCCAGCCGCCGCGCCATCTCGTGCAGTTCCACGCGGATGCCGGGCGCGTCCATCATGAAGATGACGACAGGATGCGGCCCGTGGCGTTCCGGCCGGACGATGAAGGTCTCCATCGCGCCGTCCCGTGTCTGAATGTCTAACGTTTCTTCGATCATGCGCCTGCCCTCAAATTCGCTGTCGGTGAAGCAAAGCCGAAACGCGTAGCCTTTGCAAACCCACCCGGCCGGGCTACATCAATCCGGTAGGCGAAACGAGGAGGACGCGATGAATACGGGAAGCTGCCTGTGCGGCACGGTGCGCTGGCGGATGGAACCGCCTTACATGCGGATGAGCCATTGCCATTGTTCGATGTGCCGAAAGGCGCACGCGGCCCCCTTTGCGACCTATCTAACCGTCGCGCCCGAGCGGTTCGAGATGACGGCGGGCACCGACGCGGTCACCGCGTATGAATCCTCGCTGGGCTTTCCGCGCCATTTCTGTTCCGGCTGCGGATCGGTGGTGCCGACACCGCGCCCGACCGGGGCGGTCGCCGTGCCGGCTGGCTGCCTCGACGACGATCCCGGAATACAGCCGGAACGTCACATCTTCGCCGCCGCCAAGCCGGAGTGGGACACGATCGCCGACGATCTGCCGCGCTTCGACGATTACGGCCGCGCCGACGCGCCGCCGACCATCGATCGACCCAGCCGTGCCGGCGGCCAATCCGGCGTGATGCGCGGTAGCTGCCTGTGCAGCGGTTGCGTCTACGAGGCGAGCGGCCCGCTCTTGGCCGTCTACAACTGCCACTGCACGCGCTGCCGCAAGGCACGCGCAGCGGCGCATACGACGAACGGATTCGTTGCCGTGGACAACATCCGCTATCTGAAGGGCGAGGATCTTTTGGACCGCTACAAGGTGCCGGAGGCTCAGTTCTTCGCGCAGACTTTCTGCCGGGTCTGCGGCTCCGGCATGCCGAATATCAATCCGTCACGCGACCGGGTCGCGATCCCCTTCGGCACGCTCGACGACGAGCCCGGCCGTGGCGCGGGAGATCACATCTACTGCGCCTTCAAGGCACCCTGGTACGAGATCGTCGACGATTTGCCGCAGCACGACGAAAGGCCTTAGCCCCCCGCGACGCCCTGCGTGTTGACGTAGAGCGAATAGAGCGACTGGCTTGCCGCCATGAACAGGCGGTTGCGCTTGGCGCCGCCGAAACAGACGTTGGCGCAGCGTTCCGGCAGGGCGATGCGGCCGATCTTGGTCCCGTCCGGGGCATAGATCAGCACGCCGTCCAACGCCTCGCTGCCCATGCCCCAGCCGCACCAGAGATTGCCGTCGATATCGCAGCGCATGCCGTCCGGCGTGCCGCCGGGACCCGCGTCGATATGAACCCGCTTGTTGGCGATCGTACGGCCGCCGGCTTCCACGTCGTAGGCGAGGATCTTGCGGTTCGGGACGCCGCGCGATTCGACCACGTAGAGGATCGATTCGTCGGGCGAGAAGCAGAGGCCGTTCGGGCCCAGGAGATCGTCGGCGACGACGCTCGCCTCGCCGGTCTTGCCATCGACCCGGTAGACGGCCTGCTTGTTCTCCGAGTCCGCCTTGTGGCCTTCGTAATTGCCGAGAATTCCGAACACCGGATCGGTGAACCAAACCGAACCGTCCGACTTCACCACGACGTCGTTCGGCGAATTCAGCTTCTTGCCCTGCCAGCTGTCCATCAGAATGGTCTTCGCGCCGTCATACTCGGTGCGCGATATACGCCGGCCGCCGTGCTCGCAGGTGATCAGCCGGCCCTGCCGGTCCCTTGTGTGGCCGTTGGAGAAGTCCGACGGCTTGCGGTAGGTGCTGACCTTGCCGGTCTCCTCCTCCCATTTGAGGATGCGGTTGTTGGGGATGTCGCTCCACAGCAGATAGCGCCCGTCGCCGAACCAGACCGGCCCTTCCGACCAACGGCAGCCAGTATAGACCGCGGCGCTGAAAACCCGGTATTGCTCGAAGCGGTCGTCGAGGCTTTCGATCAGCGGATCGGGATAGCGGGGATGGTCGCGCCAGCCGGCGGAGCGGGGATATCGTGCGTTCATGATCGCGGCTCGTCTTTCCAAATCGAGGGAACGGATTAAACCCTTAACCGGCCTATCCGGGGACGGCAAGGACGGCTTCAGACGAAACGCCGCAAAATACGATCGACCGAGCCGGCATAGCCGCCGCCGAACAGCCGCGCATGCACCAGCAAGGGGTAGAGATTGTAAATGTCGCGCCGCTCTTCGAAGAATCCCGGGGCGATGGGGCGATGCTCGGCGTAGCGTCGGAAGAACGCATCGCCGAATGTGTTGAACAGTGTCGAGAACGCCAGTTCGATCTCAGGATCGGCAAAATAGACCGCGGGGTCGATAAAGGCGGCAATGCGGCCCCGTCGTGCGAGAACGTTGCCGCCCCACATGTCGCCGTGGATCAGCGAAGGTTGCGCGGGTCCGCCGATATGGTTTCCGAGCCTGGCGCAGAACCTTTCAAGCCGGCGGAAAATATCGGCGGGAAGCCGCCTCGCCTCGCGCGCCGAACCGCCCATGTAGAGCAATCGCTGGTCGCGGAAGAAGTCGCACCACGACGGCGTTTGCGGATTAGGCTGGTGCAACGGTCCGATCAGCGTATCCCGCGCGAAGCCGTATTGCGGCGCGGTAACGCCGTGCAGCGCGGCAAGCAAATCGGCGGCGTGGGTTTGCGCGGCGGCGTCGATACCGCCCGCCGTTTCAACGAACGCCATGATCAACATGTCCCGCTCGGCATGGATCACGCGCGGCACCGGCACGGTTTCGGTAGTCGCGAGATAGTCGAGCATGAAGCCTTCGAGATCGAGCCGGCCGCCGCCGCCCGTCTTGACGACGACGGGGTCGCCGTCCGCAAGGTCGACCCGCGACACCGTTGCGATATCGCCGCCCGCCAAGGGCGAAATTTGGACGATGCGCGACTGCGTTTGCGTTTCGACGGTGGCGCGTTGCGCCGGTGTCATCAGGAGCCTGTCCGCAATCGGTCGAGCCAGGCCCGTGCACCCCGCTCGATCAGGTCGAGCGCCAGTTCGTAGTCTTGCATGTCGCCGTAATAGGGATCGGGCACGTTGGTCCGCCCGGTATCGGCAGCAGGCTCGAGGAACATGCGGATACGCTCGATTTTATCCGTTGGGCAGCGGTCTACCATATGCTCGAAATGTCCGCGGTCCATGGCGAGCAGCAGATCGAACGATTCGAAATCATTTTGGTGCAATTGGCGCCCCCGCAGCGGCGTCAGGTCGTAGCCCCGCGCCCGCGCCGCCGTAACCGCACGCCGATCCGGCGGATCGCCGACATGCCAGCTGCCGGTGCCGACGGAATCCGTGCCGATTTTTGCCGTCAGACCGGCGGCCTCGACCATGCGGCGAAACACACCCTCGGCCGTGGGCGAACGGCAAATATTCCCCGTGCAGACGAACAGAACCTTGAACATTGCTTGGGCGATATACCATCTATCGGGACATGACTGCAGCGAAGAATACCGAAGACCTCGACGCGCTGCTCGTGCGCGTCCGCGCCTGCCGGCTGTGCGAAGCGCATCTGCCGCTGGGCCCGCGGCCCGTCGTCCGTGCACGGGATAGCGCACGGCTGCTGATCATAGGACAAGCGCCGGGCACCAAGGTGCACGAAAGCGGCATCCCCTGGGACGACCGCAGCGGCGACGTGTTGCGCGACTGGCTCGCCGTCGACGCTGACACTTTTTACGACGAGTCTCGGATCGGCATCGTACCGATGGGCTTCTGCTATCCCGGCGTCGATCCGCGCGGCGGCGACAACCCGCCGCGGCCGGAATGCGCCGATGCCTGGCATGACGCGTTGCTGGCGCGGCTGCCGGCGGTCGAGCTTACGCTGCTGGTCGGCATGTACGCGCAGGCGCATTACCTCGGCAAGGACCGCCGGAAAACCCTGACGGCGACCGTCGCGGCGCGACGCGATTACGGGCCGCGGTTCCTGCCCCTGCCGCACCCGAGCTGGCGCAACCTGCATTGGCGGCGCAAGAACCCCTGGTTCGAAGGCGAGGTCGTGCCGGAACTGCGGTCGCGCGTCCGGGCGCTGCTCTAGCCGTCCGTGGCGCTATAGCAGATCAAGATTGATTGAACCCATTTCATGGGTTCGAGGGATATTGTGAATCTGCTATTTTTCTAAGAGATAGACCAGATTCATGCGGTTGTTGGATCGCCAGAGGCGATTCCAATCAACCCCGATCTGGTCTAGCCTCTCTTTCAAGAGCGTCCATATCCGCGTCGGAGAAGCCAAAATGATGGCCGATTTCGTGGATCAGCACGTGGCGTACCAGGTGCGCCAGGTCTTCTTCGAACTCGCACCAGTAATCGAGGATCGGCCGGCGGTAGAGAAAGACCATGTCGACGCCGCCGCCCAAATCCGTCACGCTGCGTTCGCTCAACGCGACCCCCTGATACAGGCCGAGCAGGTCGAAGGGGCTCTCCAGCTTCATATCGCGGCAGATTTCGTCGTCGGGAAAATCTTCGACGCGGATCACGACGTCTTTGGCGTACCGGCGCAGCCGTTCCGGAATGACACGCCACGCCGCGTCGGCAAGGGCCTCGATGTCGACCAGCGAAGGAGGTGTTTGGGCTTTCATAATGGGGGAGACGATAGCGCCGCACAGTCGTATTCGCTAGAGTAACGCGGGCTGCTTGGAAACCGAAATGGTCGAAAAACTACCCGATGACGCAAAGGCGGCGGCGCTGGCGCAACTGAATGGCTGGCGCATGGTGCCGGATGGAGATTCAATAGAAAAATCGTTCCAATTTGCCGATTTCAATGCGGCGTGGGCCTTCATGACACAGGTCGCGCTGCAGGCCGAGAAGCTCGACCATCATCCGGAATGGCGCAACGTGTACGGTACGGTCGACATCGCGCTATCCACGCATGACTGCGGCGGCGTCAGCGAAAGGGACATCGCGCTTGCTGCGTTCATCGACAGTTTGGACGCAGGGTCGTGAATCGATCGGTCTTCGCGGTTGCCGTCTTCTTCGCCACAGCTGCGGCAGCAGCACCTTTCGACGACGGCGTGCGCGCGCTACAGGCCGGAAACTTTGCCGATGCCCGCGCCACCTTCAAGCCGCTCGCCGCGGCGGGCGACGGTAACGCGCAGTTCATGCTGGGGGTGATGCACAAGAATGGGCTCGGCACGGCAAAAGACTCCGGGGCCGCGGCGAGCTGGTACAAAAAGTCCGCCGCCGCTGGGGTCGCGTCCGCCCAATACAATCTTGGCGTCTTCTACCAGCTCGGAAGCGGCGTTCAACGCGACCCGGCACAGGCGCTGAAATACCATCGACGCGCCGCGGCGCAAGGGCATAGCCGCGCGCAGAACAATCTCGGCACGATGTACTATACGGGGGCCGGCGTCGCCCGGGATCCGATCGAGGCCTGGAAATGGCTCACCTTGGCGGCTCGTGGGCTGCAAGGCGAAGCGCGCGACATTGCCGACAAAAATATCGCTGCCATCGAACGCGAGTTGACACCCGAGGCGCTGACCGAAGCAAAACGCCGAGCGGCTGCCTGGCAACCGCGCAAATGAAGCCGGTTGTTGCGGCGCTGCTCGCGCTGCTGGCAATCTCAAAGCCTGCAACATCGGAAGAGAACGCCGCCGCGCTCTACAGCCGCGGCCAGACGATCCTGGGCGAAGCGACGCAGGATAGCCATCGTCGCGACGGGGCCGCCTTGATCGCCCGCGCCGCTGTCCTCGGCCACGCGCCGGCCCAATATCATCTGGGATTTCTCTACGGCGAAGGTCGCGGCGTCGTCCGCGACCCGGGAAAGGCGCTTATCTGGTTCCGGCGCGCCGCCGACCAGGGCCATGCGGAGGCGCAGTTCGCCGTGGGGCTCGCGCTTTCCCGGCAAGCTGTCAAAAGCGACGCCGCCCAATGGTTCCGCCGCGCCGCCGACCAGGGCATGGTCGACGCACTATTTCAACTCGCCCTGCTTTACGAAAAAGGCGCGGGCGTCGCCGCGGACGAGGCGGAAGCCAGGCGATTTTACCGGGCTGCGATCGAAAAGAACGACGTTGCGTCGATGTTCAATCTCGCGCTCATGCTCGATCAGGGGCGCGGCGGCCCACCGGATTTGACCGGGGCGATCGATCTTTTCATCCGTGCGGCAGAAGCTTCATTGCCGGCGGCACAGCACGCCCTATGCGAGCTTCTGCTCGACGGACGCGGCGTCGCACAAAATTTAGAGAATGCCGCCGGTTGGTGTTTGGCCGCGGCGCAACAGGATCATGCTCCGGCACAGATGTTGTTGGCGACCTTTTACGCGCTGGGCCGCGGCGTCGCGCCGGACGAGGCGCGCGCGGCGGCGTGGCTCACGATCGCCGCCAAAGTGGGATTTCCACCGGCGGTCAAGGCGCGTGGCGACTTGTTTCCTCGGCTGCCGAAGGATGTTCAGGCGCGTGCACTGGAAATTGCCGAAGAACTGCGCCCCAACCTGTCGTTCCAATAGTTCAATAGAAAAATCGACCGAATCTGTCCACCGGACAACAGCGTCTAGTGGGCCTTCTCCGTGGTAAATGTCTCCCACGTCGGTGCTTGTTGCTGTTCCTTTTCGATGATTTCTTCGATCTGGTTGATCTTCTCCATGCCCTGCATCATGTCCGATCGAATGAAATCCGCACGACGCACCAAGCCACGACCGGCAGCAAGGTTATGCTGCCACCCTTTCATTTTTACCGACAATCCGCACAGGATACCGCCGACCAAAACGTGGTGACTGCGGATCGTTTTCTTGACGTGATCAAAGGATTCCGCAGTTATGTTTTCCCACATCGATTCCGACTCGCGGTCGAAGCTTTCGAAGCGACTGACCACTGAGGCGGTAACGTCGGTAATGCTGTCCTTGATGAAGTCGACACTGCGCATCAATCGCTGATCGTTGCGAAGCTCATAACTTTCCGCCAATTCTTCCATCGATTCTTCGAATGACATTATTTGCGGAATCAGTGTGTTGAGGCAGTCCTTTCCATAGGCGATCGACAGATAAATATCGGCGTATTCTTCCAGAAAATTCGGAACGCCCTGCAGCTCGATATGAAGCTTGGTCGCCATCAATTTGAGGTTTTCCAACGCCTCATGCTTATCGGGCATCGTAAATTTCTCGATCAGCTGATCCATATTTTCGACGCCGGATTCAGCTGTATTGTAGATTTGTTTGAGCAGCGGCGTCGTGAAGACGTTCATGTAACGCATCAGCTCACCAGACATCTTATCCGAAAGCTTCAGCATGTTCGACTGCTCGATCTTAATACCCAGTCTGCGGAGTTGTATCCTCAGCGAGTAAACGTCGAAGCTATGCAAATCGCATAGTGCGGCGATAACACGTTCGTCCGGATGCTGACCGTCGTTCGGCCAACCGAACGTATTGCCCAATTCCGACGTTTCGATCTGGCCGCTGGCGCCACCGGAATCGCGGAACAGTTCGACAACGCTCTCGAGGCGTACGTTCTTGATCAGCCGCGCCCGCCTCAGGCTCGGCGTTTGCAACGGGATAATGCTCAAAGGCAGGATATGCACGGAGTCCATATCCGCCTCCAGCTGGCTCTGCTCTTCGACTTCGGGCAGTTCCGGCTCGATTTTCGTTTCCTGCGTTCGATGTGCCATTTTTCCTCTCAGGCTTCTGCGAAACACGCACGAGCCCTACCGGCTTTCTTCCCATGTTCAAGCATCGCCGGAAAGGATTAACACTCGATTAAGTAGAGTAATTATTTTATTAAACACTTTAAAATCGATTTAATTGAAATTTTGCCGGGCGCTCCGCAAGGATATTTCTCGTTTCCATCGAGTTTATACAAAAATACATCCCATGAACACGAAAATTTCCGTAAAGAGTGTACCAGATTGATTAATAACATCCTTAACGGAGGGGATGACTTCCCGCCGAATGACCAATCAGGCAGGACCTAGCGGATACAATCTAACACCCTCAAAAGCGGAACAAATGTGACGGCTGGGTTATTCGTTAGCGCGGCGCGAGTCTGATGCCGCTGTCGAGCCGCACCACCTCGCCATTCAAGATCGGATTATCGACCATATGCAGCACAAGCTTGGCATATTCTTCTGGCGTCCCGAAACGTGACGGGAACGGCAAGGTCGCGGCGAGGTTGTCCTGCATTTCCTGCGGCATGCTCAACAGCATCGGCGTCGCGAACAGGCCCGGCGCGATCGCCAGGACCCGGATACCGCTGCGGGCGAACTCCCGTGCCGCCGGAAGCGTCAGCCCGACGATACCGCTTTTGGACGAAGAATAGGCAGCCTGTCCGATCTGCCCCTCGTAGGCGGCAACCGAGGCTGTATTGATGATGATGCCTCTTTCGCCATCGACATTCGGCTCGCGGCCCGTCATGTCCGAGGCCGCCAGGCGCAACACGTTGAACGTGCCGATCAGGTTCACCCGGATGACCTTGGCGTAGTCTTCGAGGTCGATCGGACCCTCGCGTCCGACGATACGCTGGCCCGTCGCGATCCCGGCGCAGTTGACGCAGATCGCAGCGGCACCATGCGCGTCGCGCGCCGCAGCGACTGCCGCCTCGGCGCTACCCGCATCCGACACGTCGCACTCGACAGCAATACCGCCGATATCGGAGGCGACCTGGTTCGCCGCATCCATGTTCAAGTCAAATATCGCGACTTTGGACCCCGCCGAAGCAAGGGCCCGCGCCGTGCCCGCACCCAATCCCGAAGCGCCGCCCGTGACGATGGCCGAGGTTCCCGTAACATCCATGATCCAATCTCCCCGTCATTTTGCGCCGGATATAGCAGATCGGTCGCGGCCTCACCATATGTTGAAGCATGGACGGGGATAAACCGCACGGATTCGATCTGGGCGACATCGAAGCCAAAGAGAAAATTGTCCGAGACGGTTTCTGGACGAAACTGCGCCACGCTATGGGCAGCATCGATTTCGCGCGCGAAGCGGTCGCCGCTTGGTATTGCGCGACGGACCCCGCAACGCCGACACGAGTCAAGGCCATCCTGATCGGCGCATTGGCCTATTTCATTATGCCTATCGACGTCATCCCCGACGTGATCGTCGGACTCGGCTTCACCGACGATGCGGCGGTGTTCTGGGCCGCCTGGAAAGCGGTTAGCGGTCACATCGAAGAGCGGCACCGCGCCCGCGCCGCTGCGGCGCTTGATAGTGGAAAGAAACGCGAACCCGGCTGAGCCGAACGCTATCCGCGCCCTTCCGCGTCAGCGCCGCGCCATCGTCCGGGACGCGGCACCACGCCACCTTCTGAGGAAAGCGTGCTTCAGCCGGCCCGTGAACCGATAAGCCGCCACCAAGCCTGGTAATGGGTCGTCGGACGCGAAATATTGCCCCCCGCTTCGATGGAATATCACCAAAACGTAACTCCATAATATGTAAGCGTTCGTTCAGGCCGTGGAATCAGCGCGGGCGTTTCCATTCGCCCCGGCCGATTTTAGCGATTGAGGGTGCGTTTCCAATCCCGTCGCAGGGGCCGGAGCCAGACATCCTTTTTAGGC
>JAKZTB010000169.1:0-7938 GCA_047517345.1 Alphaproteobacteria bacterium
GGGTTGAGGGTGCCGAACTTGTTCTACATGGCGTATTGGCGTTGTTCGCGCCTATCGTCGCGGAACGTCGAGGGATACCCTGGGCGCCCCTTTTTCTTTCGCCGATTTCGTTGTGGTCGGCCTACGATCCGCCCGTATTAGCGCCGCTCCCCTTCCTCGGTAGAGACCTTCGGTTCCTCGGGCACAAATTTCACCGTCCGGCATTACGATTGCTGTCGCAGCTCTCCTCCGATTGGGTGGCGCCGGTCCGGAACATTCGTAAACGGTTCAACCTGCCCGATCGCGGCCATCCCTTGCTTCAGGGTCAATTTTCACCCCATTTGAATCTCATCATGTTCTCGAAATGCTTCGCCCCCGCACAGCGGGACTGGCCCGCCAAATCGGTACAATGCGGTTTTCCGTTGACTGAGATTACGACGCTCGATGATGACTTGACGGCGTTCCTGAACGCCGGTGCGCCGCCGGCTGTCTTCGCTCTGGGAAGTACGTCGGTTCACGGCGCTTCCCCTCCATACCGGATCTTCGCCGAGGCGACGGCGAGACGCGGCGTTCGCGCGGTGATCGTGGTTGGCGAAGAACATCTGTCGGATTGGCGGGAAATTTCTGGCTCCGATGTTCGAGTCGTCGGTCACGCCGATTACGCTGCATTGTTTCCACGCGCCGACCTGGTCGTTCATCAAGGCGGTATCGGCACAACGGCCGAATGCATGCGGGCGGGTCGGCCGATGATCGTGCTTCCGCAATGCAATGACCAGTTTGATAATGCCGAACATGCGAGTCGCCTCGGCGTGGCGGAAGTGTTGCCGTTCGAGAAACTAACTGCAGATCGCCTCATTGGACGAATGGACCGGATCGAAAGGTTCAACGGTACTCGTCATCAGGCTGCGGCGCTCGGTAAGCTGATCGCAGCAGAAAATGGCTTGGGTGACGGCGACGACATACACGGCGACGGCGTCAATGTCGCTTCTCGACTTGAAGGAATAGCGGAGCCGGGCGGGGTTTGTATTTCGGGAAGCGTTCACGAGCAGGTACGCGATCGGATCGACATTCCGTTCGAGGATTTAGGCGAACAAAAAGTAAAAAACCTCGACCGCCCGGTGCGGGTGTGGCAATGGAATGCGGACGCGAAATTGGCGGCGAGCATATCGGCAAAGACAGACGAGCTGCTCCCGCTTCCCGATAAGCCTTCGATCGCGGTGCTGCCGTTCGAGAACATATCGAGCGACATGCAGCAGGAATACTTCGCTGACGGCATCGCTGGTGATGTCATAACGACGCTCTCGCGCTTCCGCTCCCTGTTCGTTATCGCTCGCAATTCCTCGTTCACCTATAAGGGCGGTTCGGTCGAAATTACGCAGGTAGCGCGCGAACTGGGGGTGCGCTACGTGGTCGAAGGCAGCGTGCGTACCGGACGCAGCGCAAGCTCAAGGACTTCGACATGGCCCTGCCGGACAACGTCATCATGGTCGATCCGATCGGCTACGACGAGATGCTGGCGCTGATGGTCAATGCGCGCGGCGTGATCACCGACTCCGGCACCGTCGTCGAGGAAACCGCGGTGCTTCAGGTTCCGTCGGTGCAGATGCGCCGGGCGACCGAGCGGCCGCAGGTCTACGATTGCGGCTCCAGCGTCAAGTTCGACCCCGGCAAGCCGGAGGATTATCCGAACGACGTGGTCCTGAACAAGCTCGAGTCGCTGCACGGCAAGAATTGGGAGCACAATCTGGGCGACGGAAAATCCTCGCCCCGCGTCGTCAACGACCTGCTCGACCGGCTCAACCGCCCGGACGGGTTTCGCCAGCATTTGCCGGAACGCTACCACCTGGATATCCGCCGCTCCTACATGGAGGACGGGCTTTAGAAAAGGTGGATTAACGCGCCGCTTTCAGCTTCGCCTCCCAATCCGCCGGCAGTTCGATCTCCCGCGCCACCGGATATCCGAGGATGCCGTTGTGGGCGAAGGTGATGGCGTGGTTGCGCAACGGGTCGCCGCTGACGGCGATCATGAAGTCGTCCGGCGTGAAGGTGATCGGCACCAGCCGGTCCGGATCGCCGCTTTCCGCAAAGACTTCCGGTGCGCGCTGCAGGTTTACCTGGTCGCGGAGATTTCGTATCGGATGCTCCGTCCATTCGCCGATATAGCGCTCGAACTCCCAGGCCGGCATGCGGCAATGGTCGAAGAAATACTGCCGCAGGCTCTCCTTGGACCAGCCGTCCTTGGCCAAGGTCTCGGCCACGATGGGGCTTAGAACCGTCAACGGCCTCAGCGTTCCAGGCGATGTCCCGATGGTGAAGACCAAATGCCAGGTGTTCTGCTTCAGCACGCCGTCCGCGACGTAGGGCAGGATCTTGTCCCCCGTGTCGCCCGATGCCGACGCGATCAGGGAACTGCCGGTATAGCGCGAGATGCTGACGGCATTGCGGCCTTTCTCGATTCCGAGATCCTCCGCCATCGTCGTCCAGCCGAGCGACTCCAGCACCGGCTCGTTCTCCGCCATGACGACGCGCCAAGTGTTGCCGAAAGTAGACTTGTCGTTCTTGTGCAGCAGGAATCCGGCCAGGTTGCGCAGCGCCAACCGCCAGAAACGGCCGACCGACGTGTTCGGTTGGAACCCGTCGCGCAGCACGCCTTGCTCGTCATTGAAATGGAGCTGCTTTGCGATCGGCCCGTTGATCGTGATCAAGGTTTCGCCGCCCGGCGTGTTGCCGGAATGCTCGACGCCGTAGTCCGGATCGCCCATCGCCTCGATCAGCGCGATCAAGACCGGCATGTATTCCGGCCGGCAGCCTGCCATCACGCCGTTCACCGCAACCGACCAGATGGTGGCCGCGCGGCTGTCCGGCAGCAGGATAGCCAGCACCTCTTCCGGGTCGCGGTCGGTGAATTCGAGGAAAGCCTCGATCCGTTCCGCGGTCGGCGGCATGATCGGCAGGCCGTCGCTCCACTCGTTCTCGATGAACAGGCGATTGATCTCGTCGATGGTGCCCGAGAAGACCACATCGTGCGGCGCCGGGTCTTCGGCAAGCGCGACGGTGCCGGGCGCGGTCGTCAGGTTTTTTACGACATCGTCGAGCGTGACCTCGATGATGTTCTCGGCGAGTTCTTCACGGCCTTGCGTGCCGACATGGCCCGGCACGAGGGCCACCGGCAGGTTCGGCAGGCCGAGTCCGACGCTGGTCGTGCCGGCCTGGCCGAGGAACCCTTCGCAGACCAGGGAAGAGGAGGGGACGCCGGCTTTCTCGGCGACTGCGCTGGCCCGCAACACGGCGGGCGTGCAGCTGCCTCAACAGCCCATGCCGGATATGACGGCGTCGACCCCCAGCGACTCCATTTTCGCCGGCAGGTTGGCGAGAATCTCGCGCTCGTCCGCGCCATGCGTCGAACCGAACTCCTTCCAACTGATGAAATTGACCGTCGGATAGCGTTCTTTCAGGCCGCTCTCCAGCAGGTCGAATACCTCGTCGCCGCGGAACAGGAAGTCCCATAGCTGGCACACCGTCTTGCCGTCGAGCGTATCGAGCCGCGGCGCCGTCTGCAGCATTTCCACCTGCCGCGTCGCCCGCGGCCATACGACGTCGTGGATTTCCTGATAATTCGACATTCGAGCCTCTCCCGTTGATGCGCCTACCGGTCGCCGAAATGGCGGCGCCAGATTGGCGCGACGACTGGATTTTGTTTGACGCCTGCTTTCAGCGCCTCCAGGCGTGGCATTTCAATATCGCCGTGATACCAAGTGAAAAGCATCGAAAGGTAAACGTCCAAGACGGTCATCGATTCCCCAAGCATGAAGGGGCCAGGGTCGATAGCGTTTTCTAGGACGGTGAGGGCTTCGCCCAAGCGACCGATTGCCGCCGCTCTCACGGCGTCGACGCCGTCCGGATCAGTTGTGAAGCGAGATGCGTAGGGGTTGCGCAGTACGGCTTCGTAGATATTCACGTTCGCGAAGACCATCCAGCGTAGGAATGCCGCGTGCGCCGAGGTGCCCGGTGCGGGCCCGAGCAACTTGTCGGGATGGCAGGCGGCGAGGTGGATCAATATCGCCGCGGTCTCGGTCAATGTCGAGCCGTCCGGCAGGATCAGGGTCGGCACCTGGCGCCAAGGATTATGCTCTCGGAAACTTTCGGGCAACGGCGTACCCGCTTTCGAGTCCAGTTCCACGAGCTCGAATTCGGCTTCCGCCAGCGCCAGTGCCGCTTCGACGACGAAACCGCCGGAGCCGGGTCGGTTGTAGAGACGGTATGACATTAATCCGCCGCTTCGTCGGATTGGTTCGGGCGGTGCGCGTGCAGCGCCCCGGAATCGACCATCGCGTCGATCTCTGTCTCGCTGTAGCCGAGTTCGCCGAGCAGTTCGTAGGTGTGCTCGCCCAGCAGCGGGGCACCATGGCGGATCGACGTCGGAGTCCCTTCGAAGCGGGCCGCCGGCCGCGCCTGGCGCAATTTCCCGGCGTGCGGGTGGTCGTGCTCGATCACGATGCCGCTCGCCTGGACCTGCGGATGTTGGATCATTTCCTGGCGTGTCAGGACGGGCGCGCAGGGCACGCCGGCATCGTCGAGAATCTGCAGCCATTCCGCGGCAGGCCGTTCCAGCAGCACCTCCTGGATTTGGTTCAGCCGTTCGTCCGCGTTTTCGTCGCGCAAGGCGGGTGTCTTGAACCGTTCGTCCCGCAGCAGATTTTCGCGGCCGGCCGTCTCGCAGAAGGCCTTCCATTGTGCGTTGGTCATGGTCGAGACGGTGATGTAATCGGTCTTTGTCTCGTAAATCAGATCGATAAACGTCGCCGCCTTTTGCGCACTGATTTCGTTGCCAACGAAAGTCTGACCGCCCATATCCGACGACCATAGGAAGGCGATGATCGAGTCGAGCATCGAGACTTTGACATGCTGGCCTTCGCCGCTCTTGGCGCGGCCCGCGAGGGCCGCAGCCACGGCTTGCGCCGCCGTTATGCCGGTCAGCTTGTCGGGCAGGATGGTGCGGATCAGGCGCGGGCGATCCTGGTCCGACCCGGCTTGAACCGTGGCGAGACCCGACAGAGCCTGGATGATCGGATCGTAGACAGGCTTGTGCGCGAACGGCCCGCGTTCGCCCCAGCCGCTCATCGAGACGTAGACGATATCCGGCGCGATGGCGCGCAACTCGGGCTCGCTGATGCCGAGCCGTTCGACGACGCCGGGGCGGAAATTCTGAATGAACACGTCTGCCGTTGCGACGAGCCTCATGAGGGCTTCGCGGCCCGCGTCGCTCTTGACGTCGATCGACACCGACCGCTTGTTGCGGTTGTTGTTGAGGAACGATGCGCGCAAGCCCTGTTGCCCGTTGCCGGCCTGGCGGGTGTAGTCAGGCCGGTGCGGCGCTTCGATCTTGATGACGTCCGCCCCCTGATCGGCAAGGATCATGGTTGCGTAGGGTCCGGCGATCACGTTCGTGAAATCGACGACCCGATAGCCGCTGAGCGGTCCCGACATGCGAATTCTCCTGATTGCGCCCGCATTCTACAGTCTGCGAATGTGTATAGGAAACCAGTGGATTGAATTACACATATGGTACCCCTACGATCCTGTATCCCGGTTTCTCGGCAGGAGATGGTTCGCAGGCGATGCCGAAGCATAGGCAAGGGCCGTCGGCGCCCCGAGAAGCCGGGATACGGGATCCGGAGGGCGGCTTCCCGAGATCACCGGCCGCGTTGCGCGACGCTTGCGATGGCCCCGCATCGCGGCGCATCGCGCGCCTAACCGGAGAACTCGGGAAGCCGTCGGAGGGGTACCATATGTGTAATTCAATCCACTAGATGGGAATTCTTGGCGCGGCTCTCAATACTCGCCTTCGCCGTTTTCCGGTTTCGTGAAGCCTTGGCGCGAATAGTATTCGTCGGGAATATCCTCGGCCCGCTTGTAGAACTGCCATTGGCATGGCTTCGACACGTCGTCTTCATACCCGGTAACCCACAGCGGGTGCCCGCCCCATTCCATCGGCATCGCCTCGTTCACGGCGCAATGAATGCAGTAATAGGGCACGTCCTTCTTGCCCCAGGACCAGTCGTGCGCCTCCTTGGTGACACCGAAATCGTACGGCGGATCGAGGCGCGAGCCGGTCCCTTCGACCGGATCGCCGCGCCGCATCCGTCCGCCCGAACCGCACGGGTCCATCCGGATTGCGAATTTCTCGCCGTCTTCGATCACGTCGATACCGCCGTCCTGATCCGGACCGCAGCGGTGCGAGCGCATGATCTCGGCGGTAAGCTGGACCCGTTCCTCGACCGACATGTTGAGAAAGCCACGCCAAGTCCTTTTCAGCATCCAGCCGGACTGGCTTCCGCGCAGGCATTCGTACATTTCCTGCTCGCCCTGCCGCTTGGCGATCTGGGTTAGCAAATCCCAGACCCAGTCGCACATCAGGTCGTGCAGAACCTTGCCCTCGGGGATCATATAGCGCGCCAGCGCCTTGGCCTCGTCGAGCCGGCCGCCGTCGATCGCTTCGACGACCTTCTCCTGAGTCGGGTCGCCCAGTTCCGCCCAATCGTCCTGCCTCACGTCGCGGCCCAGCTTCGCGATCTCTGCCAGTTTCAACATTTCTCCAGCCTCCCAAAACGTATGTAGTCGCCTTTTACTAAGAGCCGTTTGGGAATATGTTGCTGTTTTCATTGGCGATTGTCGATTCGGATGGCAGGAGCGGCGCGCCGGGCGACGCCGGGCATCGGCCAAGCGCCGCGACGCACCAGCCGGCCGACAAGCGCCAACCCTCCGGGTGGCCTTTATTTAATCGCTGGACCGCGTCAGCGCCCGCTTGCGATGCCGCCAGCATCGCGACGCGAACCCTTCCTAACCAGCGAGTAAACAAAAGCCATGAAAACAACAACATATTCCCAAACGGGCTCTAAGTACTAGGCGGTTGATGCCGCCGTCTCGCAAACTCGTTCAATACGAATGCCGCACCGCTGACACCGACCGACAGCCCGATCAGAATGATGCCGAGTCCGAGCGCGAGAGACAAATCCCCCTTGCTGACTTCAAGAGCGATGGCCGTCGTCATGACGCGCGTCAGGTGATCGATGTTGCCGCCGACAATCATGACGGCGCCGACCTCGCCGCTGGCCCGCCCGAAGCCGGCCAAAACGGCCGTCGAAAGACTAAAACGTCCTTCCCACAGCAAGGCCGCAAGCGTCTGCGGCACGCTGGCGCCCAAGGAACGCAGCTGTTCGCGATATTCGATCCAAAGGTCTTCGATCGTTTGCCGGGTGAGGGCGGCGATGATCGGTACGACGAGCAGAAACTGGGCGATGATCATGGCGGTAGGCGTGAACAGCAGGCCGAGAACCCCCAACGGTCCAACGCGCGACAGCAATAGGTAGACGACCAGACCCACGACGACCGGTGGCATGCCCATCATGGCGTTCAGAATGACGCTCAGCACGCGACGGCCGGGAAATCGGAATATCGCGACCGCCGCGCCAATCGGCAACCCGATCGCAACCGCGGACCCGACGGCGATGAAATTGACCCGCAACGACAGGCCGACGATTTCCATCAACCCGGCGTCGAACGCCACGACCATGGCGAACGCGGTCTGGATGGCTGAGGTTACTTCCGGCATGGTGGTCAGTGTGGTTTCGGGGAACGGCGTTCAATCGTTTCGCTGTGACAGTTCGGCATTGAGAGGCAGTCGATCAGGAGCGGATTCGCATTCGGTTTGTGAAAACAATCTACCCCAACTACCCAAACGGCGACTATGCGTCTGGATATTTGGGGCGGCGCAGCCGTGATGCGCCGATGATAACGAGCTCCTCCGACGGCCCATGAATGGTAAGCGTTCGTTCAGGCCGTGGAATGGGTCCCGTCAAGCGTATCTCCCACGTTGAGGCGAGGCCCCACAAGGTGCTGTCTTTCTGCTGGTAACGCGATTTACCATGCGCTATCGTCGTGCGCATGGTGGTTCTGGAC
>JAKZTB010000170.1:0-26638 GCA_047517345.1 Alphaproteobacteria bacterium
GTCGATAAGCTCGTCGTCGCTGACTACGGTGTACACCGCCATGGTTGCTGTCCTGAATTACGATGGTAAGTTCCGCGGCATATTCGAACCGGCGAGGTTTGGTTTCGCGCCCTTGACGCGTTGTTGCGAGGCGACCATAAATCTTCTTATAGAAACGTGCCGTCGCCGCCCGTGCTTCGACCGACAGGCGACGTTACGACGCGAAATTAGTACATCCGGGAAGAGGAAGAAAGCAGCCATGACGGAACCGGCGATAGCGCAAAAGGCCCCTTACGAAGCGGCTGTTACAGAAGGCGAAAGCTACTGGTGGTGCGCTTGCGGACAAAGCAAGAATCAGCCCTTCTGCGACGGCAGCCACAAGGGAACGGAATTTTCGCCGGTCGAATACACCGCGAAGCGAACCAAGAATGTCTACTTCTGCGGTTGCAAGCGCTCGGCCAACCAGCCGCTCTGCGACGGCACCCATTCGGCGCTTTGACATAATCAGCGTTGTGACGCGGACTCTCAAAAAGGCGCCGGTGCTGCTTGCGGCGGCGTTTGCGCTTTCAGCTTGTTCGAAGGCGGCGGACGAGCAGGTCGCCTGTCCTGGTGTCGAAGTTCTTCAGGATCTAGGCGAATTCGTTCGCTTCAAGCCGGGACCCGGCCGCGATGCCACCGATGTGTTGATCGAAGCATGGATCGACGGGGTCGGCGGCAAATGTTTCCTCGACGATGACGAACTATCAGCCGATCTAACGGTGCGAATCGGGACCCGGCGGGGACCGGCGACGCGGACCGACAAGGCCAAGATAGGTTACTTCGTGGCGATTACGGACCTGAACCGCAAGGTACTGGCGAGGCAATCTTTCGAGACGAGCACCGCGTTCTCCAACCGCAAGACCATCCTCTTCGAGGATATCCTCGACCTCAACATACCCCTGCAGCGCGGCGTGCAGACAGACTCCTTTTCGATCTATGTCGGGCTCGAACTATCCGAGCAGGAATTGGCGTTCAACCGGAGCAAACGAAAATAGCGATTTTGTCATTCGGTTGACTTTCCATGCGAGCGCGTTAGCCTCTAGCGAACGCATCGTTGAACCCTGTGGGAGAGGTGGGCGCCCGTTCAGGCACCCGCGCCGAAGGAGCAACCGCCCCGGAATCTCTCAGGCAAAAGGACCGCAGGGCGAGGGCACTCTGGAAAGTAGGCACCGGTTCGCCGATGCCTCACCGAAGGTGAAAGCCGGTCGAAGACCGGTCAACCTCTCAGGTTCGAAGACAGAGCGGGGTAGTGGCTTCATGCGAATGATTGCCGCTGCCGCTTGTTTGCTGTTGGAGGGCCGAGGATGAGCGAAACTGACGGGGCATCGCTGAAACGCACGCCGCTCCATGAATTGCATCTACGTTATGAAGCGAAGATGACGCCGTTTGCCGGCTATGAAATGCCGGTCCAGTTCTCGGATGGTGTTCTGAAGGAGCATCTGCACACCCGTTCCGCCGCAGGTCTTTTCGACGTATCTCACATGGGGCAGCTTTATCTGCATGGTGCAGGGGCGGCGGCTGCGTTGGAGGCGCTTGTCCCCGGCGATATTCTAGGTTTGGCGCCAGGTCGCACCCGCTATACCCAGTTCACCAACGATGCAGGCGGTATTCTCGACGACCTCATGGTGACGAAGGAAGGCGACCGTCTTTTCGTCGTCGTGAACGCGGCGTGCAAGGATTCCGATATCGAACTGCTTCGAGCCGGACTGCCCTCCGAAATTGAGATGGAACAGCTCGAAGACCGAGCGCTGATCGCACTGCAGGGTCCAGCGGCGGCGGCGACGCTCGCGCGCTTCGCGCCTGCAGTCGCAACGATGCCGTTCATGTCGTCGATCGAGACGAATATCCGAAGCATCGTTTGCACTGTGGGCCGCTGCGGTTATACGGGCGAGGACGGTTTCGAAATTTCCGCGCCGGCCGATAAGGCCGGATCGATCGCGGATGCGCTGCTCGGGGAGCCGGAGGTGGCACCGATCGGGCTCGGCGCGCGTGATTCGCTGCGGCTGGAAGCGGGACTGTGTCTTTACGGACACGATATCGACGAGACGACGACACCGATCGAGGCAGGCCTGCAGTGGTCGATCGGCAAGCGGCGGCGCGCAGAGGGTTGTTTCCCGGGCGATGCGGTTATCCTTGGGCAAACCAAGGATGGAGCACCGCGCAAAAGGGTCGGAATTCGTCCTGACGCCCGCGCATCGGCGCGCGAAGGATCCCGGATCACGGATTCCGCGGGCCAGGAAATCGGTATGGTTACCAGCGGCGGATTCGGGCCGACTGTCGGCGGTCCGGTTTCGATGGGCTATGTCGTGCGCGACCACGCCGAGACGGGCACACCGCTTCAGCTGGAAGTGCGGAACAAGGCGTTGCCGGCAACGGTCGTGCCGCTGCCTTTTACACCGCAACATTATTACAGGGGCTAAAAGGAGAGGGGAATGAGCGAGGTCAGGTATACCGAAGATCACGAATGGGTGCGCGTGGACGGCGAGGTCGCGACGGTCGGCATAACCGAATATGCGCAGGAACAGTTGGGTGACATCGTCTTTGTCGATCTGCCCGAGACAGGTGCCGAGATGGCGCAGGGCGACGATGCAGCGGTGGTCGAATCGGTCAAGGCCGCCAGCGACATATTCGCGCCGGTGTCGGGTAAAGTCGGCGCGGTGAACGAATCATTAGATGCCGATCCCAGCCTCGTCAACCAAGACGCCCAAGGGGAAGGCTGGCTGTTCACGCTCACGATTTCCGATTCGGGAGAGCTCGATAATCTTATGGATGCGGACGCCTATAAGGCGTTTGTCGCCAAACTCTGACGACTAACTAAACCGGGAGAATTAGATGTCCGGCAATCGCAGTGCGCTGTCTCGCCTCGAGCAGACAGACGATTTCGTTTCCCGCCATATCGGACCGCGGGACGCGGAAATCGAGTCCATGTTGGAAACCGTCGGTGTCGACTCGCTGGACCAACTGATCGAGCAAGCCGTGCCTGCGGATTTGCAGTCCGATGCGCCGCTCGATCTGCCATCAGGCCGTCGCGAGGACGACGTGTTGGACGCACTGCAAAATTTCGGCGCCCGGAACCAAGTCCTGCGCTCGATGATCGGTATGGGCTATTACGATTGCTTCACGCCCGGCGTCATCCTGCGCAAGGTTCTGGAAAATCCCGGCTGGTATACCGCCTACACACCCTATCAGCCGGAAATTTCGCAGGGCCGGCTCGAAGCGTTGCTCAATTTTCAGACCATGGTTATGGATCTGACCGGCATGGAGATAGCCAACGCGTCGCTGCTTGACGAGGCGACGGCGGCGGCCGAGGCGATGACGCTCTGCCGCCGGGTCGGCAAGAAAAAGAGCGACGTGTTCTTCGTTTCCGATGCCTGCCACCCGCAGACGATCGACGTCTTGCGCACACGCGCCGCGCCGCTCGGCATCGAGCTGATCGTCGGCGACGTTCGGCGCGACCTCGCGGCGGCCGATCCCTACGGCATTTTGCTGCAATACCCCGCCAGCGACGGTTCGGTAGAAGACTATGTCGGAATTGTCGATGCCGCGCACGAGTCCGGGGCGCTGGTCGCCGTGGCGACGGATTTGCTGGCCCTCACGCTGCTTAAGCCTCCGGGCGAGTGGGGCGCCGATGTCGTGGTCGGCAACGCGCAGCGTTTTGGCGTGCCGCTTGGCGGCGGCGGCCCGCACGCGGCGTTCATGGCGGCCCGCGACGCCTACCGGCGCTCGGTCCCGGGCCGGCTCGTTGGCGTCTCGGTCGACCAGGCAGGGCGACCGGCGTTGCGCCTGGCGCTACAGACTCGCGAGCAGCATATCCGGCGCGAGAAGGCGACCAGCAACATCTGTACGGCGCAGGTGCTCCTGGCCGTGATCGCCGGTTTCTACGCGGTATATCACGGACCCGAACGGCTCATCACGATCGCCAAGCGCGTTACCCTTCTTGCCAGTCTTGCGGCCCGAGAGTTGCGGAAGCTCGGGATCGAGGTCGAGAACCAAACCTGGTTCGATACGCTTCGCATTCGAATACCGGGCGGTTCGGATAGGCTCATCGCGAAGGCTTGCGACCAAGGCTATAATTTCCGCCAATTCGACGCCGACGCGGTGGGACTCTCGTTCGACGAAACGTCGACGGGCGACGATCTTGCGGCCGTCCTGCGTATCTTCGGCGGCGACGGTTCATTTGGGGAAGATGCGGATAACGCCATACCGGAGGCGCTGCGCCGCAAAACGCCGTTTCTGACACATGCGGTTTTTAACAGCTATCACTCCGAGACCGAGATGTTGCGCTATATCAAGCGCCTGCAGGACAAGGATATCGCGCTCGATCGGTCAATGATCCCGCTGGGATCGTGCACGATGAAATTGAACGCGACGACGGAAATGGAGGCGGTTACGTGGCCGGAATTCGGCCGCATCCATCCTTTTGCGCCCGGCGACCAGCTGGCGGGCTATCGCGCCTTGATCGAGGATCTGGAGCGGATGTTGTGCCGCGCCACCGGATTCGATGCGGTCTCGTTTCAGCCCAATGCCGGCTCGCAGGGTGAGTATTGCGGGTTGCTGGTTATCCGCGCCTACCACGAAAGCTGCGGCGAAGGCGCGCGCGATATTTGTCTGATCCCCAGTTCGGCGCACGGCACAAACCCCGCCAGCGCGGTGATGGCCGGTCTAAAGGTGGTCGTCGTGAAATGCGACGATCAAGGTAATATCGATGTCGACGACCTGAAGGCCAAGGCTGAAGCGCATGCGGAATCGCTGGCCGCGCTGATGGTGACTTACCCTTCGACGCACGGCGTGTTCGAAGAATCGATCCGCGAAATATGCGAAATCGTGCACGGCAACGGCGGTCAAGTCTATATGGATGGCGCCAATCTGAACGCGATGCTGGGCGTATGCTATCCGGCCGATTTCGGTGCGGACGTGTCGCATATGAACTTGCACAAGACGTTCTGCATTCCTCATGGCGGTGGCGGACCGGGTATGGGCCCGATCGGCGTACGGGCGCATCTGACGCCCTTCCTGCCGACGCACCACACACGATCCGATGCTGCCGAAGGCGCCGTCGGCGCCGTCTCCGCCGCGCCGTGGGGCAGCCCCAGTATCCTGACGATATCCTGGGCCTATATCGCCTTGATGGGCGGGACGGGGCTGCGCAAGGCGACAGAATTGGCGATCCTCAATGCGAACTATATCGCCCGCCGCCTCGACCTCTATTTTCCGGTTCTCTATACCGGGCCCAACGGATTGGTCGCCCACGAATGCATCGTCGATCTCCGGCAGATGGAAGGCGGCATCACGATCGACGATGTCGCGAAGCGCCTGGTCGATTTCGGTATTCACGCGCCGACCATGTCCTGGCCGGTCGCCGACACGCTGATGATCGAACCGACGGAAAGCGAGTCGAAAGAGGAAATAGACCGGTTTTGCGATGCCATGATCGCCATTCATGGCGAAATTCGCCGTGTCGCGTCAGGGGTGTTGGATCCGGAAGACAATCCGTTGCACAACGCGCCGCACACGCTGGACGATGTTGTCGACGACGGATGGGCGCATCCCTATTCCCGGGAAGAAGCGGCCTTTCCGGTCTCGGCGCTTCGGCAGAACAAATATTGGCCGCCGGTCAGCCGGATCGATCAGGTTTATGGCGACAGAAATTTCGTTTGCGCCTGTCCGCCGCTGGACGCTTATCGCGACGCTGCCGACTAGTTGTGGTGTTTCAATAGGTTGTCCATTCGAGCCTGACCGAGGAGACTGGAGTTACCAAGCTTCAGACATTCTCGGAGGAAAGCCCGAATGAACATGCACAAGAATGCCCGCTCAACGCCGATTGGTCGAGAGTAGTTGGTCGAAACGGGCTATAGCCCGGATTTCTCTCCGAGGGTGGGGCGCTTAGACGATTAGATTGTCGTCTTCATCGCTGGCCAGGTCCTTTAGTATCGACAGGTTGCGCCGTAGGGAGCGTCGGCGGAGCATTTTCTTCTGCGCTTCCGGCGGAAAATCCGTGAAATTGATGATGTTTTTTGCAATGAGAACATCGATCAAATCCTCGACGATGCTCGCCATTTCCCGATCGCTCGCCTCAAGCGTATCGCGGGCGTCTTGCGTTGCACCGTCTTCAAGATAGCGGCGCAGTTCCGTATCGTCGATGTCGAGCTGTTCCTGCGCGATCGGCGTCGGCTTGTTGAAGACGCCGGTGATGGCGCCTTGTTCGTTTCGCGAGACGAAGGGCATTTCAGTACCTCTCGCAAATCATACGGTCGTGTGTGGATCGGGCTCAATGAAAAAGCCGCCATGCGGCGGCTTCATCGGATCGGGCTGCAGCATGCCGATTAGTGCAAACGGCCAGGCAACGCCTTGATGGCGTCGTCGATCATCGCATCGCCGAAATCGCCGGCCAGCTTTTCTTCGAGCAGCTTGACGGTCGCTGCCAGGGAGACGGTCACGGCCTGGTCGCGGATTTCTTGCACGGCGGCGGCTTCGGCCTGCTGTATTTTCTCCAACGCCGACTGCTCCTGCCGCTTTAGCATTGTCTCCAGCGCGCTTTCGGCACTCTTGCGATGGGCGTCGGCCTCGGCCTTGGCTTGCACCATCATCGCCTCGATTTCCTGCGCCGCATCGCGCTGTTTCAATTGGTAGGACGCGAGGGTCGCTTGCGCTTCTTCTCGAAGACGCTGCGCTTCTTCGATTTCATTGCGGATTTGGGCGATCTTGTCGTCGAGCGCGCCCGTCGCTGCTGCGCCGAGCGGTTTGAAGACCACGATAACGAAAACGACGAAAGCGACCATGACCCAGAAAGTCGGACTATCCAGGAATTCCATCAGACGCTCTCCCGTATGATGGTTGAGACGGCGGCGTTTGCGTCGTCCTCGGTTATCTCGCTGCCGACCAGGCGGCTGGCCGCCGCCTGGGCCAGTTCCCCGGCGATTTCACCGATTTCCCCGATTGCGCGTGCCTTTTCGTCGGCGATGCGTTGCTCGGCCTGCGCCAGTTGATCGGAGAGCTTCGCCGCGAGCGCATCGCGCTGCTTCTCCGCCTCTTCCGATATTTTGCGGGCCGCTTCGCGGATCGACTGTTGCGCCTTCGCGGTAGCTTCCGCGATGGTTTTTTCGTAGTCGGCGAGGGCTGTTTCCGCTTCGGTCTTCAGCGCTTCCGCCTTCTCCAAGTCGGATTCGATCCGAATTCGGCGCGTTTCGCGAACTTCGGTCACGCGCGGGAGAGCGACTTTCCAGAGGATCAGGTACAACGGGACAAAAGTCAGCACCAACCAGAAGAGCTGGGTCGGGAATACCGATGGATCAAGTTGCGGCATGCGAGCTCCCGCTTCCTGCGAGGTTGAAAATTATCCGAACAGGATAAGCAGCGCGATAACCAACGCAAAAAGCGCGATCGCTTCCACAAGCGCGAAGCCAAGCATCGTCATGGTGAAGACTTCGCCGCGCGCTGCAGGATTGCGGCCAACTGCGATGATGAAGGAGGAAAAAACATTGCCGATGCCGATTCCGGAACCGATCATTCCAATCACCGCCAAACCGGCGCCGATAAGTTTTGCAGCTGCGATCATTTCCATGATTTTGTACCCTTTTAAGTGACGTTTCGTTCGTGTGATTTCAATTCGATGCGCCGTATTAATGCAGGTGCAGCGCGTCGTTGATGTACAGGCAGGTCAGGATGGCAAAGACATAGGCCTGCAGAAAAGCGATCAGAATTTCGAGTCCCGTCAAAACGACGACGAAGGCGAACGGCAGGATGCCCGCGACGCCAAGCACGGCGATGAAGCCGGCGATCACCTTGAGCAAGGTATGACCCGCCAGCATGTTCGCGAACAAGCGAACGGACAAGCTGATCGGACGCGACAGGTATGAGATGATTTCGATGGGAATCAACAGCGGCCACATCGGCAGCGGTGTGCCGGGCGGCACGAAGAAACTGAAGAAGTGGAAACCATGTTTGGCAAAGCCAAGGACCGTCACGCCGATGAAGACAAGCAGCGCCAGGGCGAAGGTGACGACGATGTGGCTCGTGAAGGTGAAACTATAGGGCGTCATACCCAGCAAGTTGCCGAACAGGACAAACATGAACAGGGTAAAAATGAATGGAAAATACTTGCGCCCTTCGCTGCCTACCGTATCGCGTAACAGGTTGGCGATGAACTCGTAGGACATCTCCACGGCGCACTGCATCCGGTTCGGGACCATGGCGCGATGCCGCATGCCGAGAATTACGAACCCCGCCGCCAGGACCAGGGCAATCACCATGTAGAGCGACGAGTTGGTGAACGAAACATCCACGTCGCCCAGCTGCAGTGGGATGATCGGGTGGATTTCGAACTGTTCTAACGGACTTGCCACGTCGTTTCCTCGTTCAGCCCTTGCCTCTCACGTCATCGTCTTTCACATCATCCGACGGCGTTTCGCTGTCGGTTTTTTTGTACCCGGCGGCCATTCCGTAACCGCTCGCCACCCGAAACACGTTCAGAAAGCCAGCCGCCGCGCCAAGCAAGAAGAAAAGAATTAGAAGCCAAGGTTTCGTGCCGAGCCAATAATCCAAAAGAAGACCAATCCCGACCCCGACAATCAATGCAGCGACCAGGTCGACCCCGACGCGCAATGCGGTTCCCAAGCCGCCTTGTCCTCCCCCTTCCTTGCCTGAATCCCCCTTGGCGGTCGCATTCCGGTGATTTCGAGCGGCACGCAGCCGTTCGTCCAGATTTTCCAGCGAGGCTGGTTTGTCACCTTCGGCCATGGCGAGTCGCCCCTCCGATTGGCTTTTACCAATGCTGAAAGCGGGCGCACCATACTGTTGAGCCCTGGTTAAGTCAAGCCGCAACCATTACTCCTGATGCGGTCAAAAGTCGCAGAAAACCAGGGGTTACAGAGGGTAATTTACGCGGTGGCGCGAAGTTCCTGCGCGCGCTGCAAATCGACCGAAACGAGCTGGCTGACGCCCCGCTCGCCCATCGTGACGCCGAACAGGCGATCCATCCGCGCCATGGTGATCCGATGGTGCGTGATGATAAGGAATCGCGTGTCGCCGGCATTGGAGATTTCGGCCAGCAAATTGCAAAAACGCTCGACATTGGCGTCGTCGAGCGGCGCGTCGACTTCGTCCAGGACACAGATCGGTGCGGGATTGGTCAGGAACACGCCGAACAGCAGGGAAATTGCGGTCAGCGCCTGTTCGCCACCGGACAGGAGCGACATGATCTGCAGCTTCTTGCCCGGTGGGCTGGCCATGATTTCCAGGCCGGCTTCAAGCGGGTCGTCGGCCTCGGTCAAGGTCAGATAGGCCCGCCCGCCACCGAATAGTTTTACGAACAGTTCCTGGAAATGGTTGTTGACCGTTTCGAAGGCCGCCATCAATCGTTCCCGGCCTTCGCGGTTGAGCTGGCCAATGCCCTGGCGCAGGCGGGCTATCGCGGCGACCAGGTCATCGCGTTCGCTTTGCATCGAATCGATCTGGGTTTCCAATTCCTGCGCCTCGATTTCGGCGCGCAGGTTGACCGGGCCCATATTGTCCCGCTCGCGAACCTGCCGCACCATCTTTGTCTCGACGGTTTCCGAATCAGGCAGTTCTTCGTCTTCGGGGATATCGGCTTCCCGCAGAACCGATTCCGGCTCGCATTCCAGGCGCTCGGCTATCCGCTCCCGGATTGTCGCGCAGTCGCTATCCGCCTGTTCGACTTGTGCCTCGCAACGAACCCTTTGCTCGCGGCTTTCAGCAAGCTGTCCTTCCGCACGGCGCAGGCCCGTGTCGGCCTCCTTCTGCGTCGTTTCGCCCAGTGCGAGCGCATCCGCGGCCGCGCCGCGTTTCTCCTCGGCGGCGGAGATCACGCTGAGCAGATTGTTCCGTTGCTCGGCGATTTCGGCAGGACGCGCCGCCAGGCTTGCTTGTGCATCGGTTGCTGTAATGCGTCGTTCCTCCAGGTTGGAGAGCCGGGCGGCTGCACCGTTCTGCCGGTTGCGCCATGTCTCGCCTTCTCCCGTTACGGCTTGGCGCCGTGCCGCGCGTTCTTGAGATTCGCGTTTCAAGCGGTCGTAGGCGCTGCGTTTTTCGGATTGGTCGGTGCGCAATTCGCCCAAAGTTGCCCGCAAACATTCGATCGCAGCGCGTTTTGTGTCCGGGTCTTCCAGTTCTTCGATGGCGCGCCGCGTGGGTTTCCATTGCAGCTCGGCCTCGTTGAGATCGAAAACCGCCTGGTTTGCCGCATCGGCGAGGGCGGAGAGGCGCGATTTCGCGGCTGCGGCGTCGCTGGAGACGTCGCCGAAGGCTTCACGCGCCGTGTTCAGCGCGGAGAAAGCGTCGTTTTGCGCGTGGCGCGCGGTGCGCTCGACCGTTTCCGCAGCCTCCCTTTCGCGCCGGGCGCTTTCGAGAGCCAGCTGCGTTGCCTTGAAATCCGGGTCCATCATGTGAAGCTGCTCGCGCAGGGCGATCAGGCGGTTCCGCTGGCCCAGCCGCGTTGCCGCCGGCGTCGGCGCGCCAGCCGAGACGCGGTAACCGTCCCAGCGCCAAAGCGCGCCCTTTTTGCTGACGATACGTTGTCCCGGTTTCAGCGCCGCGTGCAGGTTCTCTCCGGTTTTATCGTCCTCGACGACACCGATTTGCGATAAGCGGCGTTGCAGAGCCGGGGGCGCTTTGACGAATTTAGCCAGTGGTGTCACGCGATCTGGAAGGCTCTGAAGGACCGGCAGGGCGGGCAGTACGGCCCAATAGACCGGTGCTGCTGTATCGACCGGCGCTTCGATGTCGTCGCCCAGGGCAACGCCGAGCGCTACTTCGTAGCCGGGATCGACCGCGATCGCCTCGATCAAGGGAGCGAAAAAATCACCTTCGGCTGGGTCCACCAGCTCAGCCAGCGCTCGTATTTCCGCGCTCAGCCGTTCCCGGTTGGCTTCCATCTCGCGCGCCTGCTCACGCGCGGCGGTCTCGGATTCCTGTGCGGATTTTAGTGCGGCTTCCGCTTCCGCGGCTTCGTCGCGTGCCGTCGTGACCGTCTTTTCCGCCGCGTCGATTGACGATTGGATTTCAACCAGTGCCGAGTCGTCGGCGACTTCCGCCGCCAATCCAACCCGCTCGTCGTCCATTTCGTTGGCGCGGTGCTTCAGTTTCTCGATACGTTCCCAAAGCTGGTCCCGCTGGCGTTCCAGTGTCGCGCGCTTGGCTTCGGTTTCGGCCGTCGCCGAGAGCAACTCGTTGCGTTCGGCATCCTTGGCGTCGATGTGTGCGGTAATTTCATCGAGCGCGGCCCGGGCGGTTTCCGCACGGGTCGCCTCGTTCGCCAGGGCTGTGTCGATTGTCGTCGCTTCCGCCACCAGTCGCTCAATCGCCGTGTTCGCTTCGGCTGCGAGCGATTGCTCCCGTTCGATGTCGTCGGAGATTTGGTTTAACCGTCGTTCCGCTTCCGCTTTGGCGTCGGCGATTCGGGCTTCTTCCCTCTCGAGTTCGTTGCGCGCCATCAGCAAGCGCTGCAACTCCGCGGCCGCTTCGGTCTCTTTCTGCCGCATGTCAGGGAGTAATGCGGCTGCGTTGGCCTGTTGTGCGGCGGCGGTGCCCGCCGCTTCCGTGCGCGCCGCGACGTCGGTTTCCGCAACCTGTAAGCGCGCGCGCGCCGCATCGAGCGCAGCGGTCGATTGCCGCCAACGTAAATGCAGGAGGATCGCGTCGTAGCGGCGGATGCTTTCCGATAGACGGCGATAGCGCTTCGCCTGTCGCGCTTGCCGCTGCAACGCATGATGTTGCCCCTCGAGCGCTTCGATCACGTCGTCGAGCCGGCTGAGGTTGGTCTCCGCGGCGCGCAGCCGCAATTCAGCCTCGTGGCGCCGCGAATGCAGGCCTCTGATGCCGGCGGCTTCTTCGAGCAGAACCCGCCGTTCTGTCGGTTTTGCGCCGATCAGCGCGCCGATGCGGCCCTGGCTCACCATCGCCGTCGAATGCGCGCCGCTTGCCAGGTCGGCGAACAACAATTGCACGTCCCAGGCGCGGACTTCCTTGCCGTTAATCCGGTATTGCGAACCGGCGCCCCGCTCGATCTTGCGGCTGACTTCTATCTCTTCGGAATCGTTGAACGCCGCCGGTGCGGAGCGGTCGGCATTGTCGAGTTTGAGCAAGACTTCGGCAATGTTGCGCGACGGGCGAGTCGTGGTGCCACCGAAGATGACATCTTCCATTTCGCCGCCGCGCATGCTCTTCGGCGAGGTCTCTCCCATCACCCAGCGCAGCGCTTCGACGACGTTGGATTTGCCGCAACCGTTAGGGCCGACAACCCCGGTCATTCCGGGCTCGATGAAAAGCTCGGTCGTGTCGACGAAGGATTTAAAGCCCGTTACCTGGAGCCGACTAAAATGCACTGATGCCTATTTTTCTAGTTTTTTCAACAGATCGTCGAATACCTCATATGGCTGTGATCCGACAATGCGTTTTTCGCCATTTACGATGAAAGATGGCGTCGAGTTAACTTGGTAACGATTTCCGCCGTCTAGACGGCTCTGAAGCACACCGTCGACGATCGCTTTGTTATTCCTGCAGGCCCTAAAATCGGCTTCGCCGAGGCCGCCGAGCGTACCGATTCGCGCCAGCGCCTTGATCGGATCCGGATCGCTGGCCCACTTTTCCTGATTCTGGAACAAGACATCGAGAAATTGGAAGTATCGGGCCGGTGGCGCGCAACGCGCCAGAAGGGCCGCCGTGAGGCCGAGTTGGTCGAACGGAAAATCGCGGTAGACGAGCTTTGCGCGTCCCGTATCTATGTAGTTCTTTTTCAGTTTCGGCAGAATTTCGGTATGAAATTGCCGGCAATGCGGGCAGGTCAGCGATGAATATTCGATGATCTCGATCGGCGCGTTGGGATCGCCCATGACGCGGTCTTTGAGAACTTCTTCAACCGTCCGCGGCGCGGCGCTCGTGCCAGCCGAAAGAATGAGGAGAGCAGCGGCTGCCAGCGTCGCGAAAAATCGGGTCATTGCGGTCTCCTTATTGTGTCCACTTGCCTGTCGGTGGGCCGGGAGTATAGGTTCGATTGCGGCAGGATCAAGAAGGTGCGCTGCGGCGTAAACGCACATAAAGTCACGATTTATTTACCCTCGCGCTGTTGCTCAAGACGGCGCTGCCGAGACGATTGAGTGCCTCCCTGATGTCGCTGTCTTCGACCGATGCAAGAATTTCGTCGAGTATCGCGCGTTGCGCCGGGTCGGGCGGTTTCGTTTTGACACTAATTTTGCTTCGGCGGGCGGGCGGATGCCGCAGCGGTGCATGTGTCAGCCTTAAGCGCGCGATTGCGCCATAACCGAAGTGGCTGTTGATCCTTTCGAGGACCAAGGGCTCCAAATGCTGCAGTTCCGTGGCGACACCACCCTGCACCCGGATATGCAATGTGCCATTCGTTCGTTCGCCGGGTGGAAACGCCAACTTTTCAGGCTGCGAGACCTTGGCGAGTTCGCGGCCGACAATCTTGTCCCAATCGGTGATCAGCGAGGCTTCGGCGAAGCCGCGCCGGCCGATCGCCTTGGCCGCAATTTTCGGCAGGGTTGCCGCGACCGGGCGCATGCCGCCGACGCGTTCGGCCCCACTAGATTTCGAAGTTTTCTGTTTGCGCCGTTCCACGGTTTCGCGTGCGCCTATCCGCTTTATCCGAATTCACTATAGTGAGCGCGCATGGATTCACACAGCGACATTAGCGGCGGCGCGACGGCGGTTCTCGCGTGGTACGACCGAAATCGGCGCGCCATGCCCTGGCGTGCATTGCCTAGCGAAACAACCGACCCCTACCGCGTCTGGCTCAGCGAGATCATGCTGCAGCAGACGACGGTCGTCACGGTCGGTCCCTATTTCCAGCGTTTCCTGGAGCGTTGGCCGGTTGTCTCGGCGCTCGCCGATGCGCCGCTCGACGACGTTTTGCACGCATGGCAGGGACTCGGCTACTATGCGCGCGCCCGCAACCTGCACCGCTGTGCCGGCATCGTTGCCCATGAACTGGGCGGCCGATTTCCGGAAACCGAGGCGGGTTTGCGCGCATTGCCGGGGATCGGACGTTATACGGCTGCGGCTGTCGCGGCGATTGCCTTCGGCAAACGCACAACGGTCGTCGACGGCAATGTGGAGCGGGTGATGGCCCGCCGGTTCCGAGTGACCGAACCGCTGCCGGACAGCAAGGCGGCACTGTACGATCTGGCCGATTCGCTGACCCCTGCGGAAAGGCCGGGCGATTACGCCCAGGCGGTGATGGATCTGGGTGCGACGATCTGTACGCCGCGCAACCCAAAATGCCTGTTATGCCCGTGGTCGGACCACTGTGCCGGGCGCGATATCGCGGCGGAGCTGCCACGGCGTGCGCCGAAGAAAGCGCGGCCCTTGCGGCGCGGCATGGCGTTCTGGCTCACCCGCGACGACGGCGCCGTCCTGCTGCGGCGCCGGCTGGAACAAGGGCTGCTGGGCGGTATGATCGAAGTGCCGTCGACCGAGTGGCGCGAAGGCCCGGCGATCCCGCGGGCCGAGGCCGAGACGGCGGCCCCTTTGCCGGGTCTGGATTGGCGCCTGCTGCCGGGATTCGTCGCCCATGGCTTCACCCATTTTCGGTTGGAATTGCACGTCCTTGCCGGCGTGACGGATGAAGATCCACCGGCTGCGGCATATTGGTGTTCGATCGACGGGCTTGCCGACCAAGCGCTGCCGACAGCCATGAAAAAGGTCGTCGCCCACGCATGCGGTGCCGCGTGAAATGGTCTAGGCTTTCGGTCTGGCACTTCGAGGAGGTCGGAGCATGACGGATATAGATGTCGCAAAAACCGATTTCGGGACGGATTTGTCGGTGCGGATCCGCGAGATAGAAACAATTCCGTTGCATTTGCCCTTCGTTTCGCCGTTCCAGATCGCGGCGGCACGGCGCGACTTTCTCGAAGTTCTGATCGTACGCATTCATACCGATCAAGGCGTGTTCGGTATTGGTGAGACGCAAGCTTGGCGACGGCAAGGCAGCGCCGAACTGCTGCCCAACCTCATGCATTCGATCCAGACCCAGTTCGAGCCGCTGCTGCTCGGCCGTTCGCCGTTCGAGATCAACGCGATCATGCACGACCTGAATGAGACGTTGTACAACTCCCTCTACGCCCAGGCCGCGATCGGCGATGCGCTGTATGACCTCGTCGGAAAATTCCTCAACGTGCCGGTGCACGCGCTGCTCGGCGGCAAGTGCCGCGACAGGGTGCGGGTCGGCGCGGTGCTGTCGATGAAACCGACCGTCGAAGAGCTCGTCGAGTCGGCGCAAGGCTTCTTCGACCGCGGGTTCCGGCATTTCGGGCTGAAGATCGGTATCGATTCGGCCGCCGATCTGCGCAACGCCAAGGCCCTGCGCGACAGCTTCGGCGACGATATCGTGCTCCGGGTCGACGCCAATGCGAGCCTGAATTACGACGCGGCGGAAACCCTGCTGCGCAAGCTGGAGCCGTTCGATATCGACGTGGCCGAACAGCCGGTCGCGATTTGGGACATCGACGGGTTGGCGGCGCTCGCCCGCGCCGTCGATATGCCGATCATGGCCGATGAATCGGTTTCCACCGACCACAGCCTGCTGGACGTCATCAAGAAACGCGCCGCGACGGTCGTGCAGACCAAGACCGCGAAGAACGGCGGTATCCACTATATCCGCAAGCTTTGGAACCTGGCGCAGGCGTCCGGGATGCGCATCTATCCGGGCAACCATCCGAGCACCAGCGTCGCGACTGCCGCTGTCGCGCAGATGTGCGCGGCGTCGCCGACGCCGGTCATGGAAGGCGTGTTCGCCGTCGGCGTCAGCGGGGCGCTGGCGGACGATATCGCGGAGAACCCGATCCGCCCGATAGACGGCGAGATTCCCGTGCCGGACGGCCCTGGTCTCGGCATCACCTTGGACGAAGACAAACTCGCGAAATACCGCGCGGAGATTTAGCCGGCGACTAATGCAACTCGGCACGGAGCCTCTGGCGCAGGGTATCGATCGGCTTCGTTTTGCCTTCGACGTCGAGGCACCAGAAGGTCCAGCCGTTGCAGCTCGGCGCACCCTGTACGGCGGCGCCGACCTGATGGATCGAACCTCGGTGATCGGCCGAAATGACGGAGCCGTCGGCGCGGACTTTCGCGGCCCAGCGGCGGCAAGGACTGGTCAGGACGTCACCGGCGGACAGCAATCCGCGCTCGACCAGCCAACCGAAAGGAATGCGCGGCTGCCGCCGTTTTGACGGCGTTTCGAGTAGGCTTGTGTCGACTTCAGTACGGATTTTCGCGATTCGCTTTTTGGCGATTTCCGCATATTCCGTTTCGCGCTCGATGCCGACGAAGTTCCGGCCGAGACGTTTGGCGACCGCGCCGGTCGTTCCGGTGCCGAAAAACGGGTCGAGAACGACGTCGCCGGGATTGCTCGCCGCGAGGATCACCCGATGCAGCATCGCTTCCGGCTTCTGCGTGGGATGCGCTTTCTCGCCCTTGTCGTTCTTGAGGCGCTCGTGTCCCGTGCACAGCGGCATGACCCAGTCGCTGCGCATCTGCAGGTCTTCGTTCAGGGCCTTCATGGCGTCGTAGTTGAACATGTAGCGCGCGTCTTGCGATTTCGCGCACCAGATCAGGGTTTCGTGCGCGTTGGTGAAGCGTTTGCCGCGGAAATTCGGCATCGGGTTGGTCTTGACCCAGACGATATCGTTGAGAATCCAGTAGGACAGGTCCTGCAGCATCGCGCCGACGCGGTAGATGTTGTGATAGCTCCCTATGACCCAGAGGGTCCCGTTCGGTTTCAGCACGCGTCTTGCGGCGGTGAGCCACGCCTGCGTGAACCGGTCGTACGCCGCGAAGCTTTCGAACCTGTCCCACTGTTCCTCGACTCCGTCGACCCGCGAATTGTTGGGACGGTGTAATTCACCGGATAACTGCAAGTTATAGGGCGGATCGGCAAAGACTACGTCTACGGATTCCGTGGGAAGACTGTTCATTATTTCGATACAGTCGCCCAATATAATTCGATTTACAGGTAGTTTCTGTGGCTGCTTTTCGTTTTTCTTCATGCATGGATCATGATTCAGCGGATTCCATGCGTCAATACTCAATTTAATTAAGTATATTTACTACAAGATGTAGTGGTTTTACTTCAAGCGAGCCGCTATAGGTTTGAAACTGCGGCGGTGATGGGTCGTTACACCATGCCGCTGCAAGCCGTCTCGATGCGCCTTCGTGCCGTACCCGGCATTGCGCTCCCAGCCGTATCCGGGGTGCAACAAGGCCAGTTCCGCCATGATCCGGTCTCGCGTCACCTTCGCGACGATCGATGCGGCGGCAATGGACAGCGACAGGCCGTCGCCGCGGATCACGGTCTGCACCGGGCAGGGCAGATCGGGCGGGCGATTGCCGTCGACCAGCGCGTGATCCGGCGATACGGGAAGGTCCAGTACGGCGCGGCGCATCGCGAGCAGTGTCGCGGCCAGAATATTCCGCGCATCGATTTCCGCGACGCTGGCGATGCCGACGCCCAACAAAGCGTGTTCCTGCAGAGCTTCGAACAGCTCGTCCCGAACCTTTTTCGACAGCTTTTTCGAATCGTCGAGCCGTGTGCCGAGATCCGCGGGTAGCGTCGCTGGATCGAGAACGGCCGCCGCGGCGACCACCGGTCCTGCCCACGGACCGCGACCGGCTTCGTCGACACCGGCAACGATGCCCCCGGCATGAGATTCAAGCGCGAAGTCAGGCATCGGTCGGTTCGCGCTTCGGTTCTTCCGGATTGTCCGGCGGCGGCACGGCCTGTTGGACGTCTTGTTCGGGAAGCGGATCGGTGTTTCTTGTTTTACGCCTGCCAGCGATTTTCCTGAATGCGCCCCGTATTCGTCCGGCGCCGGCGACCGCAAGCGTCGCGACCAAAGCCGACGCCCGGCGCGTCACCCGCCATTCCCGGAAATAGATCAGCCGCAGCAGGCCGCCGAAACCGTGCGCGTGCTGGGTGGATCGGTGTTGGAGGCGGCGGGCGCTGTTCAACCAAAGCGGGCTGGTCATGAGCGAGACCACGGTAACCGCGACGATCAGCCGATGAATATCGGCGTCGATGACCTGGCGGTCGATCGCCGCCGCGCCGAGCACGAAGGAGAATTCGCCGATTTGCGCCAAGATGAGGCTGGACAAAAACGCGCGCCGCCAGGGCTCGCCCATGAAACGCAGGACGCCCGTATTAAGCGCCGTTTTGAATACTGCGATGAACAGCCAGAGCATTAATACCAGGCCGATATTTTCCCAAAGAAAGTTCAAATCGATCAGGAGCCCTATCGACAGGAAGAACACCATCAACAGAACGCTTTGAATCGGCCTGGCGGTTTCGCTGACCGCCTGCCGCTGTGCGCTGCTGCCGATCAGTAGACCGGCGAAAAACGCACCGAAGGCTGGCGACAATCCGATGATGCCGGCGACTGCTGCAAAGCCGAAGCACCAGGTCAATGATGCGACCGGCGTCAGATCGACACTGCCGACCGTGACCGCAACGAGCGGCAGGTTGACGTGCCGCCGGCGGCTGAGAAACACCGTCGCGGCCGCTATCAATCCGATCGCGACGGTGATCTTGAAGATCAATGAGTATTGCAGCGAGTCGCCGGATAGACTGGCGACCACCAGGAGCATCGGCGCCACCGCCAGATCTTGCGCGACCAGGACGCCGACCGTGATGCGCCCGACCCGCGTTCGCAATTCGCCGACTTCCTCGAGCATGCGGATCGCAATGACCGTGCTGCTGAGCGCCAGGACGAAACCGAACAGAATTGCGTGCGAGGCGGGCCAGTCGAAGAACCGCGTGAAGGCCAACAAGAGGACAACGCTTGCCGCAATTTGAATCAGCGCGGTGAATACGGCGATGCGCCAGCTGCGGCGGAAGCTTCGCAGCGACAGTTCCATGCCGACGAAATACAGCAGCATCAGCACGCCCAGCTCGGCCAGTGTGGCCACCTGGCTGCGATCGTTGATCAACCGAAGGCCTGACGGGCCCAGCAGGACCCCGGCCAAGATGTAGCCGACAATCGACGGTTGGCCGAGGCGTCTGAGCAGGGTGCCGCACAGCGTTGCGGCGCCGGCCACAATGGCGATTCCGGTCAGATCCAGGCTGCTTTCCATGCTGCAATTTAACAGATTTGCGAAACGCCTAAAGCAGCGTCAACTGGTCCCCTTTTTCCGGCGGCGGTTTAAACTGAGATATGTCGAGGGCTGGCGGACGTCTGTCCAGCCCCAGCTTGCGCCGCGCGAGCAGGAAACGCTTGTTCAGCATGTCTGCGTAAACGCCGGTTCCCGTGCGGCGCTGGCCCCAGGTCGAGTCGTAGTCGGCGCCACCGCGCGTGTCGCGCACCAGGGTCATCACGTGGCGCGCACGGTCCGGATAGTGCGCTTCGAGCCACTCAACGAACAAATCGCGGATTTCGAGCGGCAGCCTGAGCAGGGTGTAGTCGGCAAAACGAGCCCCCGCTTCCTTCGCCGTGGCGAGTATCGATTCAAGCTCGGAATCGTTCAGGGCGGGGATCATCGGCGCGGCGAGGACGCAGGTCGGCACATCCGCTTCGCTCAACGTCCTGATCGTAGCCAATCGCTTGGCCGGCGTCGGCGCGCGCGGCTCCAACTGCCGCGCCAACACCCGGTCGAGTGTTGTCACGGAAACCGAAACGGTCGCCAAACCCGCTGCCGCCATTGGCGCAATGATATCGAGGTCGCGCGTGACCAGAGGCGATTTCGTAACGATGGCGAATGGATGGCGGAACGCGGCGAGTACTTCGAGAATTCGGCGCGTCAGCTTCAAATCGCGTTCAATCGGCTGATAGGGGTCCGTGTTGGCTCCGAGTGCGATGAAGGCGGGACGGTAGTTCGGTTTGCGAAGCTCCTCGGCCAGCCGCTCCGGCGCATCCGGCTTTTGAAAAAGCCGCGTTTCGAAATCGAGCCCCGGCGAAAGACCGTAGTAAGCGTGGGTTGGCCGGGCGAAACAGTAGATGCAGCCATGCTCGCAGCCGCGGTAGGGATTGATCGAGCGGTCGAAGGGAACGTCCGGAGACTCATTGTAGGAGATCGTCTTGCGTGCCCTGTCGATACCGACGGTCGTCCGCAAGGGCGGCGGTTCATCCCCGTCGCCGTCCCACCCATCGTCGACGAAGACGCGGCCCTTCGGCTCGAAACGGCCGGTCCGGTTGCTCGCGGCGCCGCGTCCCTTGCGCGCTTGGATGGGCGTTAGCGTATCCATGATAGGAGTATCAAGAACAAAAAGAGAACATTCAAGCTTTATTGCCGGTTGCCCGATCTTGGCGACTGCGCGATAAGATCGGGGAATGGCCGATTTGAGCATCATCATCCCGACCTTGAACGCCGGAGAGGCGCTTCGCCGAAGCCTCCCGCCGCTGGCGTCGTTCGACGCGCTGAACCTGGTGCATGAGGTGATTTTGGCCGACGGCGGGTCGTCGGACGAAACCCAGGCGATTGCGGAAGCATCCGGCGCGCGGGTCGTGAGGGCCGCTTGTGGCCGCGGAGAGCAGCTCGCGGCGGCGGCGGAAGCTGCGACGGGCCGCTGGCTGCTGTTCCTGCACGCAGACACCTGCCTGGACCCGCGTTGGCACGAGCCGGTGTGGACCTTCATGCAGGATGACGAGAATAGCCGGCGCGTCGGTTTCTTTCGCTTCAAGCTGGACGACAAACGCAAACGCGCGAAGCTGCTGGAGCGGCTTGTCGCGCTGCGCGTTTGGATGTTCGCGATGCCGTACGGCGACCAGGCCCTATTGATATCCCGTGACTTCTATCGAGAAATCGGGGGTTTCCGGCCAATTCCGCTGATGGAGGATGTCGATATCGTTCGGCGTATTGGACGCCGCCGCCTCGTACGGCTGCCGCGTAGCGCCGTTACCTCGGCGGAACGCTATCACCGGGACGGCTATGTCTTACGCCCCTTGCGCAATTTATTTTGCCTGTCGCTCTATTTTCTGGGCGTGCCGCCGCGCTTGATCGCGAAGTTCTACGGATGAGAAACCGTCTGGTGATTTTTGCAAAGGCGCCGCGCCTCGGTCTGGCGAAACGGCGGCTTGCGGCGGATATCGGCATGGTCGCCGCGGCACGGTTCCATAGAACCGCGCTGGAGAATACGGTCCGTCGGCTCGCGCCGGATTCGCGCTGGGATACGTGGCTGGCGACGACGGGTGGTCCGATGCGGTGGCCCGAAGGCGTGCGGCGTATGAAACAGCCGCCCGGCGATTTGGGCGCGCGGATGGACCGGACGATCCGCAGTTTCGCGCCGGGCCCTGTCGTTATTATCGGATCCGATATTCCCGACATCGATCCAGCGCATATTGCTGAGGCTTTTCGGGCTCTCGGTCGCCACGATGCGGTGTTCGGACCGGCGGACGATGGCGGCTATTGGCTGGTCGGGTTGCGGCGGCGGCCGGGTCAGCCGGATCTGTTTCGCCCGGTACGCTGGTCGACCCCTCACGCGCTCGCCGATACGATCGGCAATCTCGGCGCGCGCTTCGATCATGTCCTGCTGGAAATGCTGATCGATATCGACGACGCGGCGTCACTCGAACGTTGGCGCGGGCGTTAGAGCGCGTTTCGACCAAATTCACCCATTTGCGCCAGCGCCTCTTCCGCCAGCTGCCGGGTCAGCTCGGCGGTGCTGCATTCGCGGCCGAGTCTCGCGGCCTGCCCGGACCAAAGCGATGTGAAGTCCGTGGAACCATGCGCTTCCGCCTTGGCTTTCAGGGGCGCCAGCGCGCCGCCGGCAGTCGGGAAGGCGGATGGCGCGTCGGATAGGGGACCAACCTCGCGCATGACGCGGTTCATGATTCCGCGCGCCGGCCGGCCGGAAAATAGATTGGTCAGCGCGGTCTGATCATCCTTGGTTTCCCGCAGGGCGGTCCGATGCATGTCGGAGATCAGCGACTCGGGTGTGAAGAGATAGGCGGTACCGATCTGCACGCCGGACGCGCCAAGCGCGAAGGCCGCCGCGATACCGCGCCCGTCCGCGATGCCGCCGGCGGCGACGACCGGCACCGAAACCGCGTCCACGACCTGTGGCACCAGCGCCATGGTGCCCGCCTGCGTGTTCACATGGTCGGTCAGGAATATGCCGCGGTGACCGCCGGATTCGTAGCCCTGCGCGATGATCGCGTCGACGCCGCGGTCTTCCAGCCAACGCGCTTCATCTGCTGTCGTTGCCGAACTGAGCACCGTGCAGCCGGCCGTCTTGACCCGGTCGAGCAGAGCTTTTTCGGGCAGGCCGAAATGAAAGCTTACGACTTCCGGCCTAACTTCTTCGACAATTTCGCACATGGTATCGTCGAAGGGCGCGCGGTTGACGGCCGGCGCGGAGGCGTCGGGATCGAGGCCGAGTTCGACGTAGTACTCGGCCAACCGCGCTTTCCAGGCGGCGTCGCGCGCCGGATCGGGTTCGGGCGGGGTGTGGCAAAAGAAATTGACGTTGATGGGATTGGCCGTCTGCTGCCGGATGACACCCAGTTCCGCGCGCATCTTGTCGGCGTCGAGCATGGCGCAGGGGAGCGAGCCGAGCCCGCCCGCCATGCTTGCCTGTACGACCATCGCCGATCCGTTGGCGCCCGCCATGGGAGCCTGGACGATCGGGATTTCGATGTTGAGGAGATCGAGAAGTCGGCGGTCCGGCCACATTTTTCGCTCCGTCGTTGTTTCGAGAAAGGAAATACCAAAGAGAATGTAAGAACGGTCGGCAGCCCGGGAAATTAAATTGTTTTGATCGCCGCAATCTCAAAATTTGATGACATGCGGCTATCCCGTGAGGTCTTGCTTCTCGATGTCCGGCTTTTCGGTCTTGTTGAACCGACCGTCATAAATCGGCCGTTCCCCGGTGTTCGGGCCGGGATACTGCACGTACAGGATTCGGCAACCGTTCTCCGTGTGCATGTCGTATTCGAAATGCGGATCCTCCATATAAACCATGTCGCCCGCCGTCAGCGTGCGGTCGCCAAAGCGGCATTCGCCTTCCAGCACATACCAAACCTGCGCGAAATCGTGCATATGCAAGGGAAACCCCGAGCCTGGATCGTAGGTCAGAACCCCGGCGTTGGGTGCGGTCGGGTTCTCGTCTGTCGGATGGAAGATCATCTGCGTGACGTTTGCGAACCGCCCTATTTCCGGCTTCAGATGCTCCGGACGCCCGAAGACGGGTTCGTTATGGGTTTCGCGCGCGGATTCGAGCGTGGGTTTGGTCCCTACGGCCATGGCAGCGTTTCCTCGTTCATTGCCCGAAGGAGGATAACACCAGTCGCCTTGGCGAGTCCCGGTCAGGTCAGGTAATCGGCGGAGCGCCTGATTTGCCCGGATTCGATCCGCCCGCGCCACCAATCCACCGTGCGCGCCACGCCTTCGTCCAGATCGACCGCGGGCGTCCAACCACAGGCCGTCTCCAGCCGCGAATAATCCGCAACCAGGGCGCGGACTTCCGAGGCGGCCGGCCGCAGCCGCGCATTGTCCTGTACGACGGGCTTGTTGGTCCCCGTTGCCGTCTGCACGCGCTCCACCATGTCGCCGATGGAAACTTCGACACCGGTTCCCGCATTGTAGGCCTGGCCGAATTCGAGCGCGCCACTGTCGCCCACGGCGAGAAACGCGTCGACCGTGTTGGAGACGTAGTTGAAGTCCCGGGTCGGACTAAGGTCGCCGAGCCGGATTTCCGCGCACTCGGCATCCAGCGCCTGGCGGATCATGGTCGACAACACGGCGCGTTCGCTTTGCCGCGGGCCGAACGTATTGAACGGCCGCAAGGTGACGACCGGCAGCGAGAAGGACCGCACATAGGCCTCCGCCATCATGTCTGCCGCTATCTTGCTGGCGGAATAGGGCGACTGCCCCTGCAGCGGATGGGCCTCGTCGATCGGTTTGCGCAGGGCGCTGCCATAGACCTCGCTGGTGGAGGTCTGAACGATCCGCTGCACGCCGTGCAACCGCGCCGCTTCCAGCACGTTCATCGTGCCCGTCACGTTGACGTCGACGTAGCTTTGCGGCGCGTCATAGGAATGGGGAATCGCGATCAGCGCGGCCAGATGAAAGACAACGTCTTGTCCTTCAATCAGCCCTCGCGTGAAACCGGCGTCGCGGACGTCGCCGCGGCGGATATCGATCGCCGACAGCACCGCCTCCGTCGCCTCGTCCAACCAGCCGTTGAGACCGAAGGCGTTGTATTGTGCCAGTGCGGTGACCTGCGCGCCGGCAGCCGCAAGCGCTTCGGTCAGGTGCGAGCCGATGAACCCGTCCGCGCCGGTGACCAGGACTTTGCGACCCTTGTAGCTCAAGACGGATCTCCGGTTACGTGGCGAATGCGAAGGCCTCCAACGGCTCCTATCGTTACCGGCGTATATGGAGCATGTAACGCGCTAAGGCGCAACGCTTCCGCGGCTAATCAGAATCTCGTTCGTACCCGATAGGTCAGCTCGGCTTTACCACCGGCAGGAACCTGAATGTTCCATAAGGCTTCAGCCGAGGACCGTTTCCGGTGTGGCTGGGATTCCGACAGCATGCGCCAATCGCCGGGGATGTGCTCGACCACCGTGACGGTGACCGCTTCCTCTTTAGCGTTTCGCAGAGCGATCTTGTGCGCCGTTTCGACCACGTTTTTAGGCAATCCGTCGCGCCGGAAATCGGTTTGCCGCCGTTCGCTTGTAATATCGGCGGCGAGACCGGCAATCAGCGTCACTTTCTCACCCTTTGGCGTGTATCGGATCGTGTCTTCGCCGCGCAAAATTTCACCGCCTTTGGTCGGTACGTATAACAGGGCAGTGCCGCTTGGAAGGGCGCGTCCGAGGCCCGATGCCGCCGTATTCTCGAAGCGGTATCGCACGACAGGGCTGGTGCGTTGGAGGCCACGCCGGATGCTCCTGAAATAGGATGTATTGCCGTCGAGACGGTATTCCTTCTGCACTTTCACGGCAGCGGCGGAAAGCAGCGCCAACTGCCGATTCTCCTTGGCGCGGATCGTAACCGGTTCCGGAAAGTCGAAAACACGCAAATCCGATACCGAGGTGCCAGCCGGCCGGTCCGCCGCTACACGCGCTTCGGCCATCATTCCTTTCGCCCTGAATTGCGGCTGAACGGGCCGGCTCATACGGTTGATGGTGCCGGCAACAACCCGTAACCGCGCATCTTCGAACGCGATTTCCGTTCCGTTGGTGAGCGTCACCCAGCCAGTCAGTTTCAGGCTCGATTCGTCGCTGGAAAGCCGCGCAACATAGTTCGCCCGCCAGTTCATCCCACTGGTCAGGTAGCTTAAAGAGAGATCTTCCGGACCCGCTTCCTTGTTCGTCAGCTCGAGAACGAGGGTCGGCCGGGCGCGCAGATTAGAGGGCGCCGAATCGAATGCGATGCGCCGGACGTCCATGGTCCGAATTCGGCCGTCGAGACGCAGCAACGCTTCCCGGCCCTGCGCGCGCAGCAACTCGGCGGCGGCAAATCTCTCCGCGCCGGTCTCCGGATCGACGGTGACGACTTGGACCGTGCCGCCGACGGTCGCCTGCAATAGCGCTTCCGGCGTCAGCAAAGCCGATTCGTAAACCTGGCCTAATACTCTAATTCGATCCGTTGTCGCGCCGCCCGCGAGAACCGTTTCCGGCATCAGCGCGGAGGGAACGCCGATTACCGCAAGGTTACTGCGCCCATCCGGCAATTCGATACGCCGCATTTCGTGAATGAGTGCAATGTTTTGCTGGTAGACGGTGAGCGTCACCGCGGTCCGGTCACCCAAGGTCGTCGCGGGATCGGCGGCGAATGCGGGAACGGCGGCGATGGCCAGAAAGCCCGCGATCAAATGTCCTATGCGCACGAAATAACTCCCCCGTATGTCCGAAAGGCGCAATTCAACCGCTGCATTATGGCCGAAACGCGGCGGGAGTGCGGTTTGACAATTGCGTATTAAATCGACCGCCGGGCACGGAGTGCCGCGGTCAGCGTGCCGTCGTCGAGAAAATCGAGTTCGCTGCCGACCGGAACGCCATGCGCGAGCTGGGTCACCGCGACGCCTGTCGGTTCGAGCCGCTCGGTCAGATAATGCGCCGTCGTCTGTCCATCCACCGTCAGGTTGGTGGCCAGGATCACTTCCTTCACCTCTTCGTCCGATACCCGGGCGACGAGCGAGGCGATGTTGAGGTCTTCCGGTCCGATACCGTCCAGCGCCGACAGGCGTCCGCCCAAAACGTGATAACGTCCGGAAAAACTTCCCGTACGTTCGATCGCCCATAGATCCGCGACCTCCTCGACGATGCACAGCTGTGTGCCGACGCGCTCCGGATCGGTGCAGATCGCGCAAGGGTTTTTGGTATCGATGCTGCCGCAGGTGGCACAGGTTTGAATTGCCGCCGCGGCGTCGCCGAGGGCCCGCGCCAGCGGTTCCATCATCGTGTCCGGCTTTTTGATCAGATGCAGCGCCGCACGCCGCGCTGAGCGCGGTCCCAGACCCGGCAGGCGTGCCAGCAACTGAATCAGGCGTTCGATTTCCTGCATAGAATGGCGGCTAGTGGATAGAATTACACATATGGCACCCCTACGATCCCGTATCCCGGTTTCTCGGCAGGAGATGGTTCGCCGGCGATGCCGAAGCATCGGCAAGGGCTATCGACGCCCCGAGAAGCCGGGATACGGGACCCGGAGGGCG
>JAKZTB010000171.1:0-12462 GCA_047517345.1 Alphaproteobacteria bacterium
TCGGGGAAAAGTCGCTGGAACTCGGGTAGCGAATGCGGGAATGGGAGATCGGCGCGGTCGAGAACATCCATGGCGCGCTCCCCTATATCCGGTTTGCGCCCATTCTAGCCCTAGTGGGTGTGGGTGTAAACCGGATAGGCAGGCAATGTTGGCCCATCTCGCAGTCGACAGGCAGTTTGAGGACCGGCGCCGTTTCCGCGCGAGCTACCGAAATAGACGCCATCAGAATTGAACCCGCGATCAGGACCTTGTCCACTAACAAGCGTCCTTGGCGACTTTACCGTTCTCGATAATCCGGATGCGGTTACCCTTTGCGCTTAGCGCCACACGCCCCGCTTTCAATGCGAGAGCGTGCTCGCCGAATATCTCTCGGCGCCATCCCTGCAACGCCGGCACGTCGGCATTGTCGTCGGCTGCGATCCTATCGAGGTCGTCGGCGCTGGCGATTAGCCGAGGCGCGACGTTTTCCGTTTCGGTCACATGTTTCAGCAAAACCTTCAACAAATCGCTTACCGGACCGTTCTTAGCGGTACGACGGGGCGGTCGTTCGAAGCGTGGCAATTGCGTCTCCGGAAGGTCTTTTCCGCGCATGACGGCCGCCAGGATATCCGCCGCTTTGTCGCCATTTGCAAAGCTCTTGGGCAACGCCCGCATCCCCTTGAGGTCTTCCGAGGATGCCGGCGCCTGCGCGGCGACTTCAAGTATGGCGTCGTCGCGCATGATCCGGTTTCGAGGAACGTCCCGTGTTTGCGCTTCCCCCTCGCGCCACGCCGCAAGTTCGTGCAGGATCGCGTGGAACCGTTGGTTCTTGTTGCGGCTCTTGATGCGGCGCCAAGCGTTTTCCGGTTCGAGCCGGTAGGTTTCCGGGTCCATCAAGATACCCATTTCCTGATCGAGCCAGTGACTTCTTCTGCTCCTGTCCAAGGAATCGGCGAGTTTTTCATAAGCGGGCCGGAGGTGGGTAACGTCTCCCAAAGCGTATTTAAGTTGTTTTTGCGAAAGCGGGCGGCGCGACCAATCGGTAAATCGGGAGGACTTGTCGATCCGCGCGCCGACGAGTTTCGAAATCAATGCTTCGTAGCCCACTTGATCGCCGAAACCGCAGACCATCGCGGCGACCTGCGTGTCGAAAAGCGGCTCGGGAATCGACCCCATGCGTTGAAAGAAGATTTCGACGTCCTGGCGACCCGCGTGAAACACCTTCAGCAGGTCCCGAAAAGCCATCAGGTCGTATAGCGGTGTAAGATCGAGATCAGCCGCCAAGGTGTCGATTGCCGCGGCTTCGTGGGGACCGGCGATCTGTACGAGGCAGAGCTGCGGCCAGTAGGTGCGATCGCGCAGGAACTCGGTATCGACCGTGATATAGTCGGTGTTACGCTGTCTTTCGCAAAATTCAGCGAGTTCGCCGGACGTCGAAATAGGTGTGATTTCCATGGCTAGGGAAACTACACCGAGTCGTCAGGCGCAAAAAGGACGAACGCAAGCCCGATACGAAAGGCGACGACGGGCCGTCTTGACAAGTCGGCGCAATGCGTGCCCTTTGCGCGCCGAAATCCACGCCTCACCGACACGAAAAACGATGCACATATATCGCACCCATACTTGCGGCGAATTGCGCGCTGCGCAGGACGGCTCCGACGCGCGGCTTTCCGGCTGGATAGACCGGAAACGCGACCACGGCAATCTGTTGTTTATCGACCTTCGCGACAATGACGGGATTACTCAGGTCGTGGTCGATGTCAGCAGCCCGCTGTTTCCCGAAATCGAGGCCCTGCCGCTCGAATCCGTGATTACGGTGACCGGACCGGTCGTGCGGCGCAGCGCCGAGACGATTAATAGCGGCATTCCTACCGGCGAAGTCGAGTTGCAGATCCAGAGGATCGATGTGCAATCGACGGCGGACCCTCTGCCGATGCCGGTAAATCAAGACGCCGGCTATCCGGAAGACATTCGACTGCGGTACCGGTTCCTCGATTTGCGGCGTGCGGAGATGCATCGCAATATCCTGCTTCGCTCCAACATCATCGCGTCGATCCGCAGGCGGATGGTCGACTCGGGTTTCACCGAATTCCAGACGCCGATCCTAACCGCGACGTCGCCGGAGGGAGCGCGCGACTTTTTGGTACCCAGCCGTATGCATCCGGGAAAATTCTACGCGCTGCCGCAGGCGCCGCAGCAGTTCAAGCAACTTTTCATGGTCGCCGGTTTCGACCGTTATTTTCAGATTGCGCCTTGTTTCCGGGACGAAGATGCGCGTGCCGACCGTTCGCCGGGCGAGTTCTACCAACTCGACATCGAAATGTCCTTTGTGACCCAGGACGACATTTTCGATGCGCTGGAGCCTGTTCTCGCCGGCGTCTTTGAGGAGTTCGCCGACGGCCGCACTGTGACCGCTCCACCGTTTCCGCGCATTCCGTTCGATGAGGCGATGTTGAAGTACGGTTCGGATAAACCGGACTTGCGCATTCCCATCGAAATCGTCGATGTGACGGAAGCTTTCCGCGGATCCGGATTTAAGATATTCGCACAAATAATCGAAAAAGGATCGGTCGTTCGGGCCATTCCGGCCCCGGGCGGCGGTGGAAAGCCACGAAGCTGGTTCGACAACATGAATGATTGGGCCCGCAAGGAAGGCGCCCCGGGACTCGGGTATATCGTTTTCGAAGATGGTGGGGGCAAAGGCCCCATCGCCCGCAACTTGGACGCCGATCGGGTCGAGGCGATCCGAGAAGCGACGGGGTTATCCGATGGCGACGCGGTGTTCTTTGCTGCGGGATCGCCGATGGACGCTGCGGAACTCGCCGGCAAGGCGCGGAACAAATTCGGTGGCGACTTGGAGTTGGTGGAAGAGAACACGTTCCGATTCTGTTGGGTCGTCGATTACCCGATGTACGAAATGGACCGTGAAACCGGGCGCATCGAATTCAGCCACAACCCGTTCTCTATGCCGCAAGGCGGATTGGAGGCGCTTGAAAATGACGACCCGTTGTCGATCAAGGCCTATCAATACGACATCGTATGCAACGGTGTAGAGTTGTCATCCGGTGCGATTAGAAACCATCGTCCCGACATCATGTTCAAAGCCTTCGCCATTGCTGGATATGACCAACAAGCGGTCGAATCACAGTTCGGCGGTATGTTGAATGCGTTGAAATACGGTGCGCCGCCGCATGGCGGCTCGGCGCCGGGTATCGACAGAATTGTCATGCTTTTGGCCGACGAGCCGAATATTCGCGAGGTGGTGGCGTTTCCGATGAATCAGCAGGCCGAAGACCTCATGATGGGGGCGCCCGCGGCCGCCGACGAACGCCATTTAAAAGAACTTAATATCCGCGTAAATCTGCCGCCAAAAACTGAATAGAAAACAATGAGTTAAGCCCCATACTTGTCAAGCATCCTAGGATCGTCTTAGCTAGCGAAAATTGCGGCGAAAAAATGCCGCGTGTGCTGTAGGGAATGGAATGATGCCTTGGAGGGTGGGGCTGGTCCTTACGCTCGGCCTGTTGGTCGGCGGTTGCTTTTTATCGGCCTACCAAATCGCGTCCTGGACGGCGACGGGCGTTAGCTACGTTTTCTCGGGGAAAGGCGTCGGCGACCATGCGCTGTCGTTGGCGATGAACCAGGATTGCGCGACGTGGCGCGTTCTTAAAGTAAAAGAAATCTGCGTCGATTACGGCGGCGATTTCGAGAACTCATGGGATGCAATGGCGTCGACATGGAAAATTCCTGATTCCGAAATTGAAGCCGGTTCGGGTTTGACGATAGTCAATGCAGACGACACCGTAGACGATCCTTAAGTCGAGCCAGCGCTCACGCTTATCGCAGTAAACACCGGTGACAGGGCCGTGTTTAGGAGGGTCGGTGATTCGAATGCGGGTCCGCGTGAACCGGCCGACGATAAATTGGTCCGAGGTGTGGATTTCGACGGATTGGTCGTACCGGAGTGGGCCGTCGGCACACGTCGCGTTTTTCCTTGGCAGCATAGTGCATTTGCGTCACGAGGCCTTGATATGGACGGCCTGGTGCGTCGCGAACGGCGCAAGCAGAATTCGAAACCCACCCCTTTGACGGTTGTCGGTTCGGATATGTCCAAGCCGGTCATCTATCTGGTGATGGGAAGTTTTCGTAAAAAAGAGAATGCGGAAAAACTTGGCGCCGAGCACACGGGTATCGGGACGGCCGTTTCGAAAGTCGTCAGCGATGGGCGCACCATGTACCGATTGCTTGCGGGACCAATCGAAAAGGCCTCGCTGACAAGCGTTCGCTTTAACCTGGCTAAGGCTGGCATTCGAAATAGCTGGGCGATTCGGCTGTGCCGCGGCAGTTTCACAATACCGCCTTGCAAGCCGGTCGTGCAGCAGGCCGCATTGCCCTAGTGTCCTGATCGTGAAATTCAAGAGATTGAATTTCTCGTGAATCAGCACACCAACTATTTGATTCTAGTGTGATTCAGACCCTAAAATTCGTCGCATTCAATGCGACGAATTTTAGGGTCTGAATCACACTAGCCGGCGCGCGCATTCTGGCGTTCGGCTCCGAGTTTCCGGCGGCTCAAGCGTTTGCGAAGGTACATATCGCTGTCCGCGCTTTCGTAGATCGTCTGTGCCTCTTCCGGCTCGCCGCGACCGAAACAGCATCTTCCAACGCTCGCCCGGATGCGAATTTTTTGGCCATGCCAAGGCACGGTTTGACCGTTTAGTTGGGCTTCGATAGCGTCGGCCTGCTTGTCCGCGAGGGTTTCCGGAAGCTTATTCAGTATGACGCCAAACTCGTCCCCACCCAGGCGCGCGACATCGTCGACTTCGCGAACAGATTTCTTGAGTGCATCCGCGACGACGCCGAGAACGATATCGCCGACCGCATGACCAAAGGTGTCGTTCATCGCCTTGAATTCGTCGAGGTCGATCAACAGCAGGACAGCCGGCTCGCCATAACGGTGTCCCCGCGCGAGTGCGCGCGCGAGCGCTTCCGAAAACCCGCGCCGATTGAGCAAGCCGGTATTCTCGTCGGTAATGGATAACGTGCGAAGCCGATCGATTTCCGCCTTTTGTTTCACGACCTGCCGTTCGGCACTTCGGGCCGCTAGCAACGCGTGTTCCAACATGCGACGCAGCGTGTTGGTGTAATCTTTGCCCAAATCCAAATCGTACGGCACCAACTTGCGCGTCAACGCGATTCGTTTAAGTGGCTGATTACTGTTCGCACTGCGTTGTATAGAATTTGACATAATGAAAACTATTTTCCCGTGAATCTTATTCATTTAGATTTTTTGTCTGCACCGGGAGTCGCAAGTGATATGCCAATCCGTACATAGCTGATTGTTCAGGGAAATTATGGCTAACCAATAGTTAACGGTGGTCTTACCGGAATCTTCTGCCGCAGATACTGGGAATCTTCTACCCCTACGCCGCCTAAGAGCCAGACTCTAAGTGAGCTTGTCTTCAGGTTCCTTGCCGGCGAAAATTGCGTCCAGGTTATCCAAGGCGCGGAACCCCATCGCATCACGGGTATCTATCGTCGCGCTACCGATATGCGGCAGCAGGAACGCATTCGGCAGGTCGATGTAGCCGGGATTGAACCCTGGTTCGCCCTCGTATACGTCGAGACCGACTCCGGACACTTTTCCAGATGATGCCGCGGCGATCAATGCATCGTCATCCACAATATCGCCACGGGCCGTGTTTACAACGACGGTGCCGTCAGGGAGCAATGCGATACGATCCGCATTGAGGAAGTGACGGGTTTCCGGCGTCGAGGGGCAATTGATCGACAAGAATTCTGCCATCGGCAGCATATCCTCCGGGTTTTTGTGGAAAATCGCGCCCTCTTCCAACGCCGGTGAAAGCTGCGATCGGTTGCTGTAATGGATCTCCATATCGAATGCACGCGCGCGTTTCGCGACGGCACGCCCGATACGGCCCATTCCCAGGATGCCAAGTCGTTTCCCCGTCATATGGACGCCGAGCAGGCTGGTTGCTTCCCAACGTCCCCAGCGCTTTTCCCGCAACATCGCGGTCGATTCGAATTGCCGCCGCGCCGCGCCAAGCAGACACAACAAGGTAATGTCGGCGGTTGCATTTGTGAGGACATCCGGCGTGTTGGTCACGATGATGCCACGCGCTTTGGCCGCGTCGATATCGATATGCTCGTAACCGACCGAGAATGTCACGATCGCGCGTAGGCGCGGATCTAACCGTTCGACAACGTCGGCGGAGAACCTTTCCGTCGAGCAGGTCAGTATAGCGTCGGCATTCGCGCTGCTGGATATCAATGCTTCCGCAACATATTGTGAATCGTCGGCATTGAGTATGGCGTCGTAGTCGCGGTCCGCGCGCGCTTCGACAGCTTCGGGTAGCTTGCGGGTAACAAGAAGAACAGGGCGGTCTGACATGGGGTGTACCTCACTTGTCGTTATGGCGCGGAGCCTTTTCGAAGGGCGACATAGTCTACAAACGCGGCGGCGAAGCCAAGCTTCCGATCGTTGGGCACAATGGGGCAGGCGGGCCTGCGTTGCGGCCTCTATCGGTACAATTTTTTCGGTAAATTTACCCGCAGCTGCGTTAGTACCGATTGAGATCGTCCCCCATAAAGCCGCTTATATCTTTGAAATGGTGTCGAGCGAACCAGGCGGTGGCGTTGCGGACGTCACAGGTGGGATGACCTTCGAATGGTTCGACGCTTGTGACGGTTGGGCGCTCGATCAGCGCTATCTGTTGCGGATTGCGCGCAGCGACGGGTCCGAGACGCAGATTAGTACGAGTAACGTTACATGGGAGGCGAAAGACAGTTTGCGCTATCGCTTTAACACAAGACGCGGGCGCAATGGCAAACTCGTCGAGGATTTGCGGGGCGATGCGCGCCTCGAAGCGCCGGGGGGGGCGGGGGTCGTCGAATTTTCAAAACCGAAATCGCGGAAGGTGAAACTACCCGCCGGTACGAAGTTCCCGACGGACTTCATGATCGGACAGATGCGTGCGGCTTCCAAAGGATCGCGCATGGAGCGCAATCTCGTCTTCGAAGGTTCCGCAATGGAGGGCCCTCAGATAGTTACGACAACGATATTACCGCAGCGGGCGCCGCAAGAATCGGAAGTGCTCAAAGCACCATTGGGACCAAACAAATTCTGGCCGATGTACGTCGCCTATTTTCCGTTCGACAACGCCGATGGAAGCCCGGAGACAGAACTGGCGATCGACGTCCAAGCGAATGGGATCGTAACCGGCTTCGTCGTCGATTACGGCACCTTCAAACTCCGCGCCAGTTTAGCGAAAATCGCGCCGCTACAAGATTCCGGTTGCTAGGGGACCCAAGCGTTAGATTGTATCCACTAGCGCATCAGGCGTCCTTTGGCGATCGCATCCGGACCAAGCTTCTCGCGTACTGCGTCGACTGCCTGCTCGATACGGCGTTCCTTGGGCGTTTCCCGCTGCAATAGGTCTGGCGGATCCGCGTCTTCGGCTTCCACGATGTCCGACACGCCAACGCCGATAAGGCGAAAGGCCGGGCCGTTCGCTTCCTTTTCGAGCAGCGCGATCGCTGTTCTGTAAATGACTTCTGCTAGCTCCGTCGGGCTGCTGAGCGTCCGGCTGCGAGTCAGTTGTCGAAAATCCGAGCGCTTAAGCTTGAGGGTCACGGTACGGCTGGCGAAAGAGCGTTTCTTCAACCGTTGCGCCACTTTTTCGCATAACGGCCACATGCGCCGGCAGAGCTCATCCAAATTGTAAATATCGTCTGCGAACGTGGTTTCGGAGGAGATGCTCTTCGGTGCGGAAGAAGGCGTTACGGTGCGGTCATCCTGGCCCCGAGAGAAATTGTAAAGCCTGTGTCCCATCACGCCGTAACGGGCGACGAGCTTGTCTTCCCCGATCCTTTGCAGATGGCCGACCATCGTGATGCCGTCGCGGCGCAGCTTCCCCTCAAGGGCGCGACCGACGCCCCAGATAATCTTTACGGGATGCGTGGCGAGAAACTCCGTCGCTTCGGCCGCGCCGATTACGGAAAATCCGCGTGGCTTATCGAGGTCGGAACCGACTTTCGCGAGAAACTTGTTGTAACTGAGGCCGACGCTGCCGGTCACGCCGATCTCGTCTTCAATGCGTTTGACGATCATCGCAAGGGTGCGGGCCGGGGAGCCCTTGTGCAGGGTTTCCGTCCCGGAGAGGTCGAGGAAGGCTTCGTCGATGGAAAGCGGCTGAACCAACGGCGTATAATCCCGCATGATGGCCCGTATTTCGCCACCGACGCCGCTGTATTTTGCCATATTGGGCCGTATGACCACGGCCTCGGGGCAAGCCTTAAGGGCCTTGAACATCGGCATTGCCGACCGGACGCCATACAGCCGGGCGACGTAGCAAGCCGCTGAAACGACACCGCGATGGCCGCCACCGACGATGACAGGCATATCTTTCAGCGACGGGTCGTCGCGCTTCTCGATCGATGCGTAAAATGCATCGCAATCGATGTGCGCGATCGTAAGCTTGGCCAACTCAGAGTGGGAGACGATGCGCGGTGAGCCGCAATCCGCGCACCGTGTTGCTATCCTTTTACTGTCGTATTCTGCAAGACAATCGCGGCACAGAGTTCGGGCGGTCGTCATAGCGTTTCTTGGTTTTCCGGCCACAGCCACGCTGCACCCCGGACACCGCTCGAATCGCCATAGGTCGGTGGGATGAGCTTGGTGTCGACCCGGTCGGAGAAAACCCATTGCGACCAAAGCTCCGGAACGTTGTCGTACAATCGCTCGATATTGGACACGCCGCCGCCGAGAACGATGACGTTCGGGTCGATCAAGTTGATGACGCTGGCAAGCGCGCGCGCCAGCCGGCTTTCATAGCGCGTCATACTCTGGGAACAAGCTTCGTCGCCTGCCGTGGCGCCTGCGGCGATTTCTCGCGGCGACAATTCGGAGCCGGTTTCGGCTCGATGATGTGCCGCAAATCCGGTGCCCGACAGGAACGTCTCGATACACCCGTACAGCCCGCAAGTGCACAGCAAGCCGGGCTGTTCCGACGGAATTATCCAGGGCAACGGATTGTGCCCCCATTCGCCGCCGATCGCGTTTGCGCCCGTCACGACTTTACCGTCGATAACGATTCCGCCGCCGCAGCCGGTACCCAGAATGACGCCGAAAACGATTTTGCTCCCTGTTGCCGCGCCATCGGTCGCTTCGGATAGGGCAAAACAGTTCGCATCGTTTGTCATGCGGATCGGTCGGTCCAGGCGCGCCTCAAGATCTCGATCCAGCGGATGGCCATTGAAGGGCGAATTGTATGCGTTTTTTACGCGCCCGGTAGCCGGCGAAATGGTGCCAGGAATGCCGAATCCGACGGTGCAACGTCGTCCGGCTTGAACTTCGATATCTTCGACAAGAGCGGCAATCGTTTCAGCCGCAGCCGAGTAGTCGTCGGAAGGGGTCGGAACGCGTTGGCGATGTAAAAGTTCGCCGACAGCGTTCATCGCCGCCGCTTCGATTTTTGTGCCCCCGACATCGACACCTATGCGCATTGATCGGTATCCATCGCTTTCCGGTACACGTTAACTTCATTGCAGCGAAATATCCGGTGTAAGCTCAAATTATAGCAGTATTTTCAACGAATCATGGCACTCTGGCTCAATCTGCATATAATTAACCAAATAGAGATACGATACCGTCGATCTTCAGAGATTATTAATTACAAGTTTGTTAGGGTAGTTACACACCTTTTGTTAGAGTATTTGCACACCTATAGGTATTGGGTCGGACCTAACCATGGCGAAAACCGTTCTTATCGTTGAAGATAACGAACTAAATATGAAGCTGTTTCATGACCTGCTCGAATCACAGGGGTATGAAATACTTCAAACGCGCTATGGCATGGAGGCCTTGAAAATGGCCCGTAGCGATAAGCCGGATTTGATCCTCATGGACATTCAGCTGCCTGAGGTTTCTGGGCTGGAAGTCACGAAATGGCTTAAAGAAGATGACGAATTGAAGGAAATTCCCGTTATCGCGGTTACGGCGTTTGCCATGAAGGGCGATGAAGACAAGTTCCGTGAAGGCGGATGCGAAGCCTATATCGCCAAGCCTATCTCGGTTGCTAATTTCCTTGCGACAGTCGATCGATTTTTGAGCTGACGGAAAATGTCCGCGCGAATTCTTGTCGTCGATGATCTGCTACCGAACGTCAAACTCCTCGAAGCGAAGCTGACGAGCGAGTACTTCGACGTATTGACGGCAAATGATGGGCCGAGTGCGCTGGAGATAATTGAATCGCAGCCCCCGGACATCGTTTTACTGGACGTGATGATGCCCGGTATGGACGGGTTCGAAGTCTGCCAGCGCATCAAACAGAATCCAGAGACGATGCACATTCCGGTCGTGATGATTACGGCGCTGTCCGATGCCGCCGACCGGGTCCGGGGAATAGAGTGCGGAGCGGACGATTTTCTTACCAAACCGGTGAACGATACCGCGCTATTTGCGCGCGTACGTTCGCTTGTTCGCCTCAAAATGATGATGGACGAGTGGCGGATGCGCGAACAAACCACCGGTCAGTTGGGCGTGTTGCGCGACGAGACGTCGCTCCTTGAAGTCGACGCTACGGGGGCGGCGGTTCTGGTTCTGGACGACAACGAAATCGATGCCAACAAAGTCGTCGATACCTTGCGCCAGGATGACGATATCGTCATCGCTACCGACACCGTCGAAGAAATGTTCGACTATGCGATGAAACGGGAATTCGACCTTATCATCGTCAATTTGAACCTGCGCGAGCAAGATTCCTTGCGCCAGTGTTCGCGACTGCGATCTGCGGAACGGACCCGTCAAATTCCGATATTACTCGTTGTCGAGGAAGACCAGATCGAACGGCTTGCCAAAGGATTCGACCTTGGTATTAACGACTATTTGATCAAACCGATTGACCGGAACGAGCTTCTGGCGAGAGCGCGCACGCAGATACGCCGGTGGCGCTATCAAGGCCGCCTGCGGGAGACTTACGAGCGAAGCATTGAAATGGCGCTGACCGACAGCCTGACAGGGCTGTACAACCGCCGCTACCTCAACGCACATATCGACGGCCAGATCGAGCGAATTACCTTAAGCGGTAAAGCGCTGTCGTTGATGATGTTCGACATCGATTTCTTCAAGGCGATCAACGATGAGTATGGCCACGCAGCCGGCGACGAAGTGTTGCAGGAACTGGCGCGCCGGGTTACCCACAATTTGAGAAGTTTCGACACGGTCGCGCGCTATGGCGGTGAAGAATTCGTCGTCGTTATGCCTGATACAGAAATTGCGATCGCGTGCACGGTCGCTGAGCGGTTACGCGCCGATATTGCAAGCCGTACCTTCGCGATTTCACGGCCGGCGGGAGAGGTGAACGTCACAGTCAGCGTCGGTGTTGCGAGTGCCCGACTTTCTGGCGAAACGACACCGGATTTGCTGCGTCGAGCCGATGAAGCGCTGTTTTCCGCTAAACGCAATGGCCGAAATCGGGCTGTTCTGTGGCTTGAAGACGGGTTTCAAGAGGTAACGGAGCCAGATGCCCCCGCCGCGGGTGTCGCCTGAGCATTCGCAATCGCGGACGACTAATTCACTATGAGCCAAGCTCTAAAATACAACAAGCCGCTCGTGTGAGCGGCGTTGACTTTCGCTGCACAGTCGATTGCGCAGCATGTAAATCGGCAAGCGGTTACTTGATACGGCCTTCCTTGAAGACGACGTGCTTGCGCACGACAGGGTCGTACTTCCGCATTTCGAGCTTTTCAGTCTGTGTCCGCGGGTTTTTCTTTGTAACGTAGTAGTAGCCGGTATCCGCCGAACTCACCATTTTGATCAGGATTGTGTTTGGTTTAGCCATGGTCGACCGTTCCGTTTTTCAGTTCGCCGCGCTTTTTGCAACCGCGGCAATTTAGCGCCCGGCGAAGCCAAGTCAAGTCTATTCAATCGTTATCAGCTTGGTATTGACGCGTGTCGTCAGTCGGGCAACCAGACGCTTGGAGTTTGGAGCTACATCTTTGCGCCACAGTTTCATGGCTTCCTCCAGCGCAAAGCTCGTGACGTTCATGAGGTCGAGTTCACTCAGCGCTTCCGAGACAGGGCGCCAACCAATATCTTCCAGCTCGCTGTTATGGCGCAGCGAGCCAAAGGCATTCGCGCCGTCGATGAGGAAGAACCGCGTATTGAAACGGATCGGGTTTCTCACGGGCGTAATCGCCCGTGAGACGTAGTCGAGACCGTCGGTCTTCGGCGCCAATCCGGCGTCCGCGTAAGCGCTGTGCAGATCTGATACCGCGTCATGTCCGATTCGGCCGGGCTGGCCGATAAGGAGGCCTGATTCCTCAGGGCTAGTTTTTTGTCCGCCTGCCGAGCATCGTGAGCCGATGTCGGGGCTGGCCATTCCGTTCTCGATGTGGCAGTGTGCCGGTCATGGCGACGCTGCCGGCCCAGGATTTGTCCGTTGATTTGCGCGCGGTCACGGT
>JAKZTB010000172.1:0-3396 GCA_047517345.1 Alphaproteobacteria bacterium
CCATCGCCTGGCTCAACCGCTGCCGCCGACTGGCCAAGGACAGGGAGAACCTCAACCGCAACGCGCTCGCCTTCATCAAGCTCGCGTCCATTCGACTCATGCTCCGAAAACTCTGTAATCCTACATAAAGTCTCCGGACGGCCTCTAAGTAACTCAGTCCGATACTGAATTTTCAATGAATTTCATGTATAATACGGCAGATTATTGCGAATAACTGATCGTGACGTTTGCGAGGCACTGTGTCGAATATTCAATCCCTGGCAGTAGAAATTGCGAATTTCCTTCGAAGTCGCGGCGAAACGATATCCGTCGCCGAATCGTCGTCGGGCGGGCTTGTATCGGCGGCCTTATTGGCGGTGCCGGGCGCATCGGCGTATTTCCTGGGCGGTTCGGTCGTCTATACGCGGCCCGCAAAAACTGAGTTGCTGAGAATCTCGGAAGCGACCCTGGACGAGTTTCGGTCCGCTTCGGAACCCCACGCACTGGTACTGGCACGCGCCGCCCGCGAGCGGCTCGGCGCCGATTGGGGTCTGGCGGAGACCGGTGCCGCGGGACCGGGTGGCAATCGATACGGCGACGACGCCGGACATGTGTGCGTCGCAATCGCAGGGCCGGCGGAGGAAGTCCGCACGATCGAAACCGGGGACAGCGATAGAGCCGCAAACATGGAAAGATTCACCGAAGCTGCTCTTACGTTGGCAGTAGAAAAGCTAAAAGGTTTGTTAGAAAGTTTTGAAAATTGTTAGGCGGTCGATGATTTAACCGATTTTTTTTCGAACAACCGCAAAGTTGTTCATTGGATTTGTTAGGTGTTGATTTTTTTGTACGAGACCGGAGCAGTGCCGACACAAGGATGCAAGCTTAATTCTATGCTTGCAGCAGTAGGCTTTTTAATTGCGTTCTTCGTACACGATGCCGGATCGATAAGTGACCGCGCGTACGCAACGGCCATTGGTCCCGTCGATTCCGTTCGCGGCAGCAAAATCGGCGAATTCTTGGAACCGTCAGCAAGCCTTCCCACGACATCCTCAATCTCAATCACCGAATATTGCGACGAGCCTGCCTCATTGCAAAACGTGCCGAAACCGACATTCGACATCTACGACGGATTGGCGAATTACGTCAAAGACGCCAAGTACGATCCCCAACAGGGTTCGGATAAAATTTCCGGTAGCGACGCTTATTCCGGCCTGCCTTACTCGCTGACGGCGGTGAATTGGAGCTTGATATGGGCGGAAAGCGAATTTTGGTTGGAAAACGATCAATGGGCCGACTTTAAGGCAATATCGCTCGCAAGCTATCTCCCCGAATTACGGTATTGGCTTGGCCGGGATCGGTGGGCGACTTTCGGCGCTATGGCATTTAGTTCGGAGGCAAACGGCGGCCTATCGACAACGCAAGACGGCAAGGTTAATCCCGGGTACGCCGCATCGACAGGCCTTGGTAGCGGCTACTACACTGTGCCGGGAGAGGGCCTAGCGGGAAAATCGAAGGGCAAACAGAGAGAGAAGGCGGCGTTGACGTCGTATGAACTTTTGCTCTCGATGCTAGAAAAATTCTCGCAGCAACCGTTATTCTATTTCGCGGTTTTATGCGGCGCCGGTGTGTTTTTCTTCGCCTTCAAGCGCCAATCTTCCGCGTAAGGCCCGCAATCGTTTATCTGCGACGAATAAATCTGGAAATACGCCCCTCTTTACGTCGTTTCGTTTAGCCGGAGGACCGTTCGCATGAAGTACCGGAAATTGGAAGCCAAGGACTACGCGCGCGAGAACATGAAGGGGCTGTGGGCGGCGAATCTGACGCCGTTCGGGCCGGATCTGGCGCTCGACGAGGACGGGTTCCGGCGCAATTTGCGGCATTGGATCGACGATCTCGGGCTGGGCGGCCTGTTCATTGCCGGCAAACAGGCGGAATTCTTCTCCATGTCGCTGGACGAACGCAAGCGACTGCTGGAGATCGCGGTCGACGAGGCGGACGGCAACTGCGGAACATTGATGTCCTGCTCGGACGAGAACCTCGACACGGTCCTGGAGCTGGCCCGCCATGCCGAGGGCGCCGGGGCTGACTACATCATCGTGCACAGTCCGCCGCTCTATTTCCACAAGACGGTCGACCATGTTCTCTACGAATATTACCACCATATCTGCGAACAGGTCGAAATCGGCGTCGCCGTCTGGCACCAGCCCGACTACGGCTACGTCATGGGCCCGGACGTCTGCGCGCGCATCGCCGAGCTGCCCAATATCGTCGCGATCAAATACTCCGTCGCGCGCGAGCTCTACTCGGAACTGACCCGAAAGGCTGGGGACAAGCTGATCGTCAGCACCTCGGCGGAGGAGCAATGGCTGGAGAACATCGTCGAGCTCGGCTGGCAGGTCTATCTCTGCTCGACCCCGCCCTACCTGATGCAGACCAAGCACGACCGGCGCATGCAAGAATATACCGATCTGGCCATGGCCGGCCATGTCGCGCGGGCGCGCGAGGTGCGCGACAGCCTCGAGCCGGTGCGCGCCGCCTTGCGCGACACGCGGCCGGCGGACAAGCCGCAGGCGCATCAGAAATACTGGCAGGATTTGCTCGGCCAGGCCGGCGGCCCGGTCCGCCGGCCGCTGCTGAACCTGACCGATGCGGAGAAGGCGGCGACCAAGGCCGCGTTCGAGGGCTGCGGGCTTAGCCTGGGCAAGGACGCTGCCGCTTAGTTCACAGGGTATGAATTGCCGCCGGTTGTCGCCATGTGGCGAACATCATAAAATTTGTGCGTCCGCGCGCTCCTTCCCGCAACGGTGCGCGAACGACTAGCCATCCAACCAAAGGACTCTCCCTTGAAAGCACTCGTCATCGGCGGCACGGGGCCGACTGGGCCGTATCTGGTGAACGGCTTGATTGCGCAGGGCTACTATGTGTCGATCCTGCATCGCGGCACCCATGACAGCGACGAGATTCCGGCCTCGGTGCCGCGCATCATCGGCGACCCGCATTTCCGCGAGACGCTGAACGAGGCGCTGGCGGGGCGGTATTTCGACCTGATTGTCGCGACCTACGGACGGATACGTTACGTGGCGGAGACGGCGGGCGATCATTGCGAGCGGCTGATCACGGTCGGTGGCGCGCCGTGTTATCGCGGGATGCTACAGCCGGACACCCTGTTCCCCAAAGGGCTGCAGATCCCCTTGCCGGAGGACGCACCCAAGGTGCCGGACGCGGACGAGTTCCGTTTCGGCTATCTGGTGCGCATCTCCGAAGAGGCGGTGATGGAAGGTGTAGCGCACCCGGTTCCTTGGACACAAGTTTGTCTCACGCGGCGGGCCTGATTGAGATCGCGGCGTGCCACGCCTGACGAGCTTGAGCGGGGCTCAGGTAGCCGTTCTTTTCGACGATCCACTGGGCATTGTAGAG
>JAKZTB010000173.1:0-18304 GCA_047517345.1 Alphaproteobacteria bacterium
TGCCATAGCGGCCCAATGCTTCTGCTATGCGCACAATCCGTATCTCCGGATCCATCGATACCCCCGGTTCCTTGGAACGCTTCAAGAAACCGGACATATCGCGTGCTACACATTCCGGACATACCTTGTGCTACTGACAGCAATTAACCTGCAGGTTGACCCAGGATGCGCTTAGGGATTGAATGGCAAGGCTATCAATGCGTCTCTAACGCAGTCGACGGGATGGTCAGAACCCATCAGCGATGGTTGTCGCGATCTGCATTTGGGAACCCACTCGCGGTTCCCGCGGAGCGCGGCATGGGATTTCATAGAAACAGGGAGACTGACAGATCATGCGAAGACATTTTCCTATTGCAGTATCGGCGGTCGCAATCGGCGCCGCGATGCTTGCGAGCCCGGCGTTGGCCGGGAAGTCCAACGATACTTTGGTGTGGTCGACCGACCGCGAAATCAATGCGCCGTTGCCCTATTACGAGCAGGTGCGTGAAATTGTGGTGATGAACTTCCACACCTTCGACACGCTGCTGTACCGCAATCCGAAGACGAACGAGATTGGTCCGCTTCTGGCGACGTCGTACAAATGGATCGACGACGTAACGATGGAGTTCGAACTGCGGAAGGACGTGGTCTTCCACAACGGCAAGAAATTCAACGCCGATGACGTGGTCAGCACTTTCAATCATGTTTCGAGCCCTGACAGCGGTGTTCTCACCAAGCGCAATGTGAGCTGGATCAAAAACGTCGAAAAGCTCGGTGATTACAAGGTTCGTTTGAATCTGAAGGCGCCGTTTCCCGCCGCGCTGCAATACCTGTCCGGGCCGACCGGTATTCTCCCGGCCGGCATCTGGAAACTGGCAAAGAAAGACGCGAGCGGCAAACCGGATTACGGCACCATACCGCCGATCGGTACTGGCCCATACAAGGTCGTCGAATTCGTGCCCGGCGAATCCATGTCGCTTGAGCGCAACAAGAATTATTTCGACGGGCCGAAGGGCAAGGCGTCAATCGGCAAGATCAAATTCCGCACGGTTTCCGACCCCGAGGCGCAGGTCGCCGAATTGCTGACCGGCAGCCTAGACTGGATCTGGGACGTGCCGAAGGACAAGTCCGAAGAGTTGAAGGCGAGCGGCCTCGTTCAGGTGGTCAATGCGCCGACAATGCGTATCAGCTATCTGTCGATGGACAAGATGGGCCGCAGCGGCAAGGACAGTCCCTGGACCAAACTGAAAGTCCGACAGGCGGCTTCCCACGCGATCGACCGTACGGCGATCGCTAAAAATCTCGTCGGCGGCGCATCGATGGAGATTGCATCGGCCTGTTTCCCGTCGCAATTCGGCTGCACGCAGGACGTGCCGAAATACCCCTATGATCCGGCCAAGGCGAAGAAACTTTTGGCGGAAGCCGGCTACCCGAACGGATTTGAATCGGACATCTACGCCTACCGTCAGCGTGAGTATACGGAAGCTGTAATGGGCTATCTGTATAAAGTCGGGATTAAGACCACGCTGAAATATATGCAGTACAAAGCGCTGCGCGGATTGGTCTGGAACGGTACCGGCACGCCGAACATGATGACCTGGGGCTCGTATTCGATGAACGACGTTTCGGCCATCACCAGCCATTTCTTCAAGCACGGCAAGGACGATTACTGCCGTGACCCCGATGTGAAAAAATGGCTCGAAACGGGTGACACCAACACCGATCCCGCGGTGCGCAAGGACGCCTATGCGAAGGCGTTGAACCGCATTCAGGAACTCGCGTGCTGGGCGCCACTGTTTACCTACGCCAAGTTCTACGTGTTCTCAAACGACCTCGATTTCACGCCGACGTCGGATGAAATTCCGCGCTTCTTTACCGCGAAGTGGAAGTAGTCTGAACGAAGTCTCAGGGACGCGGTCCGTACGGACCGCGTCCCGTTTTGTCTCGGGCATGGGGGTAGGCGATGCTTTTCTACACGCTTAAACGCTTCGGGGTGGCCTTGCTTGTTCTTGTGACCGTCTCGCTCGTCACCTTCACGTTGCTGCGCCTTTCGGGCGATCCGGCGGCGGCCATGGCCGGGGAATCCGCGACCGAGGAAGACATAGAATACGTTCGCAAACATTACGGCTTCGACAAACCGCTCCCCGTGCAGTACTGGGCCTGGGCCACGAAAGCGCTACAGGGCGATCTCGGGAGATCGGTCTACCTGAAGCGACCGGTTGCGCAGATCGTTGCCGAAAAAGCGCCGGTCACGATGATGTTGGGCGCCTGCTCGCTGCTTTTTGCATTGGCGTTGTCTATTCCGCTTGGCGTGCTAGCGGCGATGCGGCCGAACACGATTACCGACCGGACTGCGCTGACAATTGCGGTGATCGGGCAGGCGTTTCCAAGTTTCTTTTTCGCATTGATTCTCATTCTCATATTTGGCGTCAATCTGCGCCTGTTGCCGATTACCGGCAACGATACTTGGTTGCATTTTGTTCTGCCGTCGATCGCGCTTGGCTATTACGCGACCCCGGCGATCATGCGGATGACCCGCGCCGGCATGTTGGACGTGCTGGGATCGGACTATATCCGAACCGCAAAGGCGAAGGGCTTGCGGCCCCCCGTCGTTCTGTTCAAGCACGCGCTCCGCAACGCAATCATTCCCGTGGTTTCGCTGTCGGCGGTTCAACTCGGTTTCATGCTGGGCGGTTCGATCATCATCGAAACGATATTTTCATTGCATGGCATCGGGCGCCTCGCCTGGCAATCGATTCAGCGTTCCGATTTCGAAATGATGCAGGCGATCGTCCTGACCGTCGCGTGTTTCTACATCGTCCTGACGTTCTTGGCGGATGTTCTGAACGCGTTTCTCGATCCGAAGATCCGGGTCCACTAGGGAAGAAACGTCTATGTCTATAAGCACGTCGCCCGACAAGCTGCCCAGCGCGGATGAAATTCTCGAGCCGTCGCCAGCCGCGCTGCTGCGCCGGCGCGCGTTCAAACATTACGGGTTCATCATCGGTGGCGGCGTTCTGGCGTTCATCGTCCTGATGGCGCTGACCGCGCCGATTTTGGCGCCATACGATCCATACGACCAAGAACTCACGAGGCGGTTCATTCCACCGATTTGGCATGAAAAAGGTGTGTGGGCGCATCCGCTCGGCACCGATTTCTACGGCCGCGATTACCTGTCGCGCACCATGTATGGCGCGCAGGTCTCGCTACTGATCGGCTTTACGGCAATGCTGATTTCCGGTGTGATCGGCACCGCGCTCGGCGTTGCCGCGGGTTACTTCGGCGGCAAGGTCGATATGGTGATAACCTTCATCATCACGACCCGACTGGCGATGCCGGTGATACTCGTGGCGCTCGTGGTGGTGGCGCTTATCGGCGGCTCGATGTCGGTGGTGATATGGGTGCTCGGGTTGCTGATATGGGACCGTTTCGCCGTGGTCATGCGAAGCACCACCCAGCAAATTCGAAACCTCGATTACGTTGCCGCGGCCGAGGCCGCGGGCTGTTCGATCATTCGGCTACTGCTGACCGAGATCATGCCGAATGTGTTCAACGCGCTGATCGTCATAGCGACCTTGGAGATCGCGCATGCGATCCTTCTGGAGGCGGCGTTGTCCTTCCTCGGCCTTGGGGTGCAACCGCCGACGCCGTCTTGGGGCTTGATGGTTTCCGAAGGCAAGGGCCATATGTTCTTTAAGCCTTGGGTAATTTCGATCCCTGGCTTTGCGCTGTTCTCTCTGGTGTTGTGCATCAACCTGCTGGGCGACGGTATTCGCGACATCACCGCGCCGGAGAATCGCAATTGAGCGGACTGCTTTCAGTCGAAGACCTGGTCATCGACATTCCGGTGCCCTCCGGCATGCTGCATCCCGTGCGTGGGATCAGCTTTCACGTCGACGCGGGCGAAACCCTGGGAATTGTAGGCGAGTCCGGTTGCGGCAAGTCGCTGACATCGCTATCGGTGATGGGGCTTCTACCCTCGTCCGCCAGTCGAACGGCGACCCGTCTCGACCTCGAAGGAAAATCGCTGCTGGACCTGACTGAAAGCGAATTGTCGGACCTGCGCGGCGACCGCATGTCGATGATCTTCCAAGACCCGATGACGTCCCTTAACCCGAGTTACAGCATCGGCAACCAACTCGCCGAAGTCATGATTCGGCACCGTCGCGTGTCCCAGCGCGAGGCGACGGACCGTGCCGTGTTCCTGCTGGAGAAGGTCGGTATCTCGGCCGCGGCGAGCCGGTTGGGGCAGTATCCGCACCAACTTTCGGGCGGTTTGCGGCAACGGGTGATGATTGCGATGGCGCTGATGTGCGAGCCGCGGCTGCTGATCGCTGACGAACCGACAACGGCGCTCGACGTGACCATCCAGGCACAGATTCTTTTGCTGATTCAGGCCTTGCAGAAGGAGTTCTCCATTGGCGTGATCCTGATTACCCACGATCTCGGCGTCGTCGCGCGCACCGCGGACCGGGTCGCGGTGATGTATGCCGGTGAAATAGTCGAGACGGGCACGGCGGCGGAGATATTCGAGAAACCGCTGCATCCTTATACGCAAGGGCTGATCGATTGTATCCCGATCCCAGGCAAGACCAAACCGGGTGAGCATTTGGGATCGATCCCCGGCATCGTGCCGACGTTGGTGGGCGACCTTCAGGGCTGCGCGTTTGCCGACCGTTGCACGTATGCGCGCGTCGATTGCCAGCAGGATGTAAGAGAGAAACGGCTCGGCGAGGGGCGGTATTTCCGCTGCGTCCTGCCCGCCGAGCTGGAGGCCCGGAATACCGCGGCGGCGGCACAATGACGGCGGTCTTCGAAGCGCGCGACGTGCGCAAGACGTTCACGATCAAGCAGGGCCTGTTCAAACCGAAGATACCGCTGAATGCCGTGAACGGCGTGTCGTTCAAGCTGGAGAAAGGCTCCGTACTCGGCCTGGTCGGCGAGTCCGGCTGTGGCAAGACGACGATGGCGCGCATGCTGCTGGGCCTCGAAAAACCGACCTCGGGCGATATTCTGATCGATGGCGAGCCGCTGACCAGTCTGGATCGCATCGCGGTGGCGCGCCGCGTGCAGCCGATCTTCCAGGATCCCTATTCGTCGCTCAACCCGCGCAAATCGATCGGCTCGATCATCAATCTGCCGTTGCGGATCCACAAGGTCGGCGAGCCGGCGCAATGGAAGCGCCAGGCGGAAGAGATGATGGAACTGGTCGGTCTGCCGCGCCGGCTCTACAACAACTATCCAAGCCAGCTGTCCGGCGGTCAGCGGCAGCGCGTCGCGATCGGCCGGGCCCTGATCATGAAGCCGGAAGTGGTGATCTGCGACGAACCGACCTCGGCGCTCGACGTTTCGGTGCAGGCGCAGATACTCAATCTGCTGCTCGACCTGCAGAAGGAGCTCGGCCTGACCTATGTCGTGATCAGCCACAATCTGGCGGTGGTCGAGCATATCGCTACCCGCGTCGCCGTCATGTATCTCGGCCGCGTCGTCGAGGAAGCGGAATCCCAGGCCTTGTTTCGGAGCCCGCAGCACCCCTACACCAAGGCGCTGTTAGGGTCGGTACTGACACCCGATCCGGCGCTCGACGTGCCGGATACGCATCTTGGCGCGACCTTCCCCAATCCCCTCGAACCGCCGTCCGGCTGTACCTTCCATCCGCGCTGCGTCGACGTCATGCCCGTCTGCAGTCAAAACGCGCCGGCGCCGACCATGATCAATGATGCCTGCGTCGAATGCCACCTGTATAGCGAGGCGGAGCGCGCCGCGTCATGACCCGCGAAGCGGCGATCGCGGGCGCGCTTGCGTGCTTCGACGATGGCCAATACCTCGACATACTGCGCCGCCGCGTGGCGATCCCGACGGAAAGCCAGAATCCGGACCGGCTGCCCGATCTGCGGCGCTATCTCGACGAAGAAATCCAACCAGCCTTCGAGGCGATGGGCCACAGTTGCACGATCTTCGACAATCCGGTCGCCGGCGGTGGACCGGTCCTGCTGGCTGAGCGGATCGAGGATCCCGCGCTGCCGACGGTGCTCGGCTACGGCCATGGCGATGTCATCCTGGGCTATGCCGACCAGTGGTACGAAGGGCTCGACCCCTGGACGATCACGCAGCGCGGCGATCGGCTATACGGCCACGGTACGGCCGACAATAAGGGCCAACATACGCTGAACATGTGCGCCATGGCGGCCGCATTGGAGGCGCGTGGGAGGCTTGATTTCAACTGCAAATTCATGGTGGAGACGGGCGAGGAAAACGGGTCGGCCGGCCTGGCGGAGATCATCGAGGCCAACTTGGACGCCTTCGCCGCCGACGTGTTCATTGCCTCGGACGGGCCACGGGTGTCCCCCGACCGCCCGACCCTGTTCCTCGGCGCGCGCGGGGCGAAGAATTTCGATCTTGTCGTCGATCTGCGCGAAGGCGGCCATCATTCCGGCAATTGGGGCGGGCTGTTGTCCAATCCCGGCGTCATCCTGGCACACGCGCTGTCGACCATCGTCTCGGAGACGGGCAAGATCCGCATTCCCGAATGGCTGCCGGAGCCGATGTCGAATTCGACCCGCGCCCTGCTCGCCGACATCAAGGTCGAAGCCGGCGAGGACGCACCGGAAATCGATCCCGGTTGGGGCGAAGCCGATCTTAATCCCGCGCAGAAGGTCTATGGCTGGAACAGTTTCGAGGTGCTGGCGTTCAAGACCGGTAACCCGGAACATCCGGTCAACGCCATTCCACCGCGGGCGCACGCGCATTGTCAGATACGCTTCATTCAAGGCTCGAAGCGGGACGCGTTTCTACCGGCGCTGCGCCGTCATCTCGACGAACAAGGTTTCGGGATTGTGGAGATTGCGCCGCCGCCGCCCGGCAACGCGATCGATTTCACCGCGAGCCGCACCGAGCCGGACAATCCGTGGGTGCGTTGGGCCGCCGCTTCGATCGAACGAACCTCCGGTCAGGCGACCGCCGTGCTGCCGCAGCTCGGCGGATCGATCTGCAACGATCTGTTCTCCGACACGTTGGGCCTGCCGACGATTTGGATCCCGCATTCCTATGCCGCTTGCTCGCAGCATGCGCCCAACGAGCACATCCTGTTGAGCGAGGCGCGTGACGCAATCCAACTGATGGCCGGCCTGTATTGGGATCTGGGCGAGCCCGGCACCCCTAGGAGCCTGTCCGGGTAATGCTTATAGACTGCACCGTTTTCTCAAGGGCTTGGGCTAGGAGGGTGTCGCGTGGCGATGCCGGGGGCATCGCGAGCGGCGCCGGACGACGTCCCAAACCCTTGCGAATACGCCTCTCCGGTCGATGCAGTTCATAAGCATTACTCGGACAGGCTCCTAGTAGATAAGGAAAATCAAATGAGCCGTAGCGACGCGATAGCGACGATCGAAACTTATTTCGATGAGGGTGGATTCGTCGAAGATCTGAGCCGCCGAGTCGCAATTCCGACGGAAAGTCAGAACCCGGAACGGATGGACGTGCTGTACGGCTACCTGACCGACGAAATGCAGCCGACCTTCGAACGGATGGGTTACAGCTGCCGTATCCTAGAAAATCCGCGAGAGGGCGCCGGACCGTTCCTGCTGGCCGAACGTCACGAGGCCGACGACCTGCCGACTGTCCTGACCTACGGTCATGGCGATGTGGTGCTGGGGTACGACGATCAATGGCGCGAAGGTCTGTCGCCCTGGGTACTGACCCAGGAAGGCGACCGGCTTTATGGCCGCGGCACCGCAGACAACAAGGGCCAGCATACGATCAACATCGCAGCCCTCGACGCCGCACTGCAAACCCGAGGGTCGCTCGGTTTCAACTCAAAACTGCTGATTGAGACGGGCGAAGAGACAAGTTCGCCGGGGCTGAAACAGCTCTGTGAGGAGAACAAGGAACTGTTCGCCGCCGATGTGCTGATCTGTTCCGACGGGCCACGCCTGAGCCCACATCGGCCGACGATCTTCCTCGGCGCGCGCGGCGCCTATAATTTCGACCTCACCGTCGATCTCCGCGAGGGCGGCCATCATTCCGGCAATTGGGGCGGGTTGCTGGCCAACCCGGGCATCATCATGGCGCACGCCATCGCCAGCATCACCAGCGCGACGGGCGAGATATACCTGCCCGAATGGCGGCCGCCGGATATACCGGAATCCGTACGCAACGCCGTGCACAATCTGGTCATCGACGGCGGCGAGGGGGCGCCGGAGATCGATCCGGACTGGGGCGAGCCCGGCCTGACCGGCGCGGAGAAGGTCTTCGCCTGGAATAGTTTCGAGGTGCTCGCCTTCAAGACCGGAAATCCGGAAAATCCGGTCAACGCGATTCCACCGCGCGCGACGGCGACCTGCCAGGTGCGGTTCACGGTCGGTGTCGATCCGGAGGAATTTATGCCCGCCTTGCGCCGCCATTTCGAGGCGCGCGGGTTCGGCATGGTCCAGGTCGAGCCGGCGAAGAAGGGCTACATGATGGCGACGCGGCTCGATCCTGACAATGAATGGGTGCAATGGGCGGTGGCCTCGATTCAGGCGACGACGGGTAAGGAGCCGGCGGTGCTGCCCAGCCTCGGCGGATCGCTGCCGAACGATGTGTTCGCCGACGTGCTCGGCATGCCGACGGTCTGGGTACCGCACTCCTACGCGTCCTGCTCGCAGCACGCACCGAACGAACACATGCTGGCGACCGTAGCGCGCGAAGGGCTGCAGCTGATGACCGGATTGTTTTGGGATTTGGGCGAGACGCCGCCGGCGTGGCGCGCCGCCGCATAAAATTCTATCCAGCAGGAGATCACCGATGACCAAACCGTGCGACCTGACGGCGACCGACGCCCGCAACCTGATTGGCGACAAGCAGCTTTCGCCGGTCGAACTGCTGGATTCCTGCATCGCGCAGATCGAGGCGGTGAACCCGGCGGTCAATGCGATCTGCGGCACCTGCTTCGACCGGGCGCGCGACGAGGCGAAGGCGGCGGAAGAAGCGGTGCAGCGCGGCGATCCGCTGGGCCCGCTGCATGGGCTTCCGCTCGGCGTGAAGGACCTGCTCGACACCGAGGGGCTGCTGACGACGCACGGCTCGCCTCTGTTCAAGGACAATGTGCCCGACGCCGACCATAGTTTGGTGGCCGAGTTGCGCGACGCCGGCGCCATCGTCTTCTGTAAAACCAACACGCCGGAATTCGGCGCAGGCGCCAACACGACGAACCCAGTCTGGGGCGCGACCGGCAACCCGTTCGACCCGAAGCGTATCTGCGGCGGCTCGTCGGGCGGCTCGGCGGTCGCGCTGGCGACCAACATGATGCCGATCGCCACCGGCTCCGATTCCGGCGGCAGCCTGCGTATTCCGGCGGCGTTCTGCGGCGTGGTTTCCCATCGCAGCACGCCGGGCATCGTGCCGAACGAGAAACACAGTTTCGGCTATACCACTTTCAGCGTGCTGGGGCCGATGGCGCGCACCGTGGAGGACATGGTGCTGATGTATTCGACGATCGTGCGCCACGACCCGATCGATCCGCTTTCCGCCCCGATGGATCCGGCCGACTACGCCTCGATCGAGGAGGTCGACCTCAGCACGCTCAAGGTGGCAGTGTCGGAGGACCTCGGCTTCGCGCCGGTCGACGAGCGGATCCGCGCCACCTTCCGCGAGCGGGTCGGCATTTTCAAATCCGCTTTCAAGGAATGCGCGGCACGCGACCCCGAACTGGGCACCGTGGACCGAACCAACTGGATTCTGCGCAGCCAGATCTTCCTCGCCAACCACCGTGCCAACTATCGGAACAACCGCGACGCGCTGGGTCCGAACGTGCGGTCGAACTACGAAGCCGGGTTGGAAATGTCGGCCGACGATATCGCGTGGGCGACGCAGGAACAGAGCAACCTGTATCGGCACATGGAGACCTTTTTCGACGATGTCGATATCCTGATCGCGCCGACGGTCCCGGTGCCGCCATTCCCGGTCGAGCAGCTCTATTGCGACGAAATCAACGGCGAGAAGCTCGACAACTACGTCAAGTGGCTGTCGCTGACCTATGGTCTGACCATTCCCGGCAACCCGGTCACCGCGATCCCCTGCGGGCTGGAGCCGACCGGCACGCCCTTCGGGCTGCAGATTTGCGGCCGGCATTACGACGATCGTTTCGTCATCGGTGTCGCCAAGTCGCTGGAGCGGCTGTTCGCGACCGATCCCCGCACGGCGCGCCCGGTCCCCGATTTCGCCGGCCTGACCGCTTGACAGGAGGGGACGCCGTTTCGTATGTGCCGGTCACCGAAATTAACCATATCCCGGAGAGCCCCTCATGGGAAAGCGTGTCCTCAGCGCCTCGATCAAACATGAGACCAATACGTTCAGCAAACTGCTGACCGATCTTGAGGCCTACCGGTCTCGGGGTCTCTATAAAGGCGATGAAATCGCGCCGGTGTATCTCGGCACGAATTCCGAGGTCGCGGCGCATTTCGACGCGGCGGCGGAGAACGGCTGGGACATGGTCCCGGTGATCGCTGCGAATGCGGTGCCCTCCGGCAAGGTGACGCGCGAGGCCTGGGACTATCTCAGCGGCGAATTGCTGGCGGCCGTCGACGGTTCCTTCGACGGCATCCTGCTCGCATTGCACGGCGCCATGGTGACGGAGGTCGACGAGGACGGCGAGGGCGCGCTGCTCAAGGCGATCCGCGACAAGGCCGGGCCCGACGTGCCGATCTGCGTCTCGCTCGACCTGCACGCCAACGTGACCGAGGCGATGGCGCGGAACGCCAACGGGCTGTTCAGTTTCCGCACCTATCCCCATGTTGATACCTACGCGACAGGAAAACGCGCCGCGGCAGCGCTGCAGGCGGCGATGAGTGGCGAGACGGCGCCGCGATGCCTGGTCGCGCGGCGGCCGCAGATAGACGGGGCCAATCACGGCCGCAGCCAGGACGGCCCCATGGTCGGTCTGTTGAAGCGCTGCGGAACGCACGGCAAAGAGACGGGCATCATCGACGTCAGCGTCAATGGCGGCTTCCCCTGGGCGGACATCGAATGGGCCGGACCGTCGGTTACGGTAACCTACGGTAAAGGTGCCGAGGATCGCGCGCGCGCGATCGCCGAGTCGTTGATGGACACGGTCTGGGACGAACGCGCCAATGTCACGATTCGGCATCTTTCGGTCGACGATGCGATGGTGCGGGTCAAGGCGGCTGGTACGGGCGACAAGCCGGTCGTGCTGGCGGACTTCAGCGACAATCCCGGCGGCGGCAGCTATGGCGACAACCCGACCCTTCTGGCCGGCATGATCGCGGCGGATTTGCAGGACGCGACCTTCGGCACGATCGCCGATCCGGAGGCCGTAAAGGACTGCCAGCGCGCCGGCGTGAGGGGCGAGGTCAAGATCGAACTCGGCGGCAAGATCGACCCCGGCTTCGTGCCGCCGCTCGAGGTGGTCGGCGAGGTAATCGCTATTTCCGAGGGCGGTTTCACCTATGAAGGGCCGATGGCGACCGGCATGCGCAACTCTATGGGCCCGACGGTGATCCTGCAGATCGGCGGCATCGACGTCATCATCTCGTCGAACCGGCTACAGGTCCTCGATCTCGCCATCTTCCGGTCGCAGGGTATCGATCCGGAGGAGAAACAGATCGTCGCGGTCAAATCGGCGCACCATTTCCGCGGCGCCTTCGGCCCGATCGCGCGCGAAATCTTGCTGGTCGACGCGCTCGGACTGGCGACGCCGAACCTGAAGAGCCTCACTTACGAAAACGTCCGCCGCCCGGTCTGGCCGCTGGACATGGACTAGATCGGATCAGGTTTGGTCGCACCCATTTTATGGGTTCGGATAAGACTGTGAATCCGATCTATTTCAATAATATAGAGCAGATTCACGCGGTTGTTGGATCGCCAAAAGCGATTCCAACTAACCCCGATCTGCTCTAGGGGCGAAAGAGAATAGCAACGGGCATCAATATTGCGGATGACCGATCGTGAAATCGTTCTTGCCGCTCCGGTCGGTGCCGCGGACCTGGATCAGCGGCCGCGTGTGATGCGCCGAACCGCGGGAATCCGCGATCGGGATGTCGTGGTGGTCGAAATGACTGGTCGCCGGCATATAGCGTAACGCATAACCGACCCGTTTCCTGCCGCTGCGGTTGGCTTGCGACCCGTGCGCCATATAGACATCGAAGATCACCATTTGCCCTGCCTGCAGTTCGATATTGCGCGCCTGGCTTTCGTCGAACTGGTCGGGTTGTAGGGTTTCGGGTATGGTTACGTCGTCGCTGTGGTCGCGAAAATGTTCGCCGATGTCTTTCGCGGCATGCGAGCCGGGGACGACCCGCAGGCAGCCATTCTCCACCGTCGTGTCGGTGACGGCGATCCACACCGAAGTCGTGGCCAGCGGCTTGATCGGCCAGTAGCGGCCGTCCCGGTGCCACGGCACGACGCGTTTCTCGTCGACCGGCTTGTGGAATAGGGTGGTGCCCCACAGGATCACGTCGGGGCCGATCAACTGTTCCACCATGTCGAGGATCGGCGGAAATGTCGGAATCTCGATCCAGGCCGGGTCGCTCTTGACTCCCTGGATGCCGGAGCCGGGCACGTGCGGCGAGACCATGGGCTCGTCGCCCATTTCCGGATTGTCCGCGATCAGATTTTCGGCGAGGCTCTGCAGCCGTTCCAACCTGTCCGCCGGCAGCCGGAAATCCGGCACCGCGACCCCATCCTGTCTGAAGGCCTCGACCTCGGCTTGGGAAAGAATGTTCGCGTGCTGCGCCATTGCCGCCTCCCTCTGCTCCGTCTCGAATGGGAAAGCTTAGGACATCGCCGCAGATCAGTCGACCGGGTCGCGGACGAGGGGCGAGGTGGAACAGTGGATGCCGCCGCCGCCGAGGAACACCTTCTCGTACTCTACGGGGACGATCGTGACACCCAACTTGTCCAGCGTCTCCGCCGTACGCGGCGAGAGGCCCGGCTGCATGACTGCACCCGACCAACTTGCACCAACATCAAACAAACTCTTGCCAAAGGGGAGCCGTCCACACATGACCCGAGTACTCAGGCTGAAAAGGCTCGACTTTTTATTAGAGCCACGAGGTTGAGACATTGAAGCTCGTGTCGAGCACGAGCATGCCGAGTTGGGAGCGAACGGTCCCGATGTGCCCCGATTGTGGCTCGGAGGCACATCGGTATGTTCCGAGAGCAGACCTATTTCTCGAATTCGGCCGCGGGCCGCCAGGGGAACGGCCCCATATACATGTCCAGCATCACCCGCCAGGTGTTCATTGGCAGCCAATCCTCGTACATCGCCCACTTTTCGTATTTGGGCAACTTTACGACATTGGGAATTTTCCTGAAGTTCGTTCCCTTCTTGAATTCGGCGACGATCGCACCCTGCAGATACTGAATGAATTCCCTGCCCTCGATGACATCGGATTTGGCCCCGATATGGGTACTGTTTCCTTTGTGCGAGAAGATGGCCTGGTTGAATTCCAGCGTCTCGATCTCCGAAAGCGCCCGCTTCCATTGATTGATGTTGAAGTCCGGTACGATGGTAAACAGGACGCGCTTGGGCGTGACCACGTCGGCGATATAGATGACCTTCTGTTGCGCCACCCGGAATACGGTCATGCCGAGGCCGTGGCTCATGCCGATATAGTGCATTTCGACGGTGGTGCCACCGAGCGTGATATCCTTGCGTTTGCCGTTCCAGCTTTCATCGGGCAGCACCATGCCGCGGTGTGGATTCGCCTTCATCCAATCGTAGGCTTCCTTGTGGGCCAGGATTTTAGCGCCGGCATCCCGGAATATCTGACCGCCGCGGCTATGGTCCCAATGATTATGGCTGTGCAGCAGATAACGGACCGGTTTGTCGGTGACGGACCCGATGGCTTTGAGCAGGCCTTCGGCGTGCTTGGTGTTGACCGGTTCAACGGCGATGACACCCTCGGCGGTAACCACGAACATGGAGGCATAGTTATTTCCAGGGGCATAACGGTAGACGCCATCGGCCACCTTCAAGGTGTTTTCCGCCGCCGCTTGTTCGGCGAAGGCCGGTACCAGGAACAAAAGCGCGGTTAGCCCCGCAACAGCGAGCTGTTTGATTTTGACCATGGTGAATTACCCCTCCATCTCGGGTTTCAGGATTGTTCGAGTGGCACACGAACCGAATGAAATTCGGTTGGAACGTACCCTTGTTTTTTTAACTATTCGGTACATATTGTGCGCGGCGAATATCTGTCAACAATTATGTACCGATCAGTATGAATAAAAATTCTTCCCGGCCCAGGGGCCGCCCGCGAACGTTCGACCGCGACGCCGCCCTCGACCGCGCCGTTACCACATTTTGGGCCAAGGGCTACAGCGGCGCGTCCGTGGATGATCTCACCGAGGCGATGGGCATCAGCCGGCCGAGTCTCTATGCGACCTACGGCAATAAACACGATCTGTTCTTGGAAGTGATCGACCGTTATGCCGGCACGCTTGGCTGCCAACCCGCGGTAGCGCTTTACAGTGAGGCGGAGATTACCGATGGCGTTGCGGCTTTTTTCGAAACGGCCATTCGCTGCGTCACCTCGAAAGATGGACCGAAGGGATGCTTGATTGCGTCCGTTGCGGCGGAGGAGGCGGAAGAGGACGCGCAGGTACGCCGGAAACTCTCAGCGATGTTTTCCGAAACCGACAGCGTTATTACAGATCGATTTATAGACGCGCGGGAACAGGGCCAGTTATCGCAAAACGCGGACCCGCGGGCTCTTGCGTCCATGATAATCTCGGTCACGCATAGTTTTGCCGCACGCGCGCGCATCGGCGCCAGTCCCGAAGACCTGTCCAGCATGGCGAAGGACTTCATGGCGGTGCTGTTTCCGGTGCGCTGAATTTGGCCAATTGTCCGCTCATGCAGGTCACGCCGGCATATCTGGCTTGCGTGGCGGCTTCCCGCGGCGCTAAACTTAGCGCAAGATTACAAACCCAATCTCCTCTATCGCGACGACTCGGTGAGGGCGGAACGCGGATTTGAGCCCGCTTCTTTCTTCGGCGGAACAACGCATTGAGGTGGATATCTATTTGAAGAGGGCTGCAGATGAACGAGATCGTTAAACCGCATAAGTGGGTCGGCACCAACCAAATCCGCCCGGACGGCGTCCCGAAGGTGACCGGCATGGCAAAGTTCGGCAATGACTATGTGTTGCCCGGTACGCTGTACGGCAAGGTTCTGCGCAGCCCGCATGCACATGCGCGGATCAAGTCGATCGACACCTCGAAGGCCGAGGCGCTGCCGGGCGTCAAGGCGGTGATGACGTCGGCCGATTTGCCGGAACAGAATTTCGCCTATGTCGGACCGCCGAGGGTTCAGGCCAATCTCTGGCACGTCACCCGCAACATCATGGCGCGCGAGAAGGCGCTCTACGAAGGCCACGCGGTGGCCGCGGTGGCGGCGACCGACCCGACGGTGGCGGCGCAGGCCTGCGCGCTGATCGCGGTCGATTACGAAGTGCTGCCGCATGTCATCGATGTCGAAGCGGCGGCGGCGGAAGACGCGCCGCTGCTGTTCGAGGACATGATCACCCGCGAGGTGGAGCCGGCGCCGACCAAGCCGTCGAACGTCTCCAAGATCATCGGGTTCGAGATCGGCGATATCGAGGAAGGCTTCGCGCAAGCCGACGAGATCGTCGAGAAGGAATACCGCACGGTGGCGGTGCACCAGGGCTATATCGAGCCGCATGCCACGCTCGCGCGCTGCGACGCGGATGGACAGACCGAGCTGTGGAGCGCGAGTCAGGGCCATTTCGTGGTGCGCAACCTGGTCGCCAAGATCGTCGGCATGCCGCTTGGCGACCTGAAGGTCATCCCGGCGGAAATCGGCGGCGCGTTCGGCGGCAAGACGGTGGTCTATGTCGAGCCGGTCGCCGTCGTTCTGTCGCGCAAGTCCGGCCATCCGGTCCGCATCAACATGACCCGCGAGGAGGTGTTCAAGGCGAGCGGTCCGACCTCCGGGGCCTATATGAAGGTCAAGATCGGCGCCAAGAAGGACGGCACGATCACGGCGGCCGAGGGCGAGTACAAATACCAGGCGGGCGCCTTTCCGGGCTCGCCGGTGATGAATGGCTGCCTGTGCTCGTTTGCGATCTACAACATCCCCAACCAGAAGACCACCGGCTACGACGTCGTCTGCAACCGGCCCAAGGCGGCGGCTTACCGGGCGCCGGGGTCGCCGATTTCGAACTTTGCGGTGGAAAGTACGCTTGACATTCTGGCCAAGAAAATCGGCATGGAGCCGGGCAAGTTCCGTCTCAAGAACGCGATCCATACCGGCGATCCGATGATTGCGGGCAATGCCATGTCCCATGAGGGCTATAGCGAGACCGTGCAGGCGATCCTGGACCATCCCGACTACAAGACGCCATTGGGTCCCAACCAGGGCCGCGGCGTGGCGTCGGGATACTGGTTCAACGGCGCCGGCGAGTCGGGGGCGACCGCCTATGTCAACGCCGACGGCACTGTCGTCGTCGCGACAGGCAGCCCGGATGTCGGCGGTTCCCGCGCCTCGATGGCGATCATGGCGGCGGAGACGCTGGGCGTCGAATACGACCAGGTCCGCGCCACGGTCAACGACACCACCTCGGTGCCCTATACCCATGTCACCGGCGGGTCGCGCGTGACCTACGCCAGCGGCCTGGCGGTCATCGGCGCCTGCGAAAAAATCATCGTCGAGTTGCGCGGACGGGCGGCGAAGATTTGGGACGTCGATGTCGAGGGCGTCCATTGGGAAGACGGCCACGCCAAACCTGCGGGCAGCAATGTCGGCGAATTCGACCCCTTGTCGCTGAAGGACATTGCGGCCAAGGCGGGCGCCACGGGCGGCCCCATCGGTTCGTCCAATGCACTCGCTGCCGGTGGACAGGCGCCGGGTTTCGCGACCTCGTTCTGCGACGTCGAGGTCGACCCCGACACCGGCAAGGTCACGGTGCTGCGTTTCGTCGTCGCCCAGGACGCCGGCACGGCCATTCATCCGGGCTATGTCGAGGGTCAAATGCAGGGCGGCGTCGTCCAGGGCATCGGCTGGGCGCTCAACGAGGAATACATCTACGACGATGACGGCCGTCTCTCTAATGCCGGCTTCCTCGACTACCGCATCCCGGTCGCGTCCGACCTGCCGAATATCGAGACGATCGTCGTCGAGGTGCCGAACCCGAACCACCCGTTCGGCGTCAAGGGCGTCGGCGAGGTCAATATCTGCCCGACCATGGCCGCGGTGGCTAACGCCATCGCCAATGCGGTCGGCCGGCGCATGGACACGCTGCCGATGTCGCCGCCGAAGGTGCTTGAAGCGCTCGACCACCGCGAAGGCGGCGAGCTTTAGGGTGTAGCTACCCCCCCATCCTAACCCTGAAATGCCTCTGATGGACATTTCAGCCCGCAAGGGGGGAAGGGACATATAGGGATGTCTCAAAACTTCCCCTCCCCCTTGATGGGGGAGGGCTAGGGTGGGGGTGGACGGTGAATCGTCTGAAGTATCCGCCAGTCAATCTGACATGCTCAATGAAAAGCGCTACCCGGCCGCGTCCATCACGTGCGCCTTGAAATAGTCGAGCGACCGGGTCGCCTCGTCCAGGGTGACGTCGCCGAACGCGAAACGGCATAGGAAATAATTGATGCCGCTTTCGGCGATCTGCCGCTGCACTTCCGCGGCGACCTCGCCTGGCGTCCCGACAATCGCTTTGCTTTCCGCAGCGAAGTCGTCGAAGGCGAGCGGCAGGGTGAAGTTCGGCAGCGGGATGCCGGCCCGGTCCCAAAGCCGCATGAAGGCGGTGCGCCACGGCTTATAGGCCCGTCGCGCGATGTCCCACGCCTCGTTGCGGTCTTCCGCGATCACGATGTGCCGTGTCAGGCCCATCAACGGCGCGTTGTCAGGGTCCTCGCCGTGCCATTCCTGCCGGTAGCGGTCGGTAATGCTTCGCATGCGCCCGGCGCCGACATTGGAGATGATGTTGATATCGTTTTGCGCCGGCCAGGCCGCGCTGTCCGGCGCGCCGATACCGACCCAGAGCGGCGGATGCGGCCGCTGTTTGGGTTCCAGAATCATCAGCATGTCCGCGACCCGGTAGTGTTCGCCGGAAAAGTTCAACTCGCCGCCCGCCAGGCCGGCCAGAATGAGGTCGAACCCTTCGCGATAGAGTGCCGGGGCCTCGTCCGCGTCGACGCCGAAGAAATCGCCTTCGATCGGCGATATCCCGCGGCCGATCCCGAGCTCCAACCGGCCTTGGCTGATCTGATCGAGCATGCAGATCTCTTCCAGCAGGCGGACAGGGTGATAGAGCGGAATGCAGAACACCATTGCGCCGAGCCGCAGCCGGGCCGAGGGCTGCGCGGC
>JAKZTB010000174.1:0-6879 GCA_047517345.1 Alphaproteobacteria bacterium
TGTTTGAACGCCTCGCTTTGAGGCGCAACCATGACCGTTTGCCTGAGCTCGAACGGTCCGCGGTTATTGCGCTGCTCCGAGATTATTCCGTCGACAGCGAGAAATTCGGCGGTGGGCGCTATCTTGCTTCCTTGACGGTAAGGTTTAAAGGCGACGGAGTGCGCAAGGTTTTACGCGATGCGAAGATACCGTTCGCCGAAACCGCGAGCCGGCCGGTCCTCGTTCTACCCGTGTTTCAAACGGCGGGATCGACCGTTCTTTGGGAAGACACGAACCCTTGGTTCGCGGTCTGGTCGCGGCTTGGCCGAATGGATGGATTGCTGCCGCTCCTGCTACCTGTCGGCGACCTTTCCGATGTATCTATTATCAGCGCTGAAGAAGCGGTACTCGGCGACAAGAAGACACTGTCCGAAATCGCCGCACGATACGGTTCTGGCGAAACCATGGTGGTCGTCGCTTCCTTGGTTGTCGACCAAGCCTTTGGAATATTGCGGGTCGAAGTCGCAACGTCTCGTTTCGGCGGCAACAGCAACGATCAAACGGAATTCCGGCGGTTCGAAGCGAAAGCGGATAGCGCCCGCGACGCTTTGCTGACCGAAGCGGCTCGGAGCATCGTTCGCGACGCTGTGGACGCCTGGAAACAGAAAAACATATTGGAGGAAAGCGTTGAGCAGCGCATCGTCGTTCGTGTGCCGATCGGTAGCCTGGGTGATTGGCTGTCCATACGAAATCGCTTGGGGGGGATTGCTGCGCTGAAAGAGATCGCGGTTCTGCAGCTGTCCATCGATCGGGCAGATGTCGAAATAGCTTATCTCGGCAGCGCCGACCAACTCCGGCTGGCCATGGCGCAAAGCGAGTTGGACCTGGAATATTCGGCGGATAAGGCGGTTTGGACGCTACGTTCGGGCGCAGGCCGCTAGCCGCATGTACCGAAACTCCATCGCTGGAAATATTCCGAACTTGATTACGTTAACGCGGATACTCGCGGTTCCGTTACTTGTTTGGCTGATCATTAAAGGCGAAATGACCGCGGCATTTTGGGTATTTGTCATCGCGGGCGTTTCGGACGCGTTGGATGGGTTCATCGCTAAGCGATTTGGCTGCGTCACCAAATTGGGAACCTACTTGGATCCAATCGCCGACAAAGCGCTCTTGGTGAGCGCCTATGTCACTTTGGGGCAGGCGGGGCACATCAATACCTGGTTGGTCATTTTGGTCGTCTTTCGCGACGTGTTGATCATCGGCGGTTTGCTTTTGTTTCATACCTTGGACCGACCGATCGAAATGCGGCCCTTTCTAATCAGTAAGCTCAACACGTTAATGCAGATACTTTTGATTGGTGTTCTTCTCGGCAAGCTGGGTGCCGGAGTGCCGGATTTCGGTACGCTTCCGCTGCTCGCCTATCTCGTCGGCCTGACGACTGTGTTGTCGGGTCTCGCCTACCTGGGCCGCTGGGTGTTCGGTCTGCGGGTCGACCCGAAATGGCGGCGTGCCGGCGATAGGGTCACGCCGGACAGCCAATTTGAGAAGGGAAGATGACGGCGCGCCAACAGGCCGCCGCATGGCTTGTCGGTTTCGCCGTTTTCATTGCCCTGCTCGTCGTTTTGGGCGACGCGCTTTTGCCGTTCGTGGCAGGCATGGCCATCGCGTACTTTCTCGATCCGGCGTGCGACAGGCTCGAAGCGATGGGCTGTTCGCGAACTGTTGCGACCAGTCTCATCACATTCGTGTTTTTCGCGCTTTTGGTCGCCGTGCTCATGCTGTTGATACCGCTTGTTTCTGCGCAGCTGATTCATTTCGCCGATCGCATCCCGGTGTATTTTTCGGCACTGCGTGAGAAAGCGGATTTTTTAATGAGGTTGGCTGAAAGCCGTCTTGCGGAAGAACAAATGCGCCAGCTGGAAGGTGTTTTCGCGTCGGCGTCCAAGCAAGCCCTTTCCTACGCGGCGGGACTTGCCAATCATTTGATCAGCGGTATCGGATCGCTGTTGTCGCTGTTGTCGTTGGCGGTCATCACCCCGGTGGTTACCTTCTATTTACTTAGGGATTGGGATCGTATCGTTGAAAGAATCGATGGCTGGCTACCGCAAGACCGGGCCGAGATGATCCGCGGACAAGTCCAGTTAATCGACGATACATTGGCCGGGTTCGCACGAGGCCAGGCCATGGTTTGCATCCTGCTCGGCATATTTTACGCGATCGGTCTTTCAGTCATCGGTCTGGATTTCGGAATGATCGTCGGTTTCGTTACAGGGTTGATATCTTTCGTTCCCTATTTCGGTATGCTCTTCGGGTTCGCCGCCGGGGTGGGTATCGCGATCGCGCAGTTCGGCGAGTGGGTTCCGGTACTCATGGTTGCTTCGGTATTTGCGGTCGGACAAGTCGTCGAGGGAAATTTCCTGACGCCCAAGCTTGTTGGCGACAGGGTCGGGCTCCATGCGGTATGGATCATCTTCGCCCTGTTGGCCGGCGGCAGTCTCTTCGGCTTTCTGGGCATCATGTTGGCGGTTCCGATCATGGCGGTGATCGGCGTCCTGGCGCGATTTATCCTTGACCAATATCTCGACAGTCCCATGTATCGCGCCGGCTCCCTGACCGACGGTGAGGATGAAGGAGGCCCGGGCGCGTGAACGAGCAGCTTGTCTTCGACCTGGGACACCGCGCGGCACATGGCGTAGAGCATTTTCTTATCGCGCGTTGCAACAGCGATGCGGTGGCGTGGCTCGATCGCTGGCCGGACTGGTCCGGCCCGGCGCTTGCCGTTCACGGACCCGGCGCCTGCGGTAAAACGCATCTGGCACATATTTGGGGGAACCGCAGCGATGCGCAGTTCGTTCCCGCGGAGCAACTCGCCGAAACTTCACCGGACCGACTTTTGTCTCAATCGCGCAACCTGATCGTCGACGACGCCGGCGCCGGGATCGAAGAACGAAGTTTATTGCACCTTTACAACATGGTCGCGGAAGCTCGGGGACACCTTCTCATTACCTGCCGGGTAGCGCCGGCGCGCTGGTCGGTTGGTTTGGCCGACCTTCGGTCCCGCTTGGCCGCGGCACCGGCCGTTGCGATCGGGCGGCCGGACGATGCGTTGCTCGGCGCAATTTTGATAAAACTTTTTGCCGATCGCCAGATACAGATTGACGGCGAAGTGCTTGCTTACGTCCTCGCGCGAATGGAGCGGACGTTCGCGTCGGCGCGGCGCCTGGTAACGGCTTTGGACCGTTCGGCGCTCTCGGCACACCGCGGGATTACCATTCCCCTGGCGCGCGACGTCATGGCGGAACTCGAAGAAACACGGAAGGGGAGTTAGAAAATGGATTTGGGTATTGCCGGCCGCAAGGCCATCGTCTGCGCCGCATCGAAAGGTCTCGGCCGGGCCTGCGCCATGTCGCTCGGGCGCGAAGGCGTGGAACTTGTGATTAACGCGCGCACCGCCGAGACGCTGGAAGCGACCGCGGAAGATATCCGCCGGGAAACCGGCGCGACGGTGACGGCCGTCGCGTGCGATATTACGATCGATGCAGGCCGAGACAGCGTACTTTCCGCGTGCCCTGAACCGGATATTCTGATCAATAACGCGGGTGGTCCGCCGCCCGGCGATTTCCGTAACTGGGACCGGGAAAATTGGATAGCCGCCGTCGATGCGAACATGCTCACGCCGATTTTCCTGATCAAAGCGACGGTCGACGGCATGATCGAGCGTAAGTTCGGCCGAGTCGTCAACATCACCTCGGCCGCGGTGAAGTCGCCGATCGAAATACTCGGACTTTCGAACGGCGCGCGCGCCGGCCTTACCGGATTTGTTGCCGGCCTGTCGCGGAAAACGGTACGTCACAACGTCACGATCAACAATCTACTGCCCGGGCCCTTCGATACCTACAGGTTCCGGGGCAACGTCCAGATACAGGCCGACAATGCCGGTGTCAGCTACGACGAGATGCTCGTGCGCCGTTCGGCGGAGAACCCGGCCGGACGGGTGGGGGACCCCTACGAGTTCGGCGAATCCTGCGCCTTTCTCTGCGGCGCACATGCCGGCTTCATGACCGGGCAAAACCTTTTGATGGATGGCGGAAGCTTTAACAGCACGATGTAGCCGCACGGCGCGGCAAATTGACCGCGACCGGGTTGTAGCCGCGAATCACACTATATTAACGGTGACGGGCTATACGGTTCTTTTTGTTCGCCGAGGAGACTTGTCAGTGAACGAAATGATCGAACGAACGTCGAGACGAAAAATCGCCGAATCGGTGTGGGCGGGTTTGTTCAAAATGTCATATCCAACGGATAGGGCCTGACGACGTGACCGGTGTGATTACCCGCGGTCGATCGTTGAACACGCAGTTGGACGAACTTCCGGTCGCCGTGATCGATGTCGGATCGAACTCTGTCCGACTGGTCGTGTACGATTCAGCCCGGCGCGTTGCGGTACCCGTATTCAACGAAAAAGTTCTCTGCGGGCTCGGACGCGGCATCGACAGCACCGGCCGTTTGAATCCGGACGGCGTCAAATTGGCTTTGGATTCGTTGCAGCGTTTCGCGGTCTTGATGCATGCAATGGGTGTCGACGACGTAACGGCAATTGCGACAGCAGCGGTACGCGAAGCCGAGAACGGCCCCGCGTTCGTAGAGGCGGTCGAACGCCGATGCGGTCTCAAAGTACGTCCGATTTCGGGAGAAGAAGAAGCGCGGCTTTCGGCGTTGGGGGTTCTTTCGGCGGTCCCGGCTGCGGACGGCGTGGTCGGCGACCTCGGCGGCGCCAGTTTCGAGGTCGTGCGTGTCGAAAACAGCGAAATTAAAACCCAGGCCACCCTCCCGATTGGCCCCATTCGTCTTGCCAATCGCGACGAATTGGATCACGCAACCGCGTCGAAGATCATCGATGACAGTTTGGTTGAAATCGATTGGTTGAATTCTGCACGCGGCAAAACGTTCTACGCGGTTGGCGGCGCGTGGCGCGCAATGGCGCGGATGCATATGAATTTGACGGATTATCCGCTCCACGTGGTGCATCACTACGAATTGCCGGCGGAGCAAGCCTTGGCTTTCGCGAAATCCGTAGCGGCCGGCGGTCGCGGGAAGCTTAGAAAATTCTCCCGCGGTGTGACGAGAAAGCGGATTGGGACGCTCCCGTTTGCCGCTTTGCTTCTTGAACGGCTGATCGAAATATCCGCTGTGTCGAACGTCATCATCTCCGCATACGGGTTGCGGGAAGGGTGTTTGTTCGACCGGCTGCCAGACAATATCCGCGCCGAGGATCCGCTGATCGATGCAAGCCGTAATTTGGCGTGGATGACCGGCCGAGCCACGGTCGATGGCGAGGCCCTGTATCATTGGATGACGCCAGCCTTTCCGGATGAATCCGAGCGCGAAAAACGCTTGCGGCGCGCGGCCTGCCTTCTTGCGGACCTCGAATGGTCCGAACATCCGGACTACCGCGTGGAACACGCCCTGTTGCGGATTCTCAGATATCCAATGATCGGTGTCGACCATCCCGGCCGGGCCTATATGAGCCTTGCTGTTGCGTCGCGGCACGCACAGGTCAAAAACAGTCTGTACGATCAGTTCCTCGATCCTCTTCTCGACAAAAAGGAAGCGAAACGAGCGCGTGCGACGGGATTGGCGATGCGGCTGGGTTACACGTTGTCGGGTGGTGTTATCTCGCTCCTGGAACAAAGTCATATCCGGCGAGAAGGCGATCGTCTGATTTTCGAACTGCCGGAAATGGTCGATGTCCTGGTGGGTGACGTCGTACAGCGCCGATTTAAGTCGCTTGCCAAGATACTCGGATGCGAGCCGCATTTCTCCTTCGTAAAGCCGCAGCGCGAGGCGACCGCCTGATACGGCTTCAGCGCAAGGTTACTTTTCGGGCGACGGTGAGCACGGTGCCCAATTTCCCCTCGCGTTTTCCGGTCAGTTGGTAGCGCGCGCCATAGGTTCCGGCGGCGAGAGGAATACTCTGCGTAAGCCCAATGCTGCGAAACAATACGACCGACGAGCTCGGAACGGTCCCCTCCGCTGCACGGATCGTCCTTCCCGTGGCGTCGGATAGTTGCAATTCGTACCGATCACCGGTGTAAAGCCCGGACAGGAATACGCCGAAATACAACGCACCGAACTTCCGGCTCAGAGTCGCCTGGTCATACAGCCCGTATTGAAGGGCGGTTCTCTTCATGGGATGAACAGAGAAACCGGCGCCTAAAAGAAATGTCGGCCGATAACCAAGCCGAGGCACAAGGTCGGGATGCCACATGACTTTTTTGCCCACGCCGCAGCCCGTATGAGTCGCCAAACCGACAAAGGGATCGACCGAACGCTTTGCGAACCGCACCTCGAAATGGACATGCGGAAATTGCGTGATGCCCGACAATCCGATCAACCCGAGCTTCTGGCCCGTAGCGACACGCTGGCCTTTACTCACCGTAACGCTGCCGCGGCGCAAATGCCCATATATCGTACGCCAGCCGCCGCCGTGATCGACGATGACAACATTCCCCAGTCCGCGATCGGTAACGGCGTCCCGGCCAACCAGCCGAACATCGACGTCCGGCATGCCGTCACGCACATTGCGGATAGTTCCGGACGCTGCGGCAACGACAGCGACGCCGCGTGCCATTGCCGCGTGGTCCGGCAGCCGGAAATCCGTACCGGTATGGGCGTCGTCCGCGAGGGGACCGCAACGATAATCCTGATAACTCTTACCGCGGCGGTGGTCGAAATACTTTTGAATGAAACAATGTTGCTTACCTATCCGGTTAACGCCCATGACCGCTACATGTAGGGTGCCGCCACTCTCCCGAGTAAAGCTCGGCATAGGTTGGAGCAGAGGTGTCGCCCGCGATGCCGAGCAATGAGCGGAAGGCGTTGAACGGGTAGAACCGC
>JAKZTB010000175.1:0-17256 GCA_047517345.1 Alphaproteobacteria bacterium
CGGTTCTACCCGTTCAACGCCTTCCGCTCATTGCTCGGCATCGCGGGCGACACCTCTGCTCCAACCTATGCCGAGCTTTACTCGGGAGAGTGGCGGCACCCTACATGTAGCGGTCATGGGCGTTAACCGGATAAGCAAGAATCGTACTACATAATCAACAATAGTTCTAGAAATCTAAGTTTTTCATCTTGCTTTTTACAACACAATTGCTCGGCCACGATGCGGCAATCGCAAATTATCAAAACCTGGTCGCGCGGGCCGAAATAGGGTTCGTCAGCGCGCCCGAACACACCCGGCGCGAAGCCCGTAAGGCCGCGCTGGCAGTAAGTCGCCCCGGACACGCACTGCGGACAGCCGCCCCAGCGGGCACTTCGCCTCCAACAGTCGCGTCATGACTTAGTCCTCAAGTCTTCGCCGCGCAACGCAATCCAGGACTCTGAGCCTGCGTGGAATGGGATACATCTGGAGAGATTTCTAATTCTTTATCCACGATCCCCCAACCGCGACGCGTAGAAATTATCGAGCCCGATCGCCGCGCGCAATTCCGTCGTATCCGTGCCGTAACCGGCGTGCTCGTAGGGGATGCCGGTGGCGTCGGCGAGGCGGACGTAGCCGTGGAAAGCCGCAGCGATGGCGGCCGCGTCGACCAGGCCGGCGGCGCCGAGTTCCTGCAGCAGCGCGGCGCGATGTATGGCGAGCGGGCCGGTATCGCGGTTGACCACGGCTTCGGCGAATTCAGCCAACAGCTTGGCGGCAGCAATGCCGCCCGCGCCGCTAATCCCGGCGGTGAGTTCGGTCAGGTCGAAGTCGGTGTCGTTGGTTTGACTGCTCTCACGGAGCATATAGGCATGCGCCGTCGTTCAGTAGAGGCACTGGTGTAGCGCCGATACCCTGCCCGCGATCAGCTCGATCTGCGTGCGGTCGATGGCGCGGGCTTTGGTGTCCCAGCGCGGTATTTCTTCCATCGGCAGGTAGTGGCAGCTGGCGAGGTCCCAATAGGCGCGCTTGGAGTCCGGTACTGCTGAGAGCGCCCGCTGGATATAGCCGACCCGGCCGTGCGGATAGAGGTCGCCGTCGCTTTCCGTCATATCGCGCGGCTCGGTGATCGGGACCCAGGCGGCCTCGACCTTGGCGCCGGGCGAGCGGTACCGGGTCGGCGATCCGGCCTCCGGCTCCGGCAAGGGATGGTCCGGCAGGCCCAGCGCGTAGCTGAACGTGTCGACGATCATCGCCATCGAGACGATGCCGACCAGCTCGACATAGGGCTCGTCGCCGAGGCCTGCCGCCTTATTCTCTTGGTACCAGGCCTTGCTGAGCCGTGCCGGATCGCACGCGATGCGATGGACCGCATCGACCTCGACATCGCGCAATTCGCCGAGCCCGGCATGCGCGCCCTCTATCGCATTCGGCGACAGCGCGTCCTTCTGCGCCGCGCAGAAGTCGCAGTGGCGCGCATTGCGCACCTCCGCCGCGATGGCGAGTTGCTGTGCGCCGTCATACCAAATCCCCGGCCGTGCCAGATGCGCCCAGCATCGCCGCTGCGCCGCGACCAGATCGGCCCTGACGTCGTAAGGAAGTTGGTGGTAGGAAATCTCGGTCATGCTAAGCGCCTCCGGCGAAGCTGTCGGGAATTCAAATTCGATCCCGAATCCTAACGAAACAAACGCTTCTTTGCGACTAGCAATCGAACACCCGACGCAGCACTTCCGCCGCGTCCTCAATCGCCACAGCGGCATCGTCGACCAAGGCGCCCATGCGCATGAAACCGTGGATCATGCCGGGATAGTCGATGTGCCGCGCGATCACGCCGGCGGCTGCGAGCGCTTCGGCATAGGCCTGGCCCTCATCGTGCAACGGGTCGAATTCGGCGGTCTGGACCAACGCGGGCGGCAAGCCCGAAAGGTCCTTCGCCATCGCGGGCGAAGCGCGCGAATCGGTGGCGTCAAACCGATCGGTGAGGTAGCAGTCGCGCATCCATTCGATTGCGGGGTCCGACAGTCCGAAGCCGGCAGCGTTGCTGCGCGGCGACGTCATGTCGGCGGTGAGGTCCGTTGCGGGATAGATCAATAGTTGGAAGACGAGCGGTGGGCCGCCCTTGTCGCGCACCACTTGGCAAAGGGCCGCGGCGAGGTTGCCGCCGGCGCTGTCGCCGCCGACCGCGATCCGCGCCGGGTCGCCGCCGATACTGTCTGCATGCGCGGCAGCCCAGTCGAGCACGGTCGAGCAGTCCTCCAGCCCGGCGGGAAATTTATGCTCGGGGGCAAGCCGGTAATCGACCGAGACGATGAGGCACGCGGCCTCATGCGCCAGGATGCGGCACATCGCGTCATGGGTATCGAGGTCGCCGAACACCCAGCCGCCGCCATGCAGGAAGATCAACAACGGCAGCCCGTTCGGCCCCTCTTCGGCCTCCGGCGTATAGACGCGCACGGGTACGTCCGTCGTGTCGCCGGGGATAGTGCGATTCTCGACGGACCGCAGCGCCGGGGTCGGCGGCGCGAATATTTCGGTCCCGGCGGCATAAAGGCGGCGCGCTTCCGCCGGATCGCGGGTATCGAAGACGGTGGGGCCGTCGGCATTGGCGGCCGCGTCCAGGATCGCTTGGCATTGCGGATTTACCGGCATATTCCGTGTCCGAAAGATTGATCGAAACGCAGCGGCATCATAGTTTGCCGCAGCCATTTTTCAGAAGATTAAAGGAAGTTTACTCATGGACAACCCGATGAGCCTCGAAGACCGCGTCATCATCGTTACCGGCGCGGCACAGGGCGTTGGCCGAGGCGTGGCGCAGAAGGCCGCCTCGCTCGGCGCAACAGTGGCGCTGGTCGACATCAACGGCGACGGTGCGCAGGAAACCGCCGAACTAATCGGCGGCGACACGACCGTCCACGCCGGCAGCGTCGCCGATCCCGGCTTCGTGCAGGACATGGTCAACGCCGTTGTCGAGAAACACGGGCGGGTCAACGGGCTGTTCAACAATGCCGGTATCATCCGCACCGCGATGATCCACAAGATGTCGGTCGCCGACTGGCAGGCGGTCATCGACGTCAACCTGACCGGCGTGTTCCACTGCTTGCAGGCGGTCGGCCGGCACATGATCGAGGTCGCGAAAGAAGGCGACGAGAGCCCGAAGCGGATCGTCAACGTCTCCTCCATCGCAGGCCGGCGCGGCACGATCGGCCAGATCAACTACGGCGCGGCGAAGTCCGGCGTCCTCGGCATCACGATGAGCGCGGCGCGCGAATGGGCCCGCTACGGCGTCTGCGTCAACAGCGTGTGCTTCGGTGTCGTCGAAACCCCGATGACCGAGGTCATCCGCAGCGACAAATTCATCGACCGCACCATGGCGAGCATTCCGATGGGCCGCATCTCCACCCCCGACGAGGTCGCCGGCCCGTGCTGTTTCCTGATGTCGGACACGGCGAGTTACATCACCGGCCAGCACCTCAATGTCGACGGCGGCTCGCAGATCGGGTTCTAGATCGGATCAGGTTTAGTCGAACCCATTATATGGGTTCGGATAAGACTGTGAATCCGATCTATTTCAATAATAAAGAGCAGATTCACGCGGTTGTTGGATCGCTAAAAGCGATTCCAACCAACCCCGATCTGCTCTAGGTCTGCAAGCTCGCAGGGTCTGGTTCAAGCAATCCGACTCAACAGTTCACGGTCTTCCGATCGGCCGCGGCAACTTGCGTAAGAGTGGACAGATCTAGGCGCGCCGCGGCTTCGGCGGGGCGGGAATTCGGGATGCCCTTTATTCCCGCCCACAGCCAGTCCATATCGCCCGCGGCGCGGCGCTGGCTGCGGATGCGGCGCGGTTCTATCGGTACGCCGGTGGACTTGTCGGCAATGAGATATTGAAACACGTAGAACGGCGACAGGCCCATCCGCAAATCGGCAAAGACCAACCCGTCGCCGTTCCGATGGATTTGGAAATAACCGCGCGTAAAGGCGGCCAATTGCACAACACGGCCGTTTTCCCTGCCGCAAGCCGAGTTATCGACAAAGCGGGGATGGGCATAAGCGGTAAGCGTGCCTTCATCGCCGAGTAGCGGCACATATACGCTAATATAGCGCGCACCATCCATCGCGATTACACGCCAAAACAAGGTATTGAACGGGGTCGGCGTAGCGAGCCTTTGCGTCGGTGTTATACCGCGCGCCGCCAGCAACGCATCTGCACGGGCCTCAACAATGCGCTGCGCCAGGACACTCCAGCCCAAATAGGCGGTAGAGAGGACGAAGGCAACAGTCAATGCCGAGCGATAGCGTGCTGTCCAATCGCGTTGGAAGAACGCCCAGAGCGTTACGAGCAGTAATGGCAGCGTGTAGGCGGGATCGATAACGAATATCGAGCCGAGACCCTGTGGTTCCCGCCAAATCGGCCAGAACAGCTGCGTGCCGTAAACCGTGAGCGCGTCCAGCAGCGCATGAGTCGTAAGGCAGAGGAAGACGGCAAGATACACCGGCAACCGGGTGATATCGTGCCCGTCCAGACGCAGACGCTTGAACAGTCTAAACAGGGTTTCGCCGAGCAGAGGCGTCACCACCGAGTGCATGATCAACGAATGGGTGGCACCGCGATGTTGCACGAATCGGTCCACATCGTTCGCATAGGGCCAAAAGACATCCAGATCGGGCAGAGTCGCCAACAGCCCGCCGGCGACTGCCGCCCTGCGCACGCCGACCCGGCGCCCCAAAACCGCGGCGCCGATTCCAGCGCCCAGGACAAACTGCGTTACCGAATCCATGTGTCCTCACACGCAACGCAGTGGACGTGGAAATTTAATGCAACGCTGTGCTCAATCGGCCTCAATCCAGCACCTGATCCAGCACCCAATTGTCGAAAGCGTGGCAGAGGGTTTCCATGTGGGTGATTTTGGACGCTGCGTTGACCGGCGCGCGGAGGCCTTGCTGCTGCCAACCAACCGCCTCGTTGTCCTCGGGCAAGACGGTGTCGACGCGGGCGTAGTAACGCGCGGCGATCTCGTCGAAGTCCGGCCGATCGAAGCGGTCCTTCGGGAAGAAGGAACTGGCGACCAGATCCATGGTCTCCGGCCCGGTCGGTCGGATTTCGAAGATCCACAGGCAGTCGATGGTCCAGCCGAACAGCACCGTGGGATAGAGGCAGGGATAATTGGTGCCGCTCTGGTAGCGGCCGCTTAGGGTTTCGATCGGTGGGAAGCCGGTCTCGCCCGTCAGCAGCCCGCGGCTGCCTTCGTGCCTGGTGAAGTGGGTGATGTAGGCGCCGTTCGTTTCCTCATGCGTCGACCGCTGCCGGCCCTTGACCTTCTGGCGCGCCAGGGTCCCGCCATGAATAAATGGGATGTGCAGCGAGTCGTTGTAGTTCTCGAAATAGAGCTTCCAGTTGCCCTCCACCGCATAGGTCTTGCGGCGCGCGCAGACCATGAGTTCCGGGGCGTAGGGTGTGCAATTCGCCGGCAGATCGCCCAGATAGTCGGCGAGCGGTGTGCAGTCCGGATCGAAATTGACGAACAGGAACCCGGCCCAGCGGTCCAGCGCCACCGGCAGCAGCGGGTAGTCGGCGCGCGCGAAACCGTCCTCCTCGTCGATCAACGGCGTCGCGATCAGCGCCCCGTCCCGCGCATAGGTCCAGTTATGGTAGGGGCAGGTCAGGTTCTTGCAGTTGCCTTCGTCCCAGGCGATGCGCGTGCCGCGATGGCGGCAAGAATTGTGGAACGCGCGAATTTCGCCGTCGTCGCCGCGGATGACGACAATCGGCGCGCCGGCAATCTCGATCGTGAAATAGTCGCCCGATTCCGGAATCTGGCTCGTATGCCCGGCATAATTCCAGACCTTCATGAAGATCCGTTCGACCTCGCGCCGATAGAATTCCGGGCTCGTGTAGCACCAGTTCGGCAGCGGCGTAGCCCGCAAGGCTGGCGCACGGACGGCGGTGTAATGCATCGGGTCGAAGAGATCGTCTGGGGCGTTCATCGCGGGCCTTTTTACCAGTCCTGTTTGGCAATCATGTCGCGCCCACTGATTTCGTGCAACAGGTCTGCCTTTTCTAGCACTTTCGTTGTTAGATATAATTATGTGGCTTCAATTATTAATTGAAGCCAATGCGCGTATTGTCTAATTTTTGCAGTTACCTATAGAGAACTATTTCGAACCTATCCCGATATATTTACCGCAAACATCGTCAATGCAGTATCTACTGACCTATGCGGGTCCTCTGCGCCTCAAGAAATGCCGGCGCGGTCATATGCTTTTCAGCAAAAAAGATACGACGATAGACCTATTGCTCGATCGCCGTCAGCATATCGGCGATACTCATTCTCGCGAATTTCGTTGCCAGGAAATTTGAGAAGCAATCATGGAATGGGGATCTAAAATAAAGTTGCCAGCACGTCTAACGGAAGATCAAATTTCCGACAAGGAATTTTATCGGCCCTTTAATGCGGGAAACATTCCTATATTCTCACCATGGCTCGGATTTGGGTCGTTCAGTGCAAGGTATAGAGAAATTCAGCCTTATACCTTGGTCTCGCCTGACCGTTGCCACGTTCTTTATGCGTTGGCGTCTCAAGCCGCCCAGATCGACGGTCAATGGTACGAATGCGGCGTATACCGAGGCGGCACCGCTATGATGCTGGCCCGGCTGCTATCGGAATACACTCGATATCAGGGCAATCAATTACACCTTTTCGATACGTTCGAGGGCATGCCGGAAACCGACGAAAGACTCGATATTCACGCCGACGGAGACTTCGCCGATTGCTCGCTTGAACGGGTAGAAGAGCGCGTCCGGAATTTCGGAACCGGTCTCGTTGAATTGCATCAGGGCCTCATTCCCGAAACGTTTTCGGGATTGGAATCGCACCGGATAGCGTTCGCGCACATCGATGTCGATATCTTCCGTTCGGTTCAGGATTGTTGCGAATTCATTTACCCGCGTTTGGTTCCCGGCGGATTCATGGTTTTCGATGATTATGGTTTCGAGTCCTGCCCCGGCACCCGAAGAGCCGTGGACGATTATTTTGTCCACAGACCGGAATTTCCTCTTGTTCTGCCGACGGGACAAGCCTTGGTATTCAAGAGCAACTAAACCGGCGTCTTGCGGCCGTCCTGCGGTTTGGCCAGGAAGTCGAAATCAACGCCCTCGCCCGCCTGCTGGACATGGTCGAGATAGAGTTTCAGGTAGCCTCGGTCAGACCCGTCATGCGCGGGCGGCGGGATCCAGGCGGCGCGGCGGCGTTCCAGTTCGGCCTCGTCGACCAGCAGGTCGAGCCGCCGGTTCGGCACGTCGAGCTTGATGGAATCACCGGTCTTGACCAGCGCCAACGGGCCGCCGTCAGCCGATTCCGGCGCGATATGCAGAACGATCGAGCCGAAGGCCGTGCCGCTCATCCGCGCGTCCGACATGCGCAGCATATCCTTCACCCCGCCTTCGAGGAGCTTTTTCGGGATCGGCAGATAGCCGGACTCAGGCATGCCCGGCGCGCCCTTGGGCCCAGCGTTCTGCATGACGAGAATATCGTCCGGGCCGACATCGAGATCTGGATCGTCGATGCGGTTGGCGAGATCCTCCTGGTTCTCGAACACGACAGCGCGGCCCGTATGGTCCATCAACCGTTCCGATGCGGCGGATTGTTTCACGATGGCGCCGTCGGGCGCGAGGTTGCCGCGCAACACGGCGATACCGCCCTGCGGGTAAAGCGGGCTGTCGAGCGGCCGCACCACATCCTGCGGCCAGGCCGGCGGCGCGGCGTCCAACTCCTCACCCAAGGTCCGCCCCGTCACGGTCAGACAGTCGAGATGCAGCATAGGCCGCAATTCCCGCAGCACGGTAATCAGGCCGCCAGCGTTCTGCAGATCCTCCATATAGTGCTGGCCGGAAGGTTTGAGGTCGACCAGCACCGGCGTTTCCTGTCCCATCCGGTCCAGCGCCTCCAGATCGACCGCGATACCGAGGCGTCCGGCGACCGCCGTCATATGAACCAGCCCGTTGGTCGACCCGCCGATCGCCAACAGCACGCGGAAAGTGTTGGCGAAAGCCTCCGGCGTCATAATTTCTGCCGGCGTCGGTCCGCCGGCCGCCATGTCGACGGCACGCGCGCCCGCGGCTTCCGCATGCCGCAGCCGGTCGGCGGCGACCGCCGGGATCGCGGCGCCGCCCGGCAGCATCATGCCGAGCGCTTCCGTCATGCAGGCCATCGTGCTGGCAGTGCCCATCACCATGCAGGTGCCTGCCGTCGGGGCCAGCTTGCCGCCGACCTCGTCGATTTCCGCTTCGTCGATCTCACCGGCGCGGAACATGCCCCAGTAGCGGCGGCAGTCGGTACAGGCGCCGAGCCGGTCGCCCTTGTGGCTGCCGGTCATCATCGGGCCGGTAACGATGGATATGGCGGGGACGTTCGCGCTGGCGGCCGCCATCAGTTGCGCCGGCACCGTCTTGTCGCAACCGCCGATCATGACGACCGAATCCATCGGCTGCGCGCGAATCATCTCCTCCGTATCCATCGACATCAGGTTGCGCAGGAACATCGAGGTCGGGTGCGAGAAGGATTCATGGACCGAGATGGTCGGAAACTCGACGGGCAAGCCGCCTTTCAGCATGACACCGCGTTTGATCGCCTCGACCAGTTCCGGCGCGTTGCGGTGACAAGCGTTGTAACCGCTGAAGGTGTTGGCGATGCCCACGATCGGGCGGTCGAGCGCGTCGTCGCTGTAGCCCATCGCCTTGATGAATGCCTTGCGCAGATAAAGCGAAAAACCGGCATCGCCGTAACTCGTCAGCCCTTTGCGCATTCCCGTCGGCTTGTCGCCCATCGTCCGCCCTTGTTCTGGTTTCCGGTCCGAGCGTACTGTACCAAGGGTGCACCGCTATCCGCCAGCGTAGCGCCCCAAACAACGATGAGGAATTTCGATGAGCAACTCCGACTCCGCGCGATCCGCCGCGTTGTTCGACCGCGCCTGCGACGTCATGCCGGGCGGCAATTCCCGCACCACCGTGTGGCATGCGCCGCATCCGATCTACGCCGCGTCCGGCAAGGGATGCCGGGTCAAGGATGTCGACGGTCGAGAGTATCTCGACTTCCTCAACAACTACACCTCGATGATCCACGGACACGCCAATCCGGTCGTAGCCGAGGCGGTCCGCAAGCAGCTAGAAATCGGCACCTGTTTCGCCATGCCGACGGAATCGGAAATCGTTCTGGCCGAACTGCTATGCAGCCGCGCACCGGGGTTCGAGCGGGTCCGTTTCACCAATTCCGGGTCCGAGGCGGTAATGATGGCGCTCAAGGCGGCGCGCGCCCATACCGACCGTCCTAAGATCGCGAAATGCGAAGGCGCCTATCACGGCAGCTACGATTTCGCCGAGGTCAGCCTCGATTCCACGCCGGAGAGCTGGGGCAACGCCGACCCCAACTCCGTCGCCTATACCGCCGGCACGCCGCGGAGCGTGCTCGAAGACGTGATCGTCATACCGTTCAACCGGGTCGAAGAAGCCGAGCGGATTCTCGCCGTGCATTCGGACGAACTGGCCTGCGTCCTGATCGATCCGATGCCGAACCGCGCTGGCCTGATCCCTGCCACGGCGGAATATCTCGAGATGCTGCGCCGCGTGACGCAGGACAACGGCATGCTGTTGGTGTTCGACGAGGTGATCAGCTTCCGCCTCGGCTATGGCGGCGCCCAAGTAGAGCTTGGCGTCACGCCGGACCTGACGACGCTCGCCAAGATCATCGGCGGCGGCTTCCCGATCGGCGCCGTCGCCGGCAAGGAAGATGTCATGGCCGTGTTCGATCCGCGGCAGGGCAAACCGCTCGCACCGCATGGCGGGACTTTCAACGCCAACCCGATCAGCATGGTCGCCGGCGCCGCCGCGATGGAATTGATGACGCCGGAAGAATTTGAGCGGTTGAATACGCTAGGCGCCCGCGCCCGCAAGGGTATCGCAAAAGCGTTCGCCGATGCCGGGATCGAGGGCCAGGTCACCGGCGACGGCTCGCTGTTACGGCTCCACATGACTAGCGTACCGCTGATCGACTACCGCTCGGCGCGCGCCACACAGGCGCAGTCGGCGGCGCTCGCCGGCGTGGTCGATTTCATGCACGCCAACGGCGTGCTGCTTTCGGAAACCGGGCTCTGCGCCCTATCGACCCCGATGGAAAAGGCGGAAGTCGATTCATTCGTCGAGATATTCGCAACCGCCCTCGCCTCAACCGGCCAGCCGCGCCACGCCGCGGAATAATACCAACGAGCGTTGGTACAAGCCTACGTGCGCCGTGCCGCGGCAATGGCGTCGCGCAATTCGGTCGCGACCGGCCCGTCCGCGGCCATATCGAAGGAACCGGACACGCCGATCATCGTGACGACGGCATCCAGCTTGTCGCGGTGATCGAGCACCGGCGCCGCGATCCCGGTCATGCCGGGAATGCGCAGATCGGTCACGACCGCGATGCCGAAGCGCCGGACCTTGTCCAGTTCCTTATCGAGTTCCGCTTCCGTGAGAACTCGCGCCTTGCCGCCCCAGGGCGACAGCGTCTCGCCCGCCGCGACGGCCACGACCGGCGCCGTAATCGACCGCGGCATATAGGCGAGAAAGGCGTGGCCGGTTGCGGTGTAGATCGGCGAGCTGTGATGTCCAACCCGCAGATCGTACGGCACGCCGGTAACGCCTTCGTCGCAGGCCACGATGACGGGACCTTTCTCGGACCAGATCGACACGAACAGTCCGCCCTGCAGCTTACTGCGCTCGCGGATGATTCGGACGGCGCGCTCGCCGACATTCAGACCGTCACGCTGGGCCAGATAGGACAAACCTACATCGCCCGCCAGCGGTCCCAGCCCGTAGTGACCGGTTTCCACGTCTTTGGAGATCATGCGGATGCGGCGAAAGCTGACAATGTAGTTATGCGCCTTGCTGGGCGACATGTCGGCCGCCGCCGCGAGCGTCTTCAACGGTAGCGGCCGTCCGGCCTCCAAGAGCGCCTGCACCAAACGATAGCCGACATCGATCGACTGAATACCCTTGCCTTCGGTCTGCGCGCTGCCGTCCAATGCGATCCTCCCCGGAGCGAAATTCCGGTTTATTGACACATTCGCCGTACATACAGGTATAATGAATAGATTTCAATAATATTGAACATAAGGTATGAGATGAAGTTTGGCGTCCTGCAATTTTTCGCGTGGGCACAGCGCAGGAATACGTTGCAAACCGTGTACGACCGCGCGTTGCAGCGCATCGATATCATGGACAAGTCCGGCTACGACGCGGTGTGGCTGGCCGAGCACCATTTTACCGAATACAGCGTCTGCCCCTCGGTCCATATGATGGGTTTGCATATCGCGGCCCGGACGCAGAATTTGCGTATCGGCACGGCGGTATCGCTTGCCGCCATGTATCATCCGCTGCGCCTGGCCGAAGAGGTTGCGCTGCTCGACGTGCTGACCGGCGGACGGGTCAATTGGGGCGCCGGGCGCGGCTTCGACCCGTCTGAATTCAAGACCTTCGGCGTGCCGCTGGAGACCAGCAAGCATCGCTTCCGCGAGGCCGTCGATATCGTGCTCGCGGCCTGGACGAACGAACGCCTGAACTGGGATGGCGAGTTCTGGCAGTTCGAGGACATCGAGGTGCTGCCGAAACCGCACCAGCAGCCGCACCCGCCGGTCTGGGTCGCGGGCGGCTCTCCCGACTCCATTCAGTGGGCCGCCGAGAGCGGGTATACCGTGATGCTCGGCCCGCATGCCGGTTTCTCGCAGATCGCCGACTATCGAAATTTCTTCCTGAAAACACTCGCGGAGAATGGCCATTCCGCCGAGGGCCGTGAAATTCCGATGGCCCGGTTTATCGCCGTCGCCGATACGGACGACGAGGCCGAGGCGATCGCGCGGCGCGGGGCGCAATGGATGATGGCGACCTACAAGAACGAATCCAAGGGAACGGCCAATCCCGTCAAGATGGTCGAGATCGACGGAAAAATGGAGGAATTGGACGCGACCGACCGCTATATCCAGGATTCAATCGTCTGGGGCTGTCCGGAGCGCGTGATCGATCAGCTGCACCGCCTCGAAGAGGAAATGTATCTCGACTATCTCATGTGTGCGCCGCTCAGCCATTTCTCTTTCATGACGTTTACCGAAAAGGTCATGCCGCACTTTCTGGAAACGCAGTCACAAAGCGTGCGGCAGGCGAGTTAACAACGGGCAGGGCCTGAACGATTTTCAAGGCCGATCGAGCGAAAAGAATCATCGTCGCCGGCGCAGGTCTGGGCGGGCTTACCCTTGCCAATTGCCTCGCGCGCGAAGGGTTCGATGTCTGCGTCCTGGAGCAGGCGCGCGCGCTCGGCGAAGTCGGCGCCGGCGTACAGATCAGCGCGAATGGCGCCCGCGTCCTGCACGAACTGGGACTGGAAGAAGCGCTCGGGGCGGTCGCCTTCACGCCGGAGCGCGGTGAAATCCGTCACTGGCAGACCGGTGAGGTCCTGGCGACCCGTCCGCTCGGGAACACAAGCGTCGAGAAATTCGGCTACCCCTACTACCACTTGCATCGCGCCGATTTTCACGGTGTCCTCGCCGCCACTATCGAAGAGGCGACGGACGTATTGATCCTGCTTGACCAGAAAATAGACGCTGTCACCCAAACCGGCTCATCCGTAATCGTCACCACCGAGTCCGGCGGTAAATTCGAAGCCGATGTCCTGATCGGCTGCGATGGAATCCATTCGACCGTCCGGGCGGAGCTATTCGGTCCCGACGAGCCGCGTTTCACCGGTTGCGTCGCCTGGCGGGCGACGATCCCGACGGAACGCCTGCCGGAGGGACACGTTCGTCCCGCCGCTTCAAATTGGATCGGAAAAGGCGGGCATTTCGTCCATTACTATTTGCGCGGCGGTGCGCTAGTGAACTGCGTCGGCGTGATGGAGCGGGAAAGTTGGGCCGCAGAATCCTGGTCGGCAGAAGGCGCACAGGCCGATTTCTTGGAAAACTTCAAGGGCTGGCACGAAGACCTTCAAATTCTCATTCGAAATGCCGACACCTGTTTTCGCTGGGGATTGTTCGATCGGGATCCGTTGCCGCATTGGTCCGAAGGGCGCGCCACGCTGCTCGGCGATGCCTGCCATGCCATGCTGCCCTTCATGGCGCAGGGCGCGGTAATGGCGATCGAAGACGCCTATACCGTGACGCAATGCCTCGTTGCCACGCCGGATGACGTTCCAGCCGCCCTACGGCGCTACGAATCCTTGCGCCGCGGCCGCACCGCGCAGGTCCAGCAGATGTCGCGGGACAATATCGAGTTCTTCCACAACGCCGACATCGGCAATCTGGAGGAACGGCTGAGCAGCCACCGCGAGGCGCACCTCTGGCTCTACGGCTACGACGTCACGAGCCTCGATTTTCACGCCTGAGCCGCGCAATTGATTTCCGCGCAAGCAATGGCCTGCGCTACAGTGCGCGCAATTCGTATTTATCCGGGGAGGACGAAAGGAATGCTGAAAATCTGGGGCCGTAACGATGGCTCGAATGTCATCAAGGCGCTGTGGTGCCTGAACGAACTTGGTGTCGAGTACGAACGTATCGACTGGGGCGGCAAATACGGCGGCAACGACGACCCGGAATACCGGGCCAAGAATCCCAACGGACGGCTGCCGACCCTGGAAGAGGAAGACGGCTTTACCCTTTGGGAATCCGGGGCGGTCGTGCGCTATCTCTGTGGCCGGTACAGCATGGGGAATATGTGCCCGGCGTCGCAGCGCGGGCGCGCCGATGCGGAAAAATGGATGGATTGGAGCTCGCTCAACCTGGCGCCGTTCAACGGCGTCTATCTGCAGCATTTCTGGCGCCTGCCCGAAGCCGAGCGCAGCCAGGACACGGTCGAGGCCGCGATTAATCGAGCCATCCCGATGTTCGATATCCTGGACGCGCATCTCGCCGACCGCGACTATATGTGCGGCGAAAACCTGACGATGGCCGACATCCCCGCCGGCGTTCTCACCCACCGCTGGATCGCCTGGTCGCCGCATCGCCCGTCGCACCCGAACGTGGAAACCTGGCACGCGCGCCTATCGGAGCGGCCGGCGTACCGCGACCACGTCATCTCGGTGACGCGTCCCGCGCCGTAACCCGGAGCCGCCATGCTGTTTCTAGGATCGCGAAAACGGCCGACCCATTTCGGGCCCTATCCGCTGGAACGGTTGCCGCGCGACGTGTCGGTAACGGCACAGGAGGCGGCACGAAGCGCGGCATCGAAGCCCATGGCGATTGCAACGCCAACCGATACGCTGGGCGGCGCGGCGAGAAAGTACATCGATCTTTACCGCGAGTTCCGCGACGGCGAGGTGGCGCCACGCCAAGCCCCGGTACCCGATGACCTGTTGCGCCGGGCGGCCGACCCTAAAGGTTTCGCCTATTTTCTCGATGCCGACCAGGTCGGTATCGCGACGATGGCGTCGAACAACTGGTACACCGACGGCGCGCGCCAGGAGCACGACCGCGCTATCGTCCTGTTGGTCGCGCACGGGCGCGAACCGGAGCTGGGAAACCTAGCGGAACCTTGGTGCCGCGCGGCCGGCGGTGAACCGGCCGATATGCGCGCCACCGAAATCTCGGTCGGATTGGCGAGCTATATCCGCCTGCTCGGCTGGTCGGCACGGGCGCACGTTCCCGCCGAATCCGATGTGGACCTCGAAGGTCTCGCCATACTCGCCGGCGTCGCCCTGCGGGCGGATGGCGGGCTCGCAAGCCCCTATCTCGGTCAAGAATTCTCGATCGCGGCGGTGACCACCGATTATCCGGTTGCCGTCGACCAGCCGCTGGCGGCAGCCGCGCGCCGCGCCAAGGGCCTGGGCTATATGCTCGGCGTGGGCGGCGCGGTGGCGGGATTGGAGCGATGGCGGCGCGCGCGGCGGCCAAGCCATATGAGCCGGCACGCGATGGAAATGGTCAAGCGGGTCGACCGGCCGACGACCGCGATCCTCGACGACGAGGTGCCGCGCGTGCCGCAGCGGGCCGCCTTCTTCGCCCGCGCGAAATTCGGCGACCTCGGCGCCAAGGCAAAGCGCGAGATCACCCGTTTCGCCTTCAAATCGCCGACCGCGCTGTCGGTAACCCGGCTGATCCATGCGCTTGCGCCGCATCAGGACGGGCCGGTCGCCGCGCGAAGCAACGACACCGATTATGCCGATCCCGAGGCCAATGCTAAGGCGCTTAAATCGCTGTCCTATTTCCTCGGCGCGGAGCTCACCGGCATCTGCGTAATTCCGCGCTATGCCTGGTACTCGCACCGGGCCGAGGGCGCGCCGATCGAGCCCTACCACCGCTATGCCGTCGTCATGCTGATCGACCAGGGCTACGACACCATGGAAGGGGCGAGCGGCGACGACTGGATTTCCGGGCTGCAATCGATGCGCGCCTATCTGCGCGGGGCGGAAATCGCCGGCGTGATGGCCGAGCACCTGCGCGCGATCGGGTTTCCCGCCCGCCCGCAGACCAACCGGGACAGCGACGTGCTACAGATTCCGCTCGTCCTGCTGGCAGGCCTCGGCGAACTCAGCCGGATCGGCGAGCTTGTCCTCAACCCCTTCGTCGGCCCGCGCTTCAAATCGGTGGTGATGACGACCGACATGCCGCTCGCCGTCGACAAACCGATCGATTTCGGCCTCCAGACCTTTTGCGGCAATTGCCAAAAATGCGCCCGCGAATGCCCCTGCGACGCGATCCCGTTCGGCGACAAGGTGATGTTCAACGGCTACGAGATGTGGAAGCCGGACGTGGAGCGCTGCGCGCGCTACCGCATCACCAACCCGAAAGGCTCGGCCTGCGGCCGCTGCATGAAGACCTGTCCGCTGAACAAAGTGACCACGCTGGACGGCCCGCTCTACGCGCAGGTCGGGACCTGGCTCGGCATCAACGCGGGCTGGCTGAAGCCGCTGCTGGTACCGATCGCGACCAGGGTCGACGACTGGCTCGGCAACGGACGCCGCCAGCTTCAGAAGAAATGGTGGTTCGACCTCGAAGTCGTCGACGGCTGCACCGTCGAGCCGACCGTGGGCACCAACGAGCGCGAACTCGATCCCGGCCGCAAATTCGACGCCGCCAAGCAAAAAATCGCCTATTACAACGCGGACGTCATGCCGCCGCCGGACAGCGAAGCGGCCGTCCCGCTCGACCGCAAGGCCGCCCTCATGGCCGCCGACCGACTCGAAACCCCGCTCGAAGCGCTGGCCCGGCAGGCCACGGAAACGCCCCCGCCGGCGCACTACAGAGCGACGCCGCCACGTTCTCTAGATGCGCAATAGACCGCGTTTTGATCCATAGTATACTGCCTGCGGTGCATAGTGGGGGTGGGGAACCGCGCAATGAAACCGATTCGCGCACTTCTTTTCATGGCTGCACTGCTGTGGGTCGGCAGCGCCTCGGCGGATGACGGAATTATCGAAAAGTTTTTCGGCTCGTATTCCGGCACCACCACTTGGGGCGCCGGTTTAAGCCCGCGCGATATCAATGTCGTTATCCAGCCGCTTGGCCATGGTTTCAATATCTCCTGGGACACGATATCGCTGCGCGATCCGAGAAAGCCAAAACGCAAATCGCACGCCATCGATTTTCTGAAAACGTCGCATGAAAACGTCTATGTGTCCGAGCAACAGAAAAATCGGACCGATGTGCCAATCGCGATCGATCCGATGCAAGGCCCTATGCCCAAGGCTCCCTTGGTATGGGCACGCATAAAAAATAACACGCTGTCGCTCTATGCTTTCGACGTGACCGCCGACGGTCGTCCAGACGTCCAAGCGTATCACCGCACCTTGAACGGCGACAAAATGAAACTGCATTTCATTCGATATCTGGAAGGCAAGGTGGTGAAACAGACGAAAGGCAAAATGCAGCGTATCGTCAAATAGACAGCATCGTTAATTCGTCGGTCCCTATTATTATGGCAATCCGGTTTCCCACCAATATGATCGGTGAAACCGCTCCGCAGTGACATTCCCAAGGAACTTTTACCGCAACACGAATAATCTAGGCAAAGGAGCCCAGCCGAGAAGCTTCCGATGCAGGTTTCATTATACGATTCCAAGGCGTTTTTGCCGCAGGATGAAGGGACTCATATCCTGGTGTTCGCGGGGCCCGGCTCTTCTACGGTAAGCGTTCGTTCAGGCCGTGGAATGGGTCCCGTCAAGCGTATCTCCCACGTTGAGGCGAGGCCCCACAAGGTGCTGTCTTTCTGCTGGTAACGCGATTTACCATGCGCTATCGTCGTGCGCATGGTGGTTCTGGACG
>JAKZTB010000176.1:0-4477 GCA_047517345.1 Alphaproteobacteria bacterium
ATTGATCGCACTGGAAGGACTGACCGCGAAACGGCGCGCCGCTTCGCGCGCCGCAGCGCCGGACGCGACCGCATCAATGATCCGAGAGCGGAGAGCAAGTGGATGACCATACCCCATCTGGTAGACTCCTATCCAACGCACACAGCATCATGTAGAAATACCAGTGAATCACTCCAGCCGATTCGCTTCAACCTGGAAATGCTCTAAAGTCTGCCGCGCCGCTCTATTTGCATCACCACAGGGTTTGTATCGATGAGTTTCGAACGCGTACTGGTCGCCAATCGCGGCGAAATCGCCATTCGCATAATCCGCGCCGCCGATGAGGCGGGGCTGACGGCGGTTGCCGTCTATTCGGAGGACGATGCCGCGTCGCTGCATACCAAGATGGCCGACGATGCCGTCGCGTTACACGGTAAGGGCGTGCCGGCTTACCTCGACAGCGCGGGACTACTCGCGGCTGCGACGCAGTCGGGCTGCGACGCGGTGCATCCTGGATACGGATTCCTTTCGGAAAACGCGGCGTTTGCGCGCGATTGCGCCGCGGCGGGCCTGACCTTTATCGGCCCAAGCCCGGAAACGCTCGACCTGTTCGGCGACAAAGGAGCGGCACGCGGATTGGCCCAAGATATCGGCGTGCCGATCCTGGCCGGCACCGAAAGCCCGACATCGCTGGACGATGCGAAAGCGTTTATGACGTCCTTGGGCGCTGGCGGTGCGGTTATGATCAAGGCCGCCGCAGGCGGCGGCGGTCGCGGGATGCGGCCCGTTACGGCAATCGACGATTTGGCTGCCGCCTACGGAATCTGCCAAACCGAAGCGCAGGCGGCGTTCGGCAATGGCGACGTTTATCTTGAGCAATACCTGCCCCAGGCGCGACATATCGAGTTGCAGATCGCTGGAGACGGGTCCGGCGCCGTCTGTCACTTCGGCGAGCGGGACTGCAGCGTGCAGCGGCGGCGCCAGAAGATCATCGAAATCGCGCCTGCCCCCAACCTGGCGGACTCAGTGCGGCAACAGCTGACCGACGCGGCGTTGAAGCTTGCAAGGGCGGCGGAATACCGGAATGTCGGTACGATCGAGTTTCTCGTTGCCGGCAATGCGATTTACTTCATCGAAGCGAATGCCCGGCTGCAGGTCGAACATACGGTGACCGAAGCGGTGACGGGGCAGGATCTGGTCCAATTGCAGTTCGATCTCGCCAATGGCGACACTCTCGCCTCGTTCGGCCTGGACACCGGCCGGGCGGCCGCGCCGCGCGGCTATGCGATCCAGGTTCGGGTCAATATGGAGACCATGGGCGAAGACGGCAGCGTCCGGCCCAGCGGCGGGCGGCTCGCGGCCTTCGATGTTCCCTCGGGCCCGGGCGTCCGGGTCGATACGTTTGGTTATGCGGGCTACCAGACCAGCCCGAGTTTCGATTCGTTGCTCGCCAAACTGGTCGTCCACACCAACAACGGATCGTTCGATGCCGCGGTCCACAAGACGCAGCGCGCGCTGTCGGAATTCAAGATCGAAGGCGTGTCGACCAACGCCGATTTCCTGCAAGCCGTTCTGGCGCACGAGGATTTTCGCAACGGTGCGGTGAATACGACGTTTCTCGATCTGGAAATGCCGTCGCTGGTTAACGGCAAGGCCTATCCGAAACGGTATTTCGAGGCTGAAGCGAAAACGGTCGGCGCCAAACTCGATGCCGCGGACCCGTTGGCGATCCTGCATCACGGCCGCTCATCCACAGACAGTTCGGATGAGTCGGATCAGCCCGTCGCGCCGGACGGCACCGTGCCGATTGCCGCGCCGATGCTCGGCACGATCGTCAGCTTCTCCGTCGAGGAAGGCGATACGGTCCGGAAAGGGGCGCAAATCCTCATCCTGGAAGCGATGAAGATGCAGCATGTCGTCGTTTCGGAGGTCAACGGTTATCTTCGCCGCATTGCTGCGGCGGAAGGCGACACGGTTCTGGAAGGGCAGGCGCTCGCGTATGTCGAGGAAGCCGAGGTGGAGGCCGGCGATACGGCCGCCGCAATCGATATCGACCTCGACGAGATACGCCCCGATCTGGCGGAAGTGAACAAGCGGCAGTCCCTGACTCAGGACGCGCAGCGCCCGGACGCCGTCGCCCGACGCGTGAAGACCAGGCAACGCACGGCGCGGGAAAATGTCGAGGATCTGTGCGACCCGGGTTCCTTCGCCGAATACGGCTCGCTGGTCCTGGCCGCGCGGCGTAAGAAGCACTCGATCGAGGAGCTGACGAAGCGGACGCCCGCGGACGGGTTGATCGCCGGGCTGGGCCGCGTGAACGGCGACCTGTTCCCCGACGAGGACGCGCGCTGCGTGATCGTGTCCTACGACTACACGGTGCTGGCCGGCACCCAGGGCAAGATGAATCACAGGAAGAAGGACCGGATGTTCGAGCTGGCGGAGAAGTGGCGGTTGCCGATCGTCTTCTTCGCCGAAGGCGGCGGCGGCCGGCCGGGCGATACCGACATTCCGTTCTCCGCAAACCTGCACACGCCGGCCTTCAACCTGTTCGCCAAGCTGAGCGGCTTGGCGCCCATCGTCGGGATCACCTCGGGGCGTTGCTTCGCCGGCAATGCGGTGATTCTCGGCTGCTGCGACGTGGTGATCGCCACGGAAAACTCGACCATCGGTATGGGCGGGCCGGCGATGATCGAGGGCGGCGGATTGGGCGTGTTCCGGCCGGAAGAAGTCGGTCCGGTCGCTGTACAGTCGCCGAACGGTGTCATCGATATCGTGGTCGCGGACGAGGAAGAAGCGGTCGTCGTCGCCAAGCAGTATCTCGGCTATTTCCAAGGTGCCGTCGGTGACTGGGACTGCCCGGACCAACGGCTCTTACGCCGCACCATTCCGGAAGACCGGCTGCGCATCTACGACGTGCGGACCGTGATCGAGACCATGGCGGACACCGGTTCGGTGCTTGAGTTGCGCAAGGAATTTGGGCTCGGCATGGTGACGGCCCTGGTGCGGATCGAAGGCAGACCTGTCGGGATTGTGGCCAACAACCCGGTTCATCTCGCCGGTGCGATCGATTCCGACGGATCCGACAAGGCGGCGCGTTTTATGCAGCTCTGCGACGCTTACGACATCCCGCTGGTGTTCCTGTGCGACACGCCGGGCAATATGGTTGGGCCGGAAGCAGAGAAGACGGCGCTGGTGCGGCATTGCTGCCGTATGAACGTGATCGGCGCGAACGTCACCGTGCCGACCTTCACCATCGTGTTGCGCAAGGCTTACGGGCTCGGCGCCCAGGCGATGGCCGGTGGTGGTTTCCACTCGCCTTTCTTTGCGATCTCCTGGCCGACCGGGGAGTTCGGCGGCATGGGGCTGGAAGGCGCCATCAAGCTCGGATTCCGTGACGAACTGCTGGGCGATCGAGGACCCGGACGCGCGCATGGCGCGCTACGAGGAGCTGGTCGCCGGCATGTACGCGCAAGGCAAGGCGATCAACGCCGCCAGCCTGTTCGAGCTCGACAATGTGATCGACCCCGCCGACACAAGGGAATGGATCATGGCCGGCCTCCGTTCTGTCCCGCCTGTTCCCAAGCGCGAGGGCAAGAAGCGGCCCTGGATCGACACCTGGTAGATCGAGTGGACTCGGACAGGCTCCTAAATTCGCCCGGTCTCTTCGAGATAGCCGATGATCTGGTCGGCGAGATCTTCAACGCTGAAATCGCCGTTCTTCAACGTGACCTCCGGGGTCAGCGGCGCTTCGTAGAGTGAATCGATGCCGGTAAAGTTCTTGATTTCACCTGCTCGGGCCTTCTTGTAGAGGCCTTTCGGATCGCGCGATTCGCAAACTTCTAGCGGCGCATCGACAAAAATTTCGACGAACTCGTTTTCCGCTACCAACTCCCGGGCCATGCTACGCTCGGACCGGAACGGCGAGATGAAAGAGGCGAGGACGATCAACCCGGCATCGACCATCAGCTGGGCGACCTCGCTGACCCGGCGGACGTTCTCGACCCGGTCCTGATCGGTGAACCGAGATCTTTGTTCAGCCCATGCCGGACATTGTCGCCGTCCAGCAGATAGGTCCGCCTTCCGATCGCATGAAGTTTCTGTTCAAGCCGGTCGGCGACGGTCGATTTGCCGGCGCCCGATAGGCCGGTGAACCACAGCACGCAAGGTTTCTGGCCGTTCTGTTCCGCGCGCACCGACTTGTCGACCTTCATGTCGTGCCACGAAATATTGGCCGAGCGCCGCAGAGCGAAATCGATGACGCCGGCGCCCACGGTCGCGTTGGTCAGTTTGTCGATCAGCACGAACGCGCCGGTCTGCCGGTTGTCGGCGTAGGCGTCGAAGGCGATCTCCCGGTCGGCAGGGCTAGTTTTTTGTCCGCCTGCCGAGCATCGTGAGCCGATGTCGAGGCTGGCCATTCCGTTCTCGATGTGGCAGTGTGCCGGTCATGGCGACGCTGCCGGCCCAGGATTTGTCCGTTGATTTGCGCGCGGTCACGGTG
>JAKZTB010000177.1:0-4068 GCA_047517345.1 Alphaproteobacteria bacterium
CCGCCGCCGGCTACAACTTCCGTCTCATCCTCAAATGGATCAGGCTTCTTTGCGCCTTCATCCGGAGATCATGCCTGACAATCCAAGCTCCGATGATAGTTCAATGGAGCTGAAATTCCGTATTCTTCACGACCGACTAACGACTTCCGTATAGAAGCCGACCGTCGCATCCATATCGGAGCAGATCAGCGCCAGGTGATCGACTCCCGATGTCGACACCGGAGTTGAAGCGTCTTCGTTGAGATATTTGGTCCGCAACGCATCGCGGCGTTTTTCGTATTCTGCTAGATCGGTCATGGCTATTTCCTTTCCCGTGGCGCCCTATTGTCGCGCCTACCAGTAATTCTCCTCATACTCGAAACGGAAGGCGTCGCCGTCCGGCACTATCGACCCGACGGACGGCAACGGAAAGTGCGATGTGCAGACGAGAACGCCGCTCTCGCAATAACGCTCGAGAAACGCCCGCCGTGTCGCACTCGCCACATCCTTCTTGTAGTCGGGCCGTGCGCCCCATTCCGGATAGTGCGTCTGAATGGGGCTATGGATCAAATCTCCGGTAAACACCGCATCCTTTCCCGCCGACGAGAGCCTGATCGCAAAATGATCCGGCGTGTGGCCCGGCGTCGGTTCGAGCCAGACCGAATCGTCGATCGCGTGATCGCTCGCGACCAGCATCGCCTTTCCCGCCGCCTCGATCGGCAGCACGCTGTCAATCAGATGATCCAACGGCCGCCGCTCATTGAATGCCTTCCAATAGTCGAATTCCTTGCGCGAGAAGATATATTCCGCGTTCGGAAAAGTCGGCACCCAGCGCCCGTCGAGCAGTTTGGTGTTCCAGCCGACATGGTCGGGATGCAGGTGCGTGCACATCACATAGTCAATGTCCTCCGGCTTTAAACCATGCGCCGCCAAGCCATCGATATAGGTCGTATCGGTTTTCTGGTGCCAGTTCGGCCGGAAGGGCCGTTCCTTGTCGTTGCCGACGCAGCTGTCGATCAGAATCGTGTGGTGCTTGCTTTGCACGACATAACTCTGCATTGGGAACACCAGATTGCCGCTGATCGGATCCATCGCGCGCGGCTTCAGCCAGTGCAAATGCGGTTCCCAGTCCTCCGGCGTCGTATCCGGGAAGAACTCGTAGGGATCGAAATCCGGCGTATTCATTTCCAACACGCGCGCGATTGTCACGTCGCCGAGCTGCCTGCCGTTCATTCGATAAAACCTCCACACCGATGACCGCGCAAAAATACGACGTTTGCCCGGCTTTCACAAAATCCGAGAGATTGGGGTCACAACTACATTCGCTTCAACTCGACAGTTCCAGCATCTCCGCCGCATATTCGCGCAGCGTCTCAATCGATCGTTCGCGCTGTTCGGGCGTCAGGGAGTTCACGATTTCGAACAGAAGATCTTGGAAGCGCATCCATCGCGCTTCCGAAACGGCCTGGTATTCGGGCTCGACGATTTCGTGCGCGCGCAGCAAAATCGTGTGAATGAACGCGCTTATCTGATTTTCGTCCGGCTTGCGGGCCAGAAAATCCAGGAAGGCGCGCTGCCGTTTGGCGCGGTTGCGCAGCCACACCGCATTGTCGCCGGATGTCTTCTCCGCATAGCGGTGTACAAACCCCATTTGCACATCGTTCAGATCGCCGGTCAGGCGTTCGAAATTTTCGGTGATCCGCTCGACGCGCTCTTCCAGACGATCCTCAAGAGGCTCGGCCGCTTCTTCCTGTCTTTCGGCCAGCCGCTCGGTCATTCGCGCCTCAAGGTAGCGCAGCTTGTCCGTATCCGTGTGCTCGACCAGGATTCCGGCAACGAACGGCGACGCACCCGCCACAAGGTCGTCGAGAATATGCCGCAGTTCGGTTATCGCGCTGCCGACCGCCGCGCGGTCCGGCGCCCTTCGATCGAGCATATCGGCCTGAGCCCGCAAATAGCGCGCATAACGCGGCAGCATGACCTTGCCATGCCAGGCGAGCAACGCGTCGACCTTACGATCGACCAGAGTCTGACCGGCATCGTCGAGATCGAGGAAATACTCAGCCTCCCGCGACACGGCGGTTTCGGCAAGCCCGTACAAAATCGAGAGGCGGCTGCAGCCGGAGACGGCAAGGGCCGCACTAACGACGAAAAACAGGCGCAGCGCTATCGAATTTTCAAACATCGTAATACAGCGCCAGCCAGACCGTCGGGTTGTCGGAAGCGGTCCACGTGACGCGGTGCCGGCGGTGCGGTGCTATATGGACGCAGTCGCCTTCCTCGAGAGTTCGCTCCTTGGCTTCGTCTTCGAATTGCAGACCAGCGCGCCCTTTTAGGACAACCACCCATTCGGCTCGTTCTTGATCGTACCAGTCGCCCTCGGGCGTCGATTGGCCGGTCGATACGATGCGCGCGAGCTTGAAACGGCCCGTGTCCAGCAGTGTCGAAAACTGTTCATCGGCACGCGCATTGGGCATGAGCTCGAATAGATTCTTCAACGGTGTCGTCATTGGAAGATACCATTTATCAGTATCACGCTAGTGTGATGATTCTGAAGTTCGCCGCAATGAATGCGGCGAGATTCTGGATCTGAATCACACTAGATTCAAATAGTTAGTGTGCTAATTCACGAGAAATTCAATCATTTTAATTTCACGATCAGGAAACTAGGGGCCTGTCCTAGGCCCTAATCGACGCCCTCGACGATCCTGAAATCGCGTACTGCGCCATCGCCCAATGCGGCGACGGCGGCTTGGTATTCCGGGCTTTTGTAAGCGTCGAGCGCTTCCTCGAAACTCGGGAATTCGACCACGACAGTCCGCTCTGCGAGGCCGTCCTCGAAGGCCTCTACCCGGCCGTCGCGGACCAAGATGCGCGCACCGCGCGGGAGCATCGCGCGCGGCGCAAGTTCGGCGTATTTCTTGAGTTTCCCCGGATCTCGGATTTCCCGATAGCAGACAACCAGATAGCCCTTCGCCATATTCGTGCGCTCCGCTCCCATCGAAACTACCGACCAGCCTATCGCGCAAGCGATCGGAATTCAAAGCAGATCGCGGTACCGCCCGAGCGCGAGACGGAGCAAGACAGGGCATACCAAGACATCATCCGAGGCTATCTGCGGGCGTGGATGGACGGCCGCGACGCTGCGAAACGTGAAGGTGAGAGGCACTGTTTCGCGATTGGTTCGGAAATCCAACCGCGTTCGGATTGCACGCAACCAGGCATATCGTCTCAAGCAACGGAACTTGCGGAGATCATGAAATGCGATATTCGGTTACTTGGCCAATTACGTTGGGCTTTTTCACAGGATTCTTTGGTACGTCCGCACTTTTCATCATGATTGTCCAGGCTACCATCTAGAAGGTGAGCAGATTCCTTCCCTGTCCTATCCCGTCGCGGGTTTCCCCGCTCGCGGCGGGAATTTTTTATCTGCACACCAATATATTTGACACCCCACCCCAATCGGGCACAGACGCGCTATTATCCCCGCATGGCAGACGGGGCGGGAACAGATTGCCGTATAAACGGAGACGACGACTTAGGGGATATCGAGGCGCGGCCGTTTTCTGGTCCGCCTTTACCATGGCTGTTGCGGCTTTAGTCGTGCTCTTCGCATGGTACGCGCTAGCATGACATATCTGATCCTTATCACCGATATAAACTGGCGGTGGTTAGGGAGCAACTCTTCACTCGGCACAATCTCGATGTATTTCCGTACCAACTTCACCAAGCTGCGGGCAAGGCCGAGTGTCAGATAGATTTCAAGCGCTTTGCGTGCTTTTTTTTGGTTCTCTTTGCATCGTTACAACGGTGCAGGCGCGTGCTATTCAAACAACAAACACATAGGCGTAAATGGGATTTTAGGTAACTTCGGCTTTGGTCACGAGACAGGTCTGATTGACCGGGCAGTTACCGTGTGACAAGAACTGCAACGATTTTTAAACGTACCACCCCTGTGGGTTACGGTTGCTAAATACCGTTCCATGGCTGTCCTGGTTGAGAGGATCGTCCTATGCGCCGCAAATCGATTTTTGTTCTTTTGTTAGCAACCAGCGTCGTCGCTTGCCAGTTGACCGGGTACCGCACCGT
>JAKZTB010000178.1:0-3565 GCA_047517345.1 Alphaproteobacteria bacterium
TCTACAATGCCCAGTGGATCGTCGAAAAGAACGGCTACCTGAGCCCCGCTCAAGCTCGTCAGGCGTGGCACGCCGCGATCTCAATCAGGCCCGCCGCGTGAGACAAACTTGTGTCCAAGGAACCGGGTGCGCTACACAAAATATTCCGAAGCGCCCATCGCCATGGGTGTCTCGAAAGACGGCGGCTTGGTCGAAGTTCTGACATCGGGGCCGGGATCGACCTTCACGATTATCGTGACCATGCCCAACGGCCTGACCTGCATGGTCGCCGCCGGCGATAGTTGGGAAAGCCTGGCGCCGCTGCCGCGTCGAATTTAACGGGCCCTAATTACCGAAAATTTCGTGCCGCACTTCGTCGCCGGCTTTGATGCCGAGCCGGGAACTCGTGCCGCCGTTCAATTCCAGGACCGCCAGAACATCGCCACGCGAACGGACCGGCGTGAGCGACTGTGGGACGGTGCGCTGGCGAATGTTGACGATACGCCCGTCCGCACCGATGAAGATCATGTCGAGCGGGATGAACGTATTCTTCATCCAAAACGAGGCGGGCTGCGGTCTGTTGTATACGAAAAGCATCCCCGCATCGGCGGACATGCTGCGCCGGTACATCAATCCCTGCGCTTGCTGGGTCGGCGAAATCGCCATTTCGACATGGAACGCTGTCGGTCCCTTTGCCGTGACAATCGACAGGGTGGACTTTTCGAAACGCTCCAACGCGCCTGCGTCTAAGGCAACGACAAAGGCGATCAAAAAAGCGAAGACAGCGCGCATCGGCAACCCTATCGCAGGCCGCCCCAGGCGATGAAGTGCGGGTTGCGCATCGGGTCCTTGGCGTAGAGCAGGGGCTCTCCGTCTTCGGTCGTAACGCGTCCGCCCGCTGCGTTGAGGATCGCGTGTCCGGCAGCCGTGTCCCATTCCATTGTCGGCCCGAATCGCGGGTAGACGTCCGCTTCGCCGGCTGCAAGCAGGCAGAACTTCAGCGAACTGCCGGCATTCTTCAGCCCCGCGAGCGGGCGGCCGTCGAGAAACGCCGACAACGTCTCGGGATCGCCGTGCCGCCGGCTGGCGAGAACCGTGACGCCGTCGGACGGAACAATCCGGATTGAAATCGGCTCGGCATCGCCGCCGGCGCGCGCGCGGGTGGCGCCCGCGCCAACGATCCCGGTGTATGTATCGCCTAAGGCCGGCGCGAATATGACGCCGAAGACCGGTTGCTTATCGACGATCAGGCCGATATTGACCGTGAATTCGCCGTTGCGGTTGAGGAACTCCTTGGTCCCGTCGAGCGGGTCGACCAACCAGAACGGGCCGTCGCCAACGTTGGGCATTTCGCCGCGCGACGCCGCCTCTTCCGCGACGATCGGAATGTCGGGCGTGAGCGCCTCCAGCACAGGCGTGATCAGCGCTTCCGCCGCCAAATCGGCTTCCGTGACCGGTGAATCGTCGGCTTTGCGGGCGACATCGAAGTCGGTTGCGTAGACTCTCATGATCGCTTCCCCGGCATCGTGCGAAACGGCAACGATGTCGGGCAGCAAGTTTTCGTAATCGTTCATTTTGCCTCGGGTTTGTCGTTATCCGTGGACGTCGACGAGAAGCGCCACGCTTGGAATTTGTCCGACCAGTGGTCTTCGTCCAATTCGGCTTTGCGTTTCAGGTGCGACAAGAACGTTTGGGGATCGGGCAGGTCGGTCCAAACTTGCGGAAGGAATACGGCGCGCCGATCGCCGTCCTGGATGATCAGCCCGTCGATATGCGGCTGCAATTGACTCAGAAAATCCGTTTCGTCCGTGAAATTCATCGCGGCGGGTTTGCCCAACAGCGAAATAGACAGGGATGTTGCCGCGGCGTCTTCGGTCTGTAGGGGGGCGAAACGGTGATCGCGGAAGGCGGCGGCATACGCGTTATGGACGATGTCTTCGACAAACGGCCGGTGCGCCGTAATCGTTCCGATGCAGCCACGCAACCGATTGTTTTTCTTCAGCGTCACGAAAGTCGCCCGGTTCGGCTGCAGGTCGCGCGCGAAGGTCTTCACGTCAATCTCCGGCGCTTTGCCTTTGGTGAGCCCGTGCTGGATCGACGCGCGGGCAACCCGGAGAATTTCGCCGCGGTGCCGCGCGATCAATTCGCGATCGCTCGGCTCCTGCGGGTCGTGGAAGCTCCAGGCGCCGTAGCCAACGACCCTGTCCTTCGTTCCCGCCGTGTCGCCGGAATTTCGCAAGTCGATGCGCTCGACCGTCATATCGCGCTTGCGTGCCGTCGCCATGAGGCCGCAAACGGGAATGCGGCCGCAAGCCTGCTCCCTGCCGATGTCGTCCGGGCGAAAATTTTCGATCGCCTCGGCCGTTGCGTTGTCCATCCGCTGGGCCGTTTTGTAATCCTCGTAATGGCTGAGATCGGAACTGATCACGATCAAGGTTTCGTCGCCGCCCCAAAGCCGGTCCAGAATTTGCGCCACATCTTCGCCGCTCGCTTGGCCGACAACCAAAGGCACCAGCGTAAAATCGCCGAGGAGTTCCTGAAGAAACGGCAGGTGGACCTCCAGCGAATGCTCCTCGTGGTGCGCGTCGTCGCGATTCACGATCTGGGCCAAGTCGGCAATCGACGCGATTGCGGTCCGATCGATGGCGACGAGGCCCAAAGGCGTTTTGAAAGCGTCGACTTCCGGCGCGGCGATGCCTGTGAAGGCGACCCGGTGCGCCGGCCCCATCAACACGACACGCTCAATCCGATCCGCTGCCTTTCGCAGCGTCGCATAGGCGCGTCCGGCAATCGCGCCGGAATAGACGTAGCCGGCGTGCGGCGCGATGATCGCTTTTGGCGCCTCTCCGCTTGGCTGTGCCGGCGTATCGGCTAGATAGCGCGTAACGCTGTCGGCAAGGTCACGCGGGTCGTCCGGGTAGAACATGCCGGCGACAGCCGGTGCGCGAATTTGGCCCATGAACCGTTCGTCCGTCGTTGGTATGCCGATTATAACGCGCCGCAATGCTTTGGCCAAAACGCATAGAGCGTTTGGTAGGGGGGGAAAGTTTGAAATCGACCGAGATTGACAGCCTATCGAATCCTGACCCGAACCCCTATATGCTTAGCGAAAAGCATTAGGAATGCAGACAATGGCGAGTGTCAAGAAAGTGACGCTAGCGCTGCCCAAGGATCCCGATTGGGCGAAGCATCTTCGACCGTACTGTGACAACGGGGTCGCGTCTTGCATTGCCACATTCACTTCGCCGTCCGGGAAGATGTCACGGCGCGGCTTACCGTGCTGTAATGGACGTCGAAATGCCGGGCGATCTCGGCCAGGGTGTAGTCGCCGGTAGCGTAGGCCTCGGCCATCGCGGCGTTGCGGCCGCCCTTGATGTCCGCGAGCGGCCTCGGCGCCGGCCGGCGCTGGCGCCGGGGAATTGCGGAACAATGGGGTCGCGTCTTGCATTGCCACATTTACTTTGCCATCCGGGAAGATGTCACGGCGCGGCTTACCGTGCTGTAATGGACGTCGAAATGCCGGGCGATCTCGGCCAGGGTGTAGTCGCCGGTGGCGTAGGCCTCGGCCATCGCGGCGTTGCGGCCG
>JAKZTB010000179.1:0-3110 GCA_047517345.1 Alphaproteobacteria bacterium
ACCATGAGCATGCGCTCCTGGCTTTCCGACAGCATGATCTCGTAGGGCGTCATGCTCTCTTCGCGCATCGGCGTGTTTTCCAAGTCGAGTTCGATGCCGACGCCGCCCTTGTCGGCCATTTCGACAGTGGACGAAGTCAGCCCGGCCGCACCCATGTCCTGGATCGCAACGATCGCGTCGGTCGCCATCAATTCCAGGCACGCTTCCAGCAGCAGCTTCTCGGTGAATGGATCGCCGACCTGCACCGTGGGACGTTTCTCTTCGGAGTCGTCGTCGAATTCGGCGGACGCCATGGTCGCACCGTGGATACCGTCGCGCCCCGTCTTCGAGCCGACATAGACGACCGGGTTTCCGGGCCCGGCCGCCGCCGAATAGAAAATTTTGTCGGCTTTCGCGATACCGACGGTCATGGCATTGACCAGGATGTTGCCGTTGTAAGCGGCGTCGAAATTGGTTTCGCCGCCGACTGTCGGCACGCCGATGCAGTTGCCGTATCCGCCGATACCGGCGACGACGCCGGATACCAGATGGCGCGTCTTGGGGTGTTCGGGGCACCCGAAGCGCAAGGCGTTCATGTTTGCCACAGGACGTGCGCCCATGGTGAACACGTCACGCAAGATGCCGCCGACCCCCGTCGCTGCACCCTGATAGGGCTCGATAAAGCTTGGGTGGTTGTGGCTTTCGATTTTAAAGACGGCCGCCAGCCCTTCGCCGATATCGACGACGCCGGCGTTTTCCCCGGGCCCGCATATAACCTGCGGCCCTTCTGTCGGCAGGGTCTTGAGCCAATTGCGGGACGATTTGTAGGAACAATGCTCCGACCACATGACGGAGAAGATGCCCAGCTCGGTGATCGTCGGGGTGCGGTCGAGGATCGACAGCATCGTGTCGTATTCCGACGCCGTCAGCCCATGTTCGGCGGCGATGGCTTGATTGACTTCGGTCATCGAGAGAGCGCCTCGACGACGCCGGCGAACATTCTGGTCCCGTCAACCCCGCCATGTGCCGCGTCTACGACCCGTTCGGGATGGGGCATAAGGCCGAGTACGGTTCGGGATTCATTGTAAATACCCGCGATATTCCGCACCGAACCGTTCGGGTTTCCCTCCGCGCAGATATTCCCGTCTGGGGTTGTGTAACGGAACGCAATCCGGCCGCTCGCTTCCAAATCGTCCAAGGTCGCATCGTCGGTGAAATAATTACCTTCGTTGTGGGCAACCGGGATGCGCAGTACCTGATTCTTTTCGTACCCGGCCGTAAAGACCGTCTCGTTGTCGGCGACTGTGACATGGATGTCGCGGCAGATGAATTTGAGACCGGCATTGCGCATCAGGATACCCGGCAAAAGACCGATTTCCGTCAACACCTGAAATCCGTTACAGATCCCTAATACAGGCACACCGGCACGGGCGCGGGCTTCGACGTCGCGCATGACAGGCGAGCGCGCCGCAATCGCGCCGCCGCGCAAATAGTCGCCATAGGAGAAACCGCCGGGCAGGACGATAAAATCGACAGGCGGAAGCGATGTTTCGCGATGCCAGACCATGGCCGGGGCGGCACCGCTGGCCCTTTCCAGCGCAATGGCGACATCGCGGTCGCAATTCGAGCCGGGGAAGACGATAACGGCAGATTTCATTCTTCGATTTCGATCGTAAAATTTTCGATCACGGTATTGGCGAGAAGGCGCTGGCACATCTGCTCGACCTGGACTTCCGCTGCGGAACTGTCGTTCGAGTCCAGTTCCAGTTCGATGACTTTTCCTTGGCGGACTTCGCCGACACCTTCGAAGCCCAGCGATTCCAAGGCATGACCGATGGCCTTGCCCTGCGGGTCGAGGACCCCGTTCTTTAGCATTACATGCACTTTTGCTTTCACGTGTCCTCGCTCAGCTATATTGCATCACTGTATTGTTTTCAGTTCGGCGACATCGCCCGGACCGCTCGTCGGCAGGACTCCCAGGCGGCGTGCGACTTCTTGATAGCCTTCGGCAATTCCGTCGAGGTCTTGGCGAAACCGGTCTTTATCCAACTTCTCGCGGGTTTCGATATCCCACAGGCGGCAGGTGTCGGGACTGATTTCATCCGCGACGATGATGCGCATATCCCCGTTTTCATCGTAGCTGCGCCCGAACTCAATCTTGAAATCGATCAGCTTCATTCTCGCCCCAAAGAACAAGCCGGAGAGATAGTCGTTGATTCGCAACGCCAGTGCCAGCATGTCGTCTATATCTTGCGGGGCCGCCCAGCCGAACGCCGTGATGTGTTCTTCGGACACCATCGGGTCGCTATGCTCGTCATTTTTCCAATAATATTCGACGATCGAACGGGGCAGCGGCGTGCCTTCGTCAATTCCAAACCGCTCCGCCATGGACCCGGCGACGACATTCCTGACCGCAATTTTTACCGGAATAATTTCAACTTCACGAACCAGTTGTTCGCGCATGTTGAGGCGCCGTATCAAGTGTGTCGGCACGCCGATATCGTGCAAGCGCAACATGAGGTATTCGGATATCCGATTGTTGAGTACGCCTTTTCCGGTGATGACGCCGTGTTTCCTATTGTTGAAGGCGGTTGCGTCGTCGCGGAAATGCTGAACCAGCGTGCCAGGCTCGGGACCTTCGAAAAGGTCCTTCGTCTTGCCCTCGTAAATGCGCCGTCGCTTTGCCATTTGAAAATCATCCCGGCGGCAGGTCAGGATGTCCGCGATGCCGCCACTCGCGGGCCTCATATAGCAACTGCGTTGCACCGGTACAACGCGCATAAATTACTATTGGGGTCGCGCAATTTATTCGGCCCGAGAGACTGAATATCGACCGTCTTTTTTCGACTCGGTTGGGTGTGGTCTTGTTTGAGACTAACGGGAATGTACGAGATCGAACGGGAAGAACCCGAATGCCTATAAATTCGGCCCGTACTGACCATTACCGAAATCTCCTTCCTTCGATTCTTTCTGATCCGATCCATGTCTAGATTTCTGTAGCGCACCCGGTTCCTTGGACACAAGTTTGTCTCACGCGGCGGGCCTGATTGAGATCGCGGCGTGCCACGCCTGACGAGCTTGAGCGGGGCTCAGGTAGCCGTTCTTTTCGACGATCCACTGGGCATTGTAGA
>JAKZTB010000180.1:0-35440 GCA_047517345.1 Alphaproteobacteria bacterium
CGCCTGCCCGATGACTGGACCGAGCGCTACAACACCACGCCCGTGCTCATCGAGACCTTCGTCGAGACCCCGCGCTACACCGGCGCCGTTTACAGGGCCTCCGGCTGGACCCGCGTCGGGACCACCCAGGGGCGCGGGCGATACGACCGGGACAGGCAATCCGACAAGCCTAAAAAGGATGTCTGGCTCCGGCCCCTGCGACGGGATTGGAAACGCACCCTCAATCGCTAAAATCGGCCGGGGCGAATGGAAACGCCCGCGCTGATTCCACGGCCTGAACGAACGCTTACCCTACATCGAAACCTTGCGCGACCAATTCCGTGGCGTGCTGGCGATGAAAGATAAGATCTGGCAAATGCGCCGGTTCGCGGCAAAAAACAGAAGTATCCTCGATACGACGACATCGGTAACGAAACTGCTCGCGATCGCCATTCAGGAATTCGGTGAAGAGTTCGACATGGCGGACGGCCAGACCGGCGAAATTATATCGGTGCTGAAAAACATTGCGACGCAAAAGGAATTTATCCGCGGCGTGCGCAACTCGGTCTATCGCCGGCTCGTCGCGTGGGATCATATGTTGCGCGGCTGGGAGCGGGAACCCGGACGGTTGACCGAGACGGCGCCGGACCTCTTGCGCGAGACCTATCGCTTTCTGGCGCCCCGTTACATGCAGACGGACGACTGGCTGCTCGCCAGTCAAGTGCAGGGCAATCAGGAAGAAGCGAAGAGCGAGAAGGTCTGGTAGTCGCCTGCTTTAGCCTATTCCCATCAGATCGCGCGCGTAATCCTCCGCATCGAAGGGGCGTAGATCGTCGGCCCCTTCACCGACCCCGATCGCATGGACCGGTAGGCCGAACCTCTCCGCCAACGCGACCAGGACGCCGCCCTTCGCGGACCCGTCGAGCTTGGTGACGACGAGACCGCTGACGGCGACCATGTCGCTGAATATCTCCACCTGGCTGTGCGCGTTCTGTCCGACCGTGGCGTCCAGCACCAAGACGCAGTCATGCGGCGCGCTTTCGTCGAGCTTTTTCAGCACCCGGCTGATTTTCTCCAGACCGGCCATCAGGTCGGCCTTGTTCTGTAATCGCCCGGCGGTGTCGATCAGCAGCAGATCGGCGCCCTTCTCGCGCGCCGTCTGCAGGGCGTCATAGGCGAGGCCCGCGGCATCGCCGCCCGGTTTGCCTGCGACGACGGGGCAGCCTGCACGGTCGCCCCAGATCTTGAGCTGTTCGACCGCGGCGGCGCGGAAGGTATCCCCGGCCGCCAGCATGACGTCGAGCCCCTGCGCCCGGTAGTGCTGCGCCATCTTGCCGATCGTCGTGGTTTTGCCGCTGCCGTTGACGCCGACGACCAGAACCACGTGCGGCTTGCGCGACGGCTCAATTTCGAGCGGCGTCGCCACCGGCTCGAGGATCTTGGCGATATCGTCGGCGAGGGCGGTCCGGACCTCTTCGTCGTCGACCTCTTTGTCGAATCGGGTCGCGGCAAGGTTCGCGGTGAGTTTCGCGGCGGTCGAGGGACCCAGATCGGCCGTGATCAGCACCTCCTCCAGCGCTTCCAGCGCGTCGTCGTCGAGCTTGCGCTTGTTGAAGATCCCGGCGATGCCGTCGGTCAGTTTCGTCGTCGATTTCGACAGACCCGACTTCAGGCGGTCGAGCCAACTCGGCTTGTTCATGCGGCGCAACGCCCCGTCAGCGCGTCGCCATCGCGTCCGGTGATATTCAGGGTCGCGATGGACCCGTCCGGCAGCGATTGCTCGGCACGGATTGGCGCATTATGTTCCGTGCGTCCCGCACCGTCTGACTCGACTAGAACCGTGGCAGTGTTGCCGACTTGGCTGTCGAGGAAACTTCCGACCGCGTCCGCACCGGCCCGCCGCAGCCGCGCCGCACGGTCGCGCCGCTCCGGGCCGGGCACCTGCGGCATGCGCGCGGCCGGCGTGCCGGGACGTTCCGAATAAGGAAAGACGTGCAGCCATGTCAGGCCGCATTCTTCGATGAGGTCGAACGAGCGCCGGAACATGTCTTCGGATTCGGTGGGAAAGCCGGCGATCAGGTCGGCACCGAACACCACATCGGACCGCCGCTCGCGGATACGGTTGCAAACGTCAATCGCATCCGCCCGACTATGCCGCCGCTTCATGCGCTTGAGGATCAAATCGTCGCCGGCCTGCAGCGACAGGTGGAAATGCGGCATCAGCCGCGGTTCGTTCTCGATCAACCGCATCAGGTCGCCGTCGATTTCGATGCAGTCGATCGAGGAGATGCGCAGGCGCGGCAGTTCCGGCACCTGGGCCAGCAGGCGCCGCACCATCTGCCCGAGGGATGGCTGTCCCGGCATATCCGCGCCGTACGAGGTGATGTCGACCCCGGTCAGCACGACTTCCGAATAGCCGTTTTCCACAAGGATGCGGACCTGGTCGACGATCTCGCCGATCGGCGCCGAGCGGCTGTTGCCGCGGCCGTAGGGGATGATGCAGAAGGTGCAGCGATGGTCGCAGCCCTGCTGGACCTGCACGAAGGCGCGGGCGCGGCCTTCGAACCCCTCGACGAGGTGCCCCGCTGTCTCGCGCACCGCCATGATGTCGCCGACCAGGACACGGGTCTCGGAGCGATAGGCGGCTTCGGTCAGTTTCTCGGCATTGCCGATCACGCGGTCGACCTCCGGCATGGCGGCGAAGGCGTCGGCATTCACCTGTGCGGCGCAGCCGGTGACAATGATCGTTTTCCCGGGGTGCGCACGGCGCGCCTTGCGGATCGCCTGGCGCGCCTGGCGTTCTGCTTCCCTGGTGACGGCGCAGGTGTTGAAGATGATCGCGTCGCCCAACCCCGCCGCGCGATGGCGCATGACTTCCGACTCGAACGCGTTGAGCCGGCAGCCGAAGGTGACGATGTCCGGATTGCCCGTCATGCCGCGCCGCTCGCCTCGTCGAGGGTGCCTGTAAAGGACAGAGCGACCGGGCCGCTCATCACAACATGGTTGTCGGCGCGCCAGTCGATGAACAGCGAGCCGCCGTCGAGGACGACTTCGACCTGACGCTCGGTCAGGCTGCGGCGTGCGGCGGCGATGGCGGCTGCGCAGGCGCCTGAGCCGCAGGCTTGCGTGACGCCGGCGCCCCGCTCCCAGACCCGCATGCGGATTCGGCTGCGGTCCAAAATGCCGACGAACTCGACATTGGTCCTTTCGGGGAACAGCGGGTCGCGCTCGACCGCCGGCCCGAATTCGGCCGGGTCGACCCTATCGGCGTCGCCGACGAAGAAGACGCAATGCGGGTTGCCGATCCCGACCGCGACAGGGCCCGAAAAAGGACCTGCCGTCAGATCGAGGTGCTGCGTATCCATCTCGCGGGACAGCGGAATATCGCGCCAATCGAGCTGCGCTGCGCCCATATCGACGGCGACGAGGCCGCGTTCGTCGATATGCGCCGGCAGCAGTCCGGCGACCGTTTCCACCGCGATTTCGTCCGTATCCGCTTCCTGCATCAGGCGCGAGACGATGCAACGGGTTGCGTTGCCGCAGGCCTCCACCTCGCTGCCGTCGGAATTGTAGAAACGCAGGAAACCGGCGGCGTGCCCGTTGCGCGGCGGCTCGATCAGGACGAGCTGGTCGCACCCGACGCCGCGGCGGCGGTCGGCGATCAGCCGGATCTGGTCCTCGTCCAGCGCATAGGGTTCGACCCGCGCGTCGATGACGACGCAGTCGTTGCCGATGCCATGCATTTTCGTGAACGGTATCATCGCGTTTCACCCGCTTTCGCGGCGTTATATGGCGATCCTGGCCGGACTGTCCAATGGATTTGCGGCGGCGACTCTAGAGGCGCAGCAGCTTTTCCGCGTTGCGGTGCAGGATCTTGGCCTTGTCGTCCGTGTTCAGCATCAGCCGTTCCATCCATTTCGGGCCCGGCTCCTGCGCCACGAAGGGGTAGTCGACGGCGAACAGGATGCGGTCGACGCCCATCTCCTGGATGCAGCACAGCAGGGCCGGCTCGGAGAAGAAGCCACTCGTCGTGACGTAGAAGTGCGATGTGAACAGGTCGCGAAACGCAACGCCGGCGCTGCCGCGACGGTTCAGCGCCATGTCGATGCGCCACAGCAGGAACGGCAGGGTCTCGCCGAGATGGCCGAGGATAATCTTCGTGCCGGGAAATTTGTCGAGCACGCCGGACAGCACGATGCGAATGCCCGCCGTCGCGGTTTCCATGGTGAAGCCCCAGCCCGCGGTCAGGAAGCCCGGAAAATCCTTGGCGTAGTCCTTGAAATAGGCGTCCATCACGGCCGGATGCGGAATCGCCGGGTGGATGTAGAGCGGCACGTCCAGCGCCTGCGCCCGCTCGTAGATCGGCCAGAATTGCTTGTCGTCGAAGAACAGCCGGTCCGGTCCGGTCAGGCCGTGGATCATCGCGCCCTTGAATCCCAGCTTGTCGACCGAGCGTTCCAGCTCGTCCGCCGCGGCCGCCGGATCGGTCGTCGGCAGCATGGCGAAACCGGTGAACCGGTCGGGATGCGCGCCGCAGATTTCATGCAGCCGGTCGTTCGCCGCCACGGAGACGCGGACCGCCGTCTCGGCGTCGAGGCGCTGCGGTCCCGGCGGCGCGTGCGACAGGACCTGCACGTCGATCCCCGCCGCATCCATTATCGCGATCCGTCCTTCGCCGACATCGTCGAGCTCGCGCTGCAGCATGCGCGCGGCGTTGCCGTCGATCCCTTCGAACAGCAGCAACAACGCGGGATCGATATAATGTTCTTCGATGGCGATGACGCGCCGATCGTCGAGTATGGTCATTTTCGTCGTCCGTTTTAGTGGATACAATCTAGCATTCGGCGTGTTGGACGATACACTACCGGTCGGCATTTCCTATCCACCAGGTCGCGCGCAGATGAAGTTTCCCACTTTCGAATACGCATCGCCGAACTGCCTCGCCGACGCCGTCGCGCTGCTCGCCGACCGGGGCGACGGGGCGATGGTGCTGGCGGGCGGGCAAAGCCTGATGCCGATCCTCGCCTTCCGCATGGCGGCGCCTGGCCTGCTCGTCGACCTGAAGAACGTACCGGACCTCGACGGGATCGAGTTCGATGAAACCGGTGTTCGGCTTGGCGCGCGCGTCCGGTGGCGCGATATCGAACGGCATGCCGGTCTCGCGGCGGCCCATCCTCTGCTGGTGGAAGCGACCCGCCACGTGGCCCACTATCAGGTCCGCAACCGCGGCACCGTCGGCGGCAGTCTCGCGCTCGCCGACCCGGCGGCCGAGATGCCGGGTGTGGCGGTGACCTGCGATGCCGAGATGACGATTGCCGGACCAACGGGCGACCGGGTCGCGTCGGCGGAAGATTTCTTTCTGGGGCCGATGACGACGTGCCTCGAACCGGACGAAATCCTGATCGAAGTGCGCCTGCCCGCCTGGCCCGCCGAGCGGCGCTGGGCGTTCCGGGAATTCGCGCGGCGGCGCGGCGATTTCGCCTTGGCGGGGATCGCGCTGCATTATGACCTCGACGCGCAAGGCCGGGCCGCGGAGACGCATATCGGCGTCATCGGCGCCTCGGACCGGCCGCACCGGTTGCGCGCCGCCGAAGCGTCCATCGACGGCACGGCCCTAGACGCCGCTGCCATCGCCAAGGCGGCCGCCGCCGCCGCCGCCGAAGTCGACCCGATGACGGATCATCACGCCCCCGCGGACTACCGGCGTGCCCTCGTTGCCACCCTGGTCGAGCGCGCCCTCTTGCAGGCAAGGTCATGAAGGTCGCGTTCACCGTCAACGGCGAAGCGGTCGAGATCGATGTCGAGCCGCGCCTCAGCCTCGCCGATTGCCTGCGCGACGTGCTCGGGCTGACCGGCACGCATCTCGGCTGCGAGCACGGGGTTTGCGGGGCGTGCACGGTGATCGTCAACGGCGAAGCGGTGCGGTCCTGCCTGGCGCTGGCTGTTCAGGTGAACGGCGACGAGATCGTTACCGTCGAAGGCTTGAGCAACGATGACCGGTTGAGCCCCCTGCAAGCGGCCTTTCGCCGGAACCACGCGTTGCAATGCGGTTTCTGCACGCCGGGCATGGTCACGACGGCACACGCGCTGCTGAGCGAGGAGCCCGATGCGGACGCGGACCGGGTGCGCGAGGTGCTCTCTGGCAATATCTGCCGCTGCACCGGTTACGTCCCGATCGTCGAGGCGGTGCTGGAAGCGCGCGCGGCGTATGCGGGCGGGGAGGACAAGTCGTGACGGCCCCCAACCGCCTGATCGGCAGCCCGTTGGAGCGGGTCGAGGATCTGCGGCTGCTGCGCGGCCGCGGGCAATTCGTTGCCGACATCAACCGCGAGGGCCAGCTGCACGCCGTCATCCTGCGCAACCCGGTCGCGCACGGACTGTTGCGCAACATCGAGACGGCGGCGGCGCTGCAATTGGCCGGTGTGCACGCCGTTCTGACGGCGCGCGATCTCGGTCGCGCCGTTCCCGTTCTCCCGATCCGGCTGCAGCCCTTGCCGGAACTCGAACCGTTTTGCCAGCCGATGCTGGCGCACGAGAAGGTGCGCTATGTCGGTGAGCCGCTCGCCGTCATCGTGGCGGAAAGCCCGGCCGTCGCCGAGGATGCGCTCGACCTGATCGATGTCGATATCGAGTCGCTGCCGGCGGTTACCGAGCGGGTCCAGGCGGAAGCCGGCGAGACCGTGCTGTTCGAGGCACACGGCTCGAACGTCTCTATGCAATGGAACGCGGTGAAAGGCGACGCGGATGCTGCCTTCGCAGCGGCCGACTACACGCGGCGCGAAACCTTCCGCGTGCAGCGCCATGCCGCCCTGTTCTTGGAGCCGCGCGGTTTCGTTGCCGAATGGGACAATGCGGCGGAGAGGCTGACCGTCTGGGGCGCGGCCAAGGTCGCGTTCGCCAACCGCCGTATCCTGGCCGGCGCCATGGATCTGTCCGTGGATCAAATCGACATGCTGGAAGGCGATGTCGGCGGTGGTTTCGGATCGCGCGGCGAATTCTACCCCGAGGACTTCCTGATCCCGTTCGCAGCGCGCCATCTCGGCCGACCGGTCAAATGGATCGAGGACCGCCGCGAGCATCTGATGGCGGCGAACCATGCGCGACAGATCGAATGCGACATCGAGATCGCGGCGACCCGGGACGGCAAGATCCTCGCGCTCCGGGGGAAAAGCTGGACCGACAACGGCGCCTATATCCGCACCAACGGCTCGATCGCGCCGCGCAACGCTGCGCAGTTCATGTCCGGCCCCTACGATATCGAGCACATCGCCCTCACGACCTATTCGCTGACCACGAACAAGACGCCGACCGGCACCTATCGCGGGCCCGGGCGGTTCGAGCCGGATTTCGTGCGCGAGCGGCTGATCGACCTGATGGCCAAGGATCTCGGCCTCGACCCGCTCGACCTGCGCCAGCGCAATCTCGTACCCGCCGCCAAGATGCCCTATCCGCTGGCCACCCTGACGCCGTTCGAAAGCGTGACCGCGCTGGACAGCGGCGACAATCACGCGCTGCTCGATCGCTGCCTGGCGGATTTCGGTTGGACCGAGAAGGTGAAGCTGCAAGGCCAATGCATCGATGGCCGTTATCACGGCGTCTCCGTCGGATGCTTCATCGAAGGCGGCGCGGCCGGACCCAGCGAGGATGCGCGTATCGTGCTGCAGACCGACGGGAGGTTTTCCGTCTATCTCGGCTCGTCGGGGGTCGGCCAGGGTATTGAGACGATCATGGGGCAGATCGCCGGCGATTCGCTCGAAGTGCCGTTCGACAAGATCCGGGTCCGGTACGGTTCGACCGGCTATGTCGCGGAGGGCTACGGGTCCTTCCACTCGCGCTCGACCGTGATGGGCGGCTCGGCGATCGTGCTCGCCGCCGCGGCGCTGAAGGACAAACTCAAACCCCTAGCGGCGGCGATATTCGGCTGCGCACCGGAAGCGGTCGCGTTCGATTCCGAAGGCGCGCGTGACGGTGCGGACAACGCCGTGCCGTACGCCGCGCTGTCGGACGATCCGGTCGAGGCCGAGGCCCGTTTCGAGAGCAAGAAGTACACCTACGCCTACGGCAGTCTCGCGGCGCATGTCGCGGTCGACCCGAAGACCGGCCAGGTCGATGTCCTCGAAATCGCCTCGAGCAAGGATGTCGGCCGCATGATCAACCCCGCGACCCTGAACGGACAGTCGGTCGGCTCGATCGTGCAGGGGCTCGGCGGCGCGCTGCTCGAAGAGTTCGTCTACGACAAGGACGGGCAGTTGCTGACCGGGACGCTCGCCGATTACCTGCTGCCGACCGCCGGCGATTTCCCGAACATAAAATCCACCGTCGTCGAACTCGCGCCCTCGCCGCACAATCCGCTCGGCGCCAAGGGGGCGGGCGAGGGGGAGATTATCCCGGTCGGCGGCGTGATCGCCAACGCCGTCGCCCAGGCGCTCGCCGAATTCGGGGTCGAGCCGATGGCGCTGCCGCTGTCGCCGCCGAATGTCTGGCGTCTCATCCAGGAGTCGGAGAACAAAGAAGGAGTATCGCCATGAGCACCTCGCGCCATCCGCGCGCACCGGAACTCGTCGACGGTCCGCTGCAGGAGATCATGAACCGCTATGTCGGCCGGTTCCGCAAGAAGACGCCGGACTGGACCGCCTTCGAGGACGCCAAGATCGAAGGCTACAAGCGCGCCCAGCACCGCTTCATCGGTGCCGGCGGCTCCGGCAAACACGACGATCCGAATGCGATCCCGGCGGGCAACTTCACCCTGTCAATCATGTATGTCGAGCCCGGCCAGGGGAACGCGGCGCACACGCACGAGGTCGAGGAGTGCTTCTTCGTACTGCAGGGTTTCCTCGACGTGTTCATCGAGGACGAGTCGGGCGAACAGCTGTGGTCCCGGCTCGGGCCTTGGGAATGCATCGCTTGCCCGGCTGGCGTCATCCATGGTTTCGTGAACAAGAGCCTGGAGCCGGCCTATTTTCAGGTCATGCTGGGCCGCGGCAAGCCGGAACCCATGGGATATGCCGACGACGTGCTGTTCGACCGGCGCGACGCGCATTTGAAGGACGCATGAGTAATAAGGAAGGGAGTTAGCGATGAGCGACGACAGCGCGCTGTTCGAACGCCGGCCGCTGCCGGCGCGGTTCTGCAATTTGGAACGGTTGCTGGACGCGCTCGAGGCGCGCGGGCTCGACGGGATCGTCGCCATCAGCCCGCTGAACGTCTTCTACCTCTCCGGCTTCAACGGCATCGCGCATAATTCGGACGAACCGCGCCCCTATGCGGTCATCCTGTCGCGCCACGCGCCGGACCATCCGATCATGGTGGTCGCCGATTACTACCTGTCGGCGTTCCTCACCCAGGAAAGTTGGATCGAGGACATAAGACCGTTCCGCGCCGTCATGCTGGGGCTCGACCTCGAACCCAAGCCGAGCGACATCGACCGCTTCATCCCCGAGGCCGGCGCCGGCGCCGAATGGATCGGCCGGGCGCGGGAACAGTACCGCTTCGATATGGACAGCGCCGTCCGCGGCGGACTCGACGAACTCGGACTGGCACGCGGCAAGGTCGCCTTCGACGACATGGCGTACGGGTTCCGGCTCGGCGTCGACGGTGTCGAGGTTGCCGACGGCTACGACCCGATGATGGCCGCCCGCATGGTCAAGACCGAGGCCGAGCTTGCAATGATCGAGCGCGCCTCGGCGCTGAACCAGAAGGCCATCGAGCGCACCGTCGCGTCCTGGGACAAGGGCGCGTCCTGGCGCGACATCAACCGCGCCTACCATCGGGCGGCGCTCGATCTCGGCGGGTTCATCCGCGATCCCGGCGGAATGGTCTGGGGCCATCCGCGCGGCGCCGATCCGGCGATCACACTGCAGACCGGGCTGGAGGATTTCGAGGTCGAACGGGGCACCCATATCCTGTTCGACTGCCATGGCACGCTCGACCTGTATTGCTGGGACGGCGGCAAGAGCTGGTGCGTCGGCGACACGCCGAACGCCACCGCCAAGCGTCACGCGGCGGCGGTCGAGACCGTCGCGCAGACCGTGATCGAGGCGATGCGCCCCGGCAACACGGTGAGCCAGATCCAGGCGCTGGCCCGCGAGACCTTCCGCAAATGCGGCGTGCCCGACCCGGACGCGGCGCTCATTTTCTTCCACGGGCTCGGGCTCTCGCACATGGATTTGGAGCTGAAGACCGCGGACGGCAAACCGAACGGCGACTGGGCCATGGCGGAGAATATGGTGGTGCCGCTGCACTTGCTGGTTCCCGGCGGCGAAAGCGAACGCGTTTGGCTGGAGGATGTGATCGTGGTGACGGCCGACGGCGGCCGGCCGCTGTTCGAGTGGGGCCTCGATCCCTTTATCGCGGCGTGACGACGACCGAGGCCGAATATTTTCAAACCTTCGTCGCGATGCGCGACGGCGTCAGGCTCAACACTTTCGTATTTCTGCCGAAGACCGGGGAGGCGTGTTTTCCGGTCATCCTGCAGCGCACGCCCCACGGCATTATGAAACCGCAGGGCGAGGCGATCCACGATCCGGCGTGCGGCTGGCTGCCGGACCCGGATGCGCCGATGAGCGGGTCGATCCTGCGCGGCTGGCGGGCCATCGTGCAGCGCGGCTACGCCGCGGTCTATCAGGATACCCACGGCCGCTACGGGTTGGAAGGTGTGGACCGCGTCTATGCCGACGATGCGGCGGACGGTTTCGATACGCTGGAGTGGATCGCCGAACAGCCCTGGTGCGACGGCAATGTCGGCGTTTCAGGCTCTTCGGCCGGCGCGACCACCGCCTTCGCCGCGGCGAGTACGTGCCATCCGGCGCTGAAGGCGTATTTCGCCCAAGTCGGCGCGGCCAGCATTTACGACGATGTCGTCTACGAAGGCGGCTCAATCGAAATGGAGCGGTTGTGGCTATGGGTCGCGAAGAACATTCCAGGTCTGTCGCCGTCGCACCGCGATGCGGTGATGGAAATGGCCGGGATCGGCGCGGTGGAACTCGATGCCGCTGCCGCGCGCGCGGCGGCGCGCTACGACAGGTTGGAGGCGGCATGCCACACCGATCCGCCCTTTATCGAATCGGAAGACTGGTTGCGCTTGCCCCTGACCGGCTATCCGGATTTCTCCACGTGGCAACCATATTTGGACGAGATTCTCAGCCACCCCGAACCGGACGATTTCCGGACGGCGCACGATTTCAGCCGAACCATCGAGGCCCCAGGTTTCCTCGCGACGACCTGGTACGACATCTTCCAGACCAGCATGATCCGGGCGTTTCAAGAGATTCAATCGCGGGTCGGCAACCAGTTGCTTTGGATCGGCCCGAACTATCATTACTTCATATACGAGATGAATTTCTGGCCGCGCGACCCCTATTTCGATTGGTTCGGCCACTGGCTGATGGGCGAGGACAACGGGGTCATGGAGCAACCCGCCGTCCATTACGCGCCGCAGGCTTGGACCGGCAATACCGATAGCTATGTCGCGGACGATTGGCGCTATACCGATCAGTGGCCGCTGGCGGAGGCGTCGCCGCAGCGCCTCTATTTATGTGGCGACGGAAGCTTAACCGCCGAGGGGCCGGACGGCGGCCGGCGCGACTATGTGTACGATCCACGAAAACCGATCCCGACCCTGGGCGGCCGCAACATGCTGATCGCCGACGGGCCGCGCGACCAGCGCCCGGTGCAGGCGATGCCGAATTACGGCCTGATCTACCGAGGCGAACCGCTCGGCGAAGACCTGACCATCGCCGGCCCGGTCCGCGTGAGTTTGCACGCCGGCTCGGACTGCCCCGACACCGATTTCGTCGCCAAGTTGATCGAGGTGATGCCGGACGGGCGCACGATGCTGCTAATGGACGGTGTCGTCCGGGCACTGTACCGCAATAGCGAACCGCAGCCGCTGGTGCCGGGCGAAATCTATGGCCTGGAGACCGATCTGGTCCACATCCATCACACCTTCCGGGCCGGCAGCCGTATTCAGATCGATATCGCCAGCAGAAACTTCCCGCGCCGGGCGCGCAACATCAACAGCGGGAACAAGTTTCTGGCGAAAGACGGCGAAGCCGATATCAGGATTGCGACAAATATAGTCTATTACGCTGAGGCCACGCCCTCCTTTGTCACGCTGCCAATCCTGCGTTAGAGCAAATCATGATTAATGGGAATCGCCTTTGGCGATCACCGTTCATCATGTTTCTTTGCTCTATTTATTAGAACCGACCGGATCAGGATTGATGCCCTGCATCAATCCTGATCCGGTCTAGTGCCCACCGCCCAGAATACCCGTTTTTACGTCGTAATCGACGGCGATGCCGTAATGCGGGTCGTCGTCGGAATCGATCATCAACTGGCCGGCCCGCTTCAGGAGCTGATGGCAATCATGCGACAGATGGCGCAGCTGCAGCGTCTTGCCCTCCGCCTCGTATTTCGATGCCAGCGCCTCGATCGCCTGCAGCGCGGACTGATCGACGACGCGGCTTTCCATGAAATCGACGATCACGGTATCGGGGTCGTTCCGGGGATCGAAGAAGGCGGCGAAGCCGTTCGTCGACCCGAAGAAAAGCGGCCCCTCGATCTGATAAACCTTGGCGCCGTCCTCCGTCATCTCCGTCCGGGCGTGGATTCTTGTGGCGTTGCTCCAGGCATAGGCCAGGGCGGAGACGATCGCGCCGACGACGACGGCGATGGCGAGATCGCTCATCACCGTGACGATCGTCACCAGGATCATGACCAGCGCATCGGTCAGCGGGATGCGGCGCAAGACGGTCAGGCTTTGCCAGGCAAAGGTGCCGAGGACGACCATGAACATGACGCCGACCAGGGCGGCGAGCGGAATCCGTTCGATCAGGCTGGAGGCGAACAGAATGAAGCCGAGCAGGAACAAGGCCGCCGAAATGCCCGATAGCCGCGTGCGGCCGCCCGACTTCATGTTGATCATGGACTGGCCGATCATCGCGCAGCCACCCATGCCACCGAAGAAACCGGTGACGGTGTTCGAAACGCCCTGGGCGATGCATTCCTTCGAGGTGCCGCCGGCCTCGTGCGTGATCTCGGCAACCAGGTTGAGGGTCAGCAGGCTTTCGATCAGGCCGATCGCCGCCAGGATCAACGCGTAGGGCAGGATGATCTGCAACGTCTCGAGGGTCAGCGGCACCATGGGGATGTGGAAGGCCGGCAGGCCGCCCTCGATCGATGCCAGGTCGCCGACGCGCGGCACGTCGATGCCGAAGAAGATGACGATGCCGGCCACGACGCCGATACCGACGAGCGGTGCCGGGATGACATTGGTGATTTTCGGCATGACCCAGATGATCGCCATCGTCAGCGCGACCAGCCCGACCATGAAGAACAGCGGCGCGCCGGTCATCCAATCGCGGACGCCGTCGGGGGCCTCGACCTGGAACTGGGTCAGCTGCGCCAGGAAAATGACGATGGCCAGCCCGTTGACGAAGCCCAGCATCACCGGGTGCGGGACGAGCCTGATGAACTTACCGAGATGGAAGAGGCCCGCGAGTATCTGGAGTATCCCCATCAGCACCACGGTGGCGAACAGATACTCGACGCCGTGCTCGGCGACCAGCGCCACCATGACCACCGCCAAGGCCCCGGTTGCGCCCGAAATCATGCCGGGACGCCCGCCGAAGACGGCCGTGATCAACCCGACCATGAAGGCCGCGTAAAGCCCGACGAGCGGGTGCACGCCGGCGACAATTGCGAACGCGACGGCTTCCGGAACCAGCGCCAACGCCACGGTCAGGCCGGAGAGTAGCTCCGTCTTGATCCGTCCGGGGGAAAACGACGACGGGCCACCGCCGTCACCGAATTTTTCCGCTAAGTCTTCGAGGGTTGCCTTTATCACGCGATTGCGACTCGTTTTGGGGTGGGAATGGAAAACCGCAGCGGTAGAGGGCACCATAACGCATAGCGCACCGCGTTCCCATTGCGCCGGGGCGGGTGAGCCGTCAGGCGGCAGGCGATTGCGAAGGTTCGCTTCGTATCTGAAGCCGCCGTTGTGGGAAATTTTCGATCGCCCCATTTGTCGCTGTACGGAGGGGCGGCAGGAATTTAGGTACGCGTAAAACCAGTTGCGTGTAATTATGGAGAAAAGCGCCGTCGCCTTGACGAAGCAGGTGTGAAGGATCGAAGACGTGGATTTGGTCAGCTTAATTGGCCGTTTACTATGCCGGCTCGGGTTTCATCGCTTCCGAGTCATTGACGCGACGTTCGGATTCGGTGCCGGGGGCGGCGTCGAGAAGGTCGAGTGCCGCCGCTGTGGCGTGGTCATGTCCCGCGAAGTGTGACTCGCAAGGTTGAAACGGTTTTCATCGAGACGCCCCTACTTGGGACTCTCGTGCTGTGTTAGCATTGATGTTAAGGGTTCGGCACGAGCCCGGGCGTGATCGGGTTACCGGCCCATACGGCGGATCGTTCCGATATACGGCCGAACGCAAACACACGCCCGCCGCATCGCTTGACTTGGTGCCCGGCCCGGCGTAAAAGCCCGGTCTCATTCGGGAAACGCTGAGTTTCCGGTCCCGAGGGGCTACGCCAGTCCGCGAGTTTCGCGCACTGGCGCGTTTTGCGTTGTCGTTATGTCTTTGTCGTTAGAGGCGCGCATGTTCGAGTCATTGTCCGGCCGCTTGGCCGACGTCTTCGAGAAGCTGAAACGCCGCGGGGCGTTGAGCGAATCCGACGTGTCCGCCGCCATGCGCGACGTCCGGGTCGCGCTGCTCGAAGCCGACGTCGCCTTGGCCGTCGTGCGCGACTTCATCGACAAGGTGAAGGCGGCGGCGGTCGGCCAGGAGGTCTTGCGCTCCGTTACGCCGGGACAGATGGTCGTCAAGATCGTCCATGACGAGCTGGTGGCCATGCTCGGTGCGGAGACCGAAGGGCTGGAACTGCTGGCGCCGGCGCCGGTCGGGATCATGCTGGTCGGGCTGCAAGGTTCGGGTAAGACGACGACGGCGGCGAAGATCGCGGCCCGCCTGCAGAACCGGGACAAGAAGAAAGTCATGATGGCGTCGCTCGACACGCAGCGGCCCGCGGCCCAGGAGCAGCTGAAGGTGCTGGGCGAGCAGGCCGGCGTCGCGACATTGCCGATCGTGGCCGGCCAGCAGCCTGTCGATATCGCCCGCCGGGCCAACGATGCGGCGCGGCTCGGCGGCTACGACGTGGTCATGCTCGACACCGCCGGCCGGTTGCAGATCGACGAGGCGCTGATGGCGGAAGCCGCGGCGATCCGCAATGCAGTCAATCCGTACGAAATTTTGCTCGTGGCCGACGCGATGACCGGCCAGGACGCGGTCAATGTGGCCGAAGGCTTCAAGGCGCGCCTGCCGCTGACCGGTATCGTGCTGACACGCGTCGACGGCGACGCGCGCGGCGGTGCCGCCCTGTCGATGCGCGCCGTCACCGGATGCCCGATCAAGCTGATCGGCGTCGGCGAGAAACTGGACGCGCTGGAGGAATTCCACCCGGAACGGATCGCCGGCCGCATTCTCGGCATGGGCGACGTGATCAGCCTGGTCGAGAAGGCGGCGGAGACCATCGAGGAGGAAGAGGCCGAAGCGCTTGCCAGGAAGATCCAGAAGGGCGCGTTCGATCTCGAAGACATGGCAAAGCAGCTCGGCCAGATGCGCAAGATGGGCGGCCTGTCCGGCATGATGGAATTACTGCCCGGCGTCGCCAAGGCGAAAAAACAGATGGCCGAGGCGAAGATCGACGACTCCGCGATCCTGCATCAGGAGGCGATCATCTCATCGATGACGCCGGCGGAACGGCAGCGGCCGAAGCTGATCCACGCGTCGCGCAAAAAGCGCATCGCGAGTGGATCGGGAACCTCGATCCAAGAGGTCAACCGGCTGCTCAAGCAGTATCAAACGATGCGCAAGATGATGAAGCGCATGAGCAAGATGGGGGAAAAGGGCCTGATGCGGCACGGCATCCAAGGCCTGATGCCCCGTATGTAACGGTAACCGAATTTTTTGAATAACGAGCAACCCGAGGAGAAGAGAACATATGGCGCTGAGAATCAGATTGGCCCGCGGCGGTGCGAAAAAGCGCCCGTACTACCGCATCGTCGTCGCCGACTCGCGCATGCCGCGCGACGGCCGTTATATCGAGCGCGTCGGCGTCTATAACCCGATGCTGTCCAAGGACGATCCCAAGCGGATCGAACTGGTCGAGGACCGTATCCGGCATTGGATGTCGGTCGGCGCGAAACCGTCCGACCGGGTCGCGCGGTTCCTGGGCCGGGCGGAGATCATTCCGATGCCCGCGATCCCGGAGCAGACCAAGCAGCACCTGCCCAAGGCGAAGGCGCAGGCACGGGTGAAGGAAGCCGAAGAAGCGGCGGTGGCGGCCAAGGAAGCGGCCGAAGCGGAAGCTGCCGCGCCAGCCGAAGCACCGGCGAAAGAAGAAGCGCCGGCCGAAGAGGCCGCGGCAGAAGAAGCACCCGCGGAAGAGACTCCGGCCGAGGAAGCCGCTGCGGAAGAGGCACCTACCGAAGAAGCTCCCGCCGAAGATGCAGCCACAGACGAAGCGCCGGCCGAAGAAGCCGCGGCAGAAGAAGCAACCGCGGAAGAGACTCCGGCCGAGGAAGCCGCTGCGGAAGAGGCTCCGGCCGAGGAAGCTCCCGCTGAGGAACCTCCCGCGGAAGAGGCAGCCGCAGAAGAAGCGCCTGCTGAAGAGGTCCCGGCCGAAGAGGCTGCTGCGGAAGAGCCGGCCGCCGAAAAACCGGCTGAAGAGAAACCGGCGTAAGGAAGGCGGCGGTGATCGGACAGGCGGCAATCATGGCGGACTCTCGGATATGCGTCGGCGCCGTTGCGGGCGCGCATGGCGTGCGCGGTCTCGTGCGCGTCAAGAGCTTTACCGAAACGCCCGCCGATATCGCCGCCTATGGTCCGCTCAGCGACGCTGACGGCACGCGCTGCTTCTCGTTGGAGGTCACCGGTTCCGCGAAGGGCGTATTGCTCGCCCGCATCGAAGGGGTCGGCGACCGCGATGCGGCCGAGGCCCTGAAGGGCACGGAACTTTTTGTCGGACGGAATGCCTTGCCGCAAGCCGCCGAGGACGAGTTCTACCACACCGACCTGATCGGGCTGTCGGCGGTTCTGGCCGACGGTTCACCTTACGGTACGGTGCGCGCCCTGCACGAATTTGGCGCCGGCGACATGATCGAAATCATCCTCGACGGCGGCGGGGTATCGGTCTTGCCGTTCACCCGCGCCGTGGTGCCGGAGATCGATCTCGACGGCGGCAAAATCATGATCGTGCCGCCGGCGGAAACCCAGGCGGGGACTGGCGCATGAGCGCATGGACCGCCCAGATCCTGACGATTTTCCCGGACATGTTCCCGGGGCCGCTCGGCCACTCGCTGGCCGGGCGGGCGCTGTCGGAGGGTGTCTGGGCGCTTCAGACGGTCGATATCCGCGGTTTCGCTTCCGACCGGCACGGCACGGTGGACGATGCGCCGTTCGGTGGCGGTCCGGGCATGGTGATGCGGGCCGATGTGCTGGACGCCGCGCTGGAATCGGTGCAGGACGCACCGGGTCCGGTGATCTATCTGACGCCGCGCGGCCGCGCTTTCGATCAGGACCGGGCCGCGGCGCTTGCGTCGGGCCCCGGCGTGACCTTGCTGTGCGGCCGGTTCGAAGGGATCGACGAGCGGGTCATCGAAGCGCGCGGTTTCGAGGAGATCAGCGTCGGCGATTTCGTGCTGTCCGGCGGCGAGCCCGCGGCGATGAGCGTCGTCGACGCGTGCGTCCGCCTGTTGCCTGGTGTCGTCGGCGACGCGGAGTCCCTGCTCGAGGAGAGCTTCGCGCAGGGCCTTCTGGAATACCCGCAATACACGCGGCCGGCCACTTGGCGCGGCCGCACCGTGCCGGACGTTCTGCTGTCCGGCCACCATGAGAAAATCCGCGCCTGGCGATTGGACCAGGCTGAACACATTACCCGCGAACGGCGGCCCGATCTTTGGGAACGGTACGTCGCGCGGACCAAGCAAGTGAGGACGATGTCATGAATATTATCGAACAGCTCGAACAGGAGCAGGTGGCAAAGCTCGCGGCGTCCCGGCCGATTCCGGAATTCCAGGCCGGCGACACCTTGCGCGTCCATGTGAAGGTCGTCGAAGGGTCCCGCGAACGGGTCCAGATCTTCGAGGGCGTGTGCATCGCGCGCAAGAACAACGGCATCAATAGCGCCTTTACCGTTCGCAAGATCAGCTACGGCGAAGGCGTGGAGCGTGTGTTCCCGCTTTACAGCCCGCGTATTGAGGAGATCGAGGTGGTGCGGCGCGGCGCGGTCCGGCGCGCGAAGCTGTACTATCTGCGCGAACGGCGCGGCAAGTCGGCCCGCATCAAGGAACGCACGACCCACCGCCGTCCGAAATCCGCAGCTGCTGCGCCGGCGACTCCTGAAACGCCGGACAAAGGCGATAGTTGAGGTTGCTCCACAACTTGTGAATTTCACTCAAAGGTGTGTGAGTAAATCTCCTTTGAAAGGCGGGCGCCCAAACGGTTATATCGCGGGAGGGTTCGATTGCGCACCGGTGCCCGGAAGCGATCTTGGTGGCAAGTGTTGTGAGCCAGACTCACAAATTGTTTCGCGAGGGCATCCGATTGCAGGCGACGATCAGCGAGGATGAGGGAACGTCATGTCCAAGCCGCGTACATTGTTAGACAAAATCTGGGAAAGCCATCTGGTCGACCGGCAGGAGGACGGAACCTGCCTGCTCTATATCGACCGCCATCTCATTCATGAAGTAACGAGCCCGCAGCCTTTCGAAGGACTGACGCTCGCCGGGCGGAAGGTGCGGCGGCCGGATCTCACCTTGGCGGTAATCGACCATAACATCGCGACCGATCGAGACGAGGCGATCCCGGCGGATTCGCAGCTCCAGATCGATACGCTGCGGCGCAACTGCGCGGCCTTCGGCGTGACGCTGTTCGAGGTGGCGGATCCGCGTAACGGCATCGTCCATATCATCGGTCCGGAACAGGGCTTCACCTTGCCGGGTGTGACCTTGGTATGCGGCGACAGCCACACGGCGACGCACGGCGCCTTCGGCGCGCTCGCCTTCGGCATCGGCACGTCGGAGGTCGAGCACGTCATGGCGAGCCAGACCCTGCTGCAGGCGCCGGTCAAGAGCATGCGGATCACCGTGAACGGCGCGCTGCCGTTCGGCTGCACCGCGAAAGACCTGATCCTGGCGCTGATCGGAAAGATCGGCACCGCCGCCGGCACCGGTCACGTAATCGAGTACACCGGTTCCGCCATCACCGCGCTGTCGATGGAAGGGCGGATGACAGTCTCCAACATGACCATCGAAGCCGGCGCCCGCGCCGGCCTGATCGCGCCCGACGAGAAGACCTTCGCCTATCTCCAGGGCCGGCCCTTTGCGCCGAAAGGCGCCGACTGGGACGCCGCGGTCGCGCATTGGAAGACCTTGCCGTCGGACGACGGCGCCCGGTACGACATGGAAGCCCTGCTCGACGTCGGCGAAATCGACCCGCAGGTCACCTGGGGGACGAGCCCCGAGGACGTGGTGCCGATTACCGGCGTCGTACCCGATCCGAAGGACGCGCTGAACCCCGACAAGGCGGCGGCGATGAAGCGTTCCTGCGAATATATGGGCCTGATCCCGGGCACCAGGATGACCGATGTGGAGATCGACACCGTCTTCGTCGGTGCCTGCACCAACGGGCGGATCGAGGATATCCGCGCGGTCGCCGAGGTCGCCAAGGGCCGCAAGGTGAAGGAAGGCGTCCGGACCCTGATCGTCCCGGGCTCCGGCCTCGTCAAGCAGCAGGCCGAGGAGGAAGGCCTGGCCCAGATCCTGATCGACGCCGGCTTCGACTGGCGCGAGCCGGGATGTTCGATGTGCCTTGCGATGAATGTCGACCAGCTGCAGCCCGGCGAACGCTGCGCGTCGACCTCGAACCGCAATTTCGAAGGCCGGCAGGGCCGCGGCGGGCGGACCCATCTGGTCGGTCCGGCGATGGCGGCGGCGGCCGCGGTCACCGGCAAGCTGACCGACGTCCGCGACCTGTTGAACGGCTGAGAGCCAGACTCTCGGAGGAAGGAGTGCCAAGCGATGGATAAATTCAATACATTGACCGGCGTGGCGGCGCCGATGGACATGATCAACATCGATACCGACAAGATCATCCCCAAGCTGCACCTCCGCACCATCAAGCGGACCGGCCTCGGCAGTGTGCTGTTCGAAGAGATGCGCTTCGAACCGGACGGGTCGGAGAAACCGGATTTTATCCTCAACAAGCAGCCCTACCGCGACGCAAAGATCATCGTGGCGGGCGACAATTTCGGCTGCGGCTCCTCGCGCGAGCACGCGCCCTGGGCGTTGCTCGATTTCGGCATCCGCTGCGTCATCTCGACCAGCTTCGCGGACATCTTCTACAACAACTGCTTCAAGAACGGCATCCTGCCGATCCGGGTGAGCAAGGACCAGCTGGACGCCCTGATGGCCGACGCCAGCGATACGGAGAATCCCGAACTGACCGTCGATCTCGTGAACATGCGGATCCGCCGCCCCAACGGCGTCACCGTGCCGTTCGAGCTGGACGCATTCCGCCGCGAGTGCCTGCTCGACGGGCTCGACGATATCGGCCTCACCATGCAAAAGGGCGACAAGATCGATGCCTTCGAGGCGAAGCAGCAAGAAACACAACCCTGGCTCAACAGCTAAAGGTCGGTTCGCAATGCCTGCGCAGCGCACGCTGTTCGACAAGATCTGGGACGCGCATGTCGTCGATGTCTCCGGCGACGGGCTCAGCGTGATCTATGCCGACCGCTTGCTGATCATGGAGATGCAGCCGCAGGCGTTCGAGGGCCTGCGGCGGGCCGGGCTCAAGGTCCGGCGGCCGGACAAGGTGCTCGGCGTCATGGACCATGTCATTCCGACGGGCCCGCGCGGTGCGGCGATCGAAGACCCGGTATCCCGCGGGATGGTCGAACAGGCCTATCAAGACTATACGGAATTCGGCGTCGAGCTGCTCGACCTGCTCGATCCGCGGCAGGGCATCGTCCATATCATCGGCCCGGAGGAGGGCTTCACCCTGCCCGGCGTGACCCTGTTCTGCGGCGACAGCCACACCGCGACGCACGGTGCGTTCGGCGCCTTCGCGATGGGGGTCGGCACCTCGGAAGTGGAACATATCCTGGCGACGCAGACCCTGCGGATCGCCAAGCCGAAATCCATGCGGGTGACCGTCGACGGAGAACTGTCGTCCTTCTGCACCGGCAAGGATGTCATCCTCGCCATCATCGGCGCGATCGGCACCGCCGGCGGCACCGGCCATGTCATCGAATTCGCCGGGTCGGCGATCCGCGATTTGTCGATGGAAGGCCGCATGACGGTTTCCAACATGACCATCGAGGCGGGCGCGCGCGCCGGGCTGATCGCGCCGGACGAAAAGACCTTCGCCTATGTCGAAGGACGGCCGCGCGCGCCGAAGAGCGCCGCCTGGGATCGCGCGGTTGAATACTGGAAAACCCTGCCGACCGATCCGGCCGCGGTGTTCGACAAAGAGGTGGCGCTTGACGCCGCCGACATCGCACCGCAGGTGACCTGGGGGACGAACCCAGAAGAGGTCGCGCCGATTACCGGGACGGTGCCGGATCCGGCGGCGGCGCCGAACGAGGACCGGCGGCGCATGATACAGCGCTCGCTCAATTATATGGGGCTCAAGGCCGGCATGGCGATGACGGACATCGCCATCGACCGCGCCTTCATCGGCTCGTGCACCAACGGCCGGATCGAAGATTTGGAAGCCGCCGCCGCGGTCGCGCGCGGACGGCATGTTGCGGACGGCGTCGAAGCGATGGTCGTGCCGGGCTCCGGTCCGGTCAAACGGGAAGCCGAGGCGCGCGGCCTCGACAAGGTCTTCAAGGAAGCCGGTTTCGACTGGCGCGAGCCAGGCTGTTCGATGTGTATCGCGATGAACGGCGATTACATCGAAGCGGGGCAACGCTGCGCCTCGACCTCCAACCGGAATTTGGAGGGCCGGCAGGGCCGCGGCGGGCGCACCCATCTGGCGAGTCCGGCAATGGTCGCCGCCGCGGCGGTCACCGGCCGCCTGACCGACATACGCGAACTCGAAACGCAAACGAGCTAAACTCAGGAACCATTCAGGGGACCCCAATGGCTGCGAACAAATCACTTCTTATTTTGCCGGGCGACGGCATCGGACCCGAGGTTATGGTCCAGGTGCGGCGGGTCATCGAATGGTTCGACCATCGGCGCGAAGTAACCTTCGAGGTCAAGGAGGACCTTGTCGGCGGCGCCGCGTACGATGCGCATGGCACACCGCTGACCGACGAGACCCTGGCCGACGCGATGGCTGCCGACGCGGTGCTGTTCGGTTCCGTAGGCGGACCGCAATATGACGATGCGCCGCGCGATCTGCGCCCCGAAATGGGATTGCTGCGGCTGCGCAAGGAACTCGACCTGTTCGCCAATCTGCGGCCGGCGATCATGTTCGACGCGCTGCTCGACGCATCGACTCTGAAAGAAGACGTGATCAGCGGGCTCGATCTGCTGATCGTGCGGGAATCGACCGGCGGCATCTATTTCGGCACGCCGCGCGGCATCGAGACCCTGCCGGACGGCCAGCGCCGCGGTTTCGATACGCAGACCTACACCGAGTCGGAAATCCGCCGCGTCGCCGCGGTCGCCTTCGATCTGGCCCGCCAGCGCCACGGCAAGCTGACCTCGGTCGAGAAAGCCAACGTCATGGAAAGCGGCGTGCTGTGGCGCGAGGTCGTGACCGAACTGCACCGGGAAACCTATTCCGATGTCGAGCTCGGCCACATGTATGCCGACAACTGCGCCATGCAGCTGGTTCGCGCGCCGACCCAGTTCGACGTCATCGTCTCCGACAACCTGTTCGGCGACATTCTTTCGGATTGCGCCGCGATGCTGACCGGTTCGCTCGGCATGCTGCCGTCGGCGACGCTGGGGGCGCCGGACGCCAGCGGCCGCCGCCGCGCGCTATACGAACCGGTACATGGTAGCGCGCCGGACATCGCCGGCAAGGATATGGCCAACCCGCTCGCCTGCCTGCTCAGCTTCGCCATGCTACTGCGCTTCTCTTTCGAGCTGGAAGAGGACGCGGGTTTGATCGAAACCTCCGTCCGAAACGTGCTCAAGACCGGTGTCCGGACCTCCGACATCATGGGTCCCGGCGCGGCACGGGTCTCGACAACCGTCATGGGCGACGCCATTATGCGGGAACTGGACAAGCAGACGGCATAGGAGGTAGCGCGATGCTGAAATATATCTTTGCGGCCCTGTTCGCCCTGGCGTCTTTCTCCGCGCCGGTCTGGGCGATCGACGTCGGGCATGACTGCGCGGAAGGATCGGACGATTATATCGTGGCGGACACGAAACCGACGCCGCCCGCGGGCGCTTGAAGGATCGCTTGCTTGCGATCCAAGGTGGGGTTATTGTCCGCAACAGAGCTTTAGGAGATTTTGCCATGCGTAGGATCGTTGTTTCTTCGATTGCCGCTCTCGCGGCGATGGGTTTCGCCGCCGCCGCGCAGGCGGAAGGCGATGGCGGCTGCGGCTGGAGCAAGAATACGGTCGCGGCGACCCCGATACCGGCGGTGACTAGCACGAAGGCCGCGACGCAGACTGCTATTCCGACGAAAAAGACCGTCGCGCAGACTGCGAAGACGATCAAAACGGAAAAGGGTAGCTGACAAGCACTCCCCAAACACGGAATTGAATTCGGGCGAGGGGGCAACCCCTCGCCCGAATCATTTGTGCTGCATTTCGGGTGCGGCTGGGCTCCAGCAAACAGGATCAGAATAATGGGTTACAAGGTTGCGGTTGTGGGCGCGACAGGCAATGTCGGGCGCGAGATTTTGACCACTTTGGACGAACGGCGCTTTCCGATCGACCGGATCACCGCGCTGGCGTCCGAAAATTCGGTCGGCCGGGTCGTGTCCTTCGGCGAAAACAAGGAATTGGACGTTCAAAACCTCGCTTCGTTCGACTTTGCGGAGACCGATATCGTCCTTTCGTCGGCCGGCGCGAAAGTGTCGGCCGAATTCGCACCACGCGCGACGAAAAAAGGCGCCGTCGTCATCGACAACACGTCGCATTTCCGGATGGATCCGGACATCCCGCTGGTCGTGCCGGAAGTGAACGGCAATGCGATCGGCCAGTACGGCCGCCGCAACATCATCGCCAATCCGAACTGCTCCACCATCCAGATGGTCGTCGCGCTGAAGCCGTTGCACGATCTGGCCGGGCTTCGCCGGGTCGTCGTCAGCACCTACCAGTCCGTCTCCGGTGCCGGGCGTTCCGGCATGGACGAATTGTTCAACCAGACCCGCGCGGTGTTCGTGAACGATCCGCTGGACCGCCAGGAATTCACCAAACAGATCGCCTTCAACGCCATTCCTCACATCGACGTCTTCATGGATGACGGTTCGACCAAGGAGGAGTGGAAGATGGTCGCCGAGACGAAGAAAATTCTCGACCCGAAGATCAAAGTTTCGGCGACCTGCGTGCGCGTGCCGGTATTCATTGGCCATGCCGAGTCGGTCAATATGACGTTCGGTCGCCCGGTCAGCGCGGATGAGGCGCGCGACGCCCTATCCGCCGCACCGGGTGTCGTGGTGGTCGACCATCGCGCCGACGAGGGTTACGTGACACCGGTCGAATGTGTCGGCGAGGACGCGGTCTATGTCAGCCGCATCCGCGAGGATATCAGCGAAGAGTACGCGCTCAACATGTGGGTCGTTTCCGACAATCTGCGCAAAGGGGCGGCCTTGAATGCGGTACAGATCGCCGAAGCGCTGGTCGCGGGTTATCTCGACAAGGCCGCGTAACCCGATTCCAACACGCGCCGATCTGCTCTAGTCTCGCGCGCATGAGCGACGAACAGGACAGCGCACCGCCGCGCAGGGTGGACCGCGAGACCGCATTCCGCATGGCCGTGCAACGTCAGCAGGCCGGCAGCAATGCTGAAGCGGTTCGGATCTATCAGCGGATACTCGCGGCCGATACGAATTTCGCGCCGGCATGGGTCAATATCGGTGTCGCCCTGCGCGGTTTGGGGCGGATCGATGCCGGTGTCGCCTGCCTGCAGCGTGGCGTGGCGATGAAGCCCGACGATGCGGGCGCGCGCTCCAATCTCGGCAATGCGTTGCGCGCGGCCGGACGGCTCGAGGAAGCGCGCGACAGCCACCTTGCCGCGATCGAGAAAGACCCGTCAGCCGGGTCGTTCGTCTACAATCTTGGCCTCGTGCTGCGCGATCTGGGCGATCTCGACGGTGCGATCGAGCGCTTCGATGGCGCCGAAGCGTTGGGTTACGCGCCGGCGGATCTGAAGTGGGACCGCGCCCTGGCGCTGTTGCTGCGCGGCGATATGCAGCGGGGGTTCGAGGAGTACGATTGGCGCTGGCAAATTCCCGACGCCAAACCGCGCGAATTGAAGGGGCCCGCTTGGGACGGCGGGGACCTGACCGGAAAGACGCTCCTCGTCTACGCCGAACAGGGTTTCGGCGATACGATTCAATTCGTCCGTTATCTGCCGCTGTTGACCGGCCGCGCCGACGAAATCGTGTTCGAGTGCCAGGAGCCGTTGGTGCGGATGTTCCGGGCCAGCCCGGCATGCCGGGACGTCACCATCGTGACCCGGGATGTCAATCCGCTTCCCGACTACGACGCGCAAGTCGCGCTTTTGTCGTTGCCGCACCTCACCGGGACGGATTTGGTTTCTGCCGAGACCGCCTATCTGTCGGCGCCGGAAGACAGGCCGCGCATTGCAAATCGGAGCGAGGGGGTCCATGTCGGCCTCGTATGGGCCGGTAAACCGAGCCATCGGAACGACCGCAACCGGTCGCTTCCGCTGTCCGATCTGGCGCCCTTGTTTGAAGTTCCTGGCGCGCATTTCTACAGTTTGCAGCTGGGCGACCCGGCGGACACGATCGCACCGCTCGGCTGTTCGGCGCTGATCGCCGATTTGCGGCCGGGAATCCGCGACTTCGCCGACAGCGCCGCATTGATCGGATCGCTCGACCTCGTCATCAGCGCGGATACCGCCCCGGCGCACCTAGCCGGCGCGCTCGGCTGCCCGGTGTGGACATTGCTGCCTTTCGCACCCGACTGGCGCTGGCGAATCAATTGCGATGACTCGCCCTGGTACCCCAGCATGCGATTGTTCCGCCAGTCGCGACCGCGCCATTGGGACGATGTCGTCGAACGGCTGCGCCATGCGCTGGAAAGCCGCGTCGCAGACATTCGGTAGAGCTGAACTACGAAAGTCTCTCGGCAGGACGGGGCGATAGATCGTCGAGGGCGGGCAATGCCGCGATCAGGTCGAGGTCCTTGGATTGCGCGTCTGCCGTCGCGCGCAGGATTTCATGGACGCCGGAAACGGCATGACCCAACGCGCCCGGCGCATCCCGCAGCGTCAGGAAAAATCCGGTAAAAAGGGCGGCAAACGCGTCGCCGGCGCCGTATGCGGGCGCGTCGATCCTCGGCGCCATGCAGCGCCAGCATCCGTCCGCGTTCGCGACAATTGCGCCGATATCGCCGCCCTGCCGGACGCCCGTAATAACGACCGTCGCCGGACCCTTCCGCAGTAGTGCCTTGGCGGCCCGCGTCGCATCGTCCGCTGTCGAGACCGCGATCCCGGCAAGGTAGGAGGCTTCGAACAGGTTCGGCAGTATCATATCGGCGGCGGGCAATGCGCTGTTGCGAAAGAACGCCGGGATACCGTCCGCGACATAGAATTCGCCTTGATCGCCCATTACCGGATCGCAGCACCAGAGTGCGTCCGCATTGCTTTGCCGCGCCTTTTCCGCGGCGGCGCGCACGACGGGGCCGGTCTCTGCGGACCCGAGATAGCCGGACAGAACCGCTTCGCAACCCGCCAGCAGAATTTGCGCTTGAAGGCCGTCGATCAGCGTTTCGACCTCGGCTGCGGGCCGGACGCCGCCGGTATGGAATCCGTGCGCCGGGTGGTTCGAAAAAACGACGGTGTCGACTGGCCAGACCGTGCGGCCAAGGCGTTGCAGAATGGGCGTCGCCACGGCGTTGCCGACGTAACCGCTGGTCACGCGCGATTGAATGGACAAAATCGCCATGCCTTTTCATAGAGCAGATCGGGGTTGGTTGGAATCACCTTCGGTGATCCAACAACCGCGTGAATCTGCTCTTCAACTATTGAAGGTAGAGCGGATTCACAATTTCGTTCGAACCCATGAAATGGGTTCGAACGAAATTGATCTGCTCCAGGCCGCAAGAATTGTGCGATCCACAAAAAAAGGCGCCGGAAGCGTCTGCGGTGCAGACGTCTCCGACGCCCTTGGAGCCATCGCTCCGGGCTCGCCATGCGTGGCGCTTCCCGGCGTGCTCCGACGGCGGATTTTCCTGGCAGAATCCCGCCACCGGATTACGCCCATGGCCTCCCCGAGGCGAAGCCATGTCGATGCGGAGAAAGATCTCTCGCTGGCCGGATCGGCCGAGCGAGTTATCTGCGGGTCACTGGATCGTTGCCGAGCCGACCGGCGTCTCCGGACCAGACGCCGAATCGTCTCCCAAAGGCGTCCGAGGACACCGAAGGAACAAACCCTCCGCAAAGGGCATTGGCAGGACGCAACGCGGCGTTACTTGGCCGAGCGGGAGCAAAAGCCCCCGACGGCGTTGGTACGGTCGGCCGTCGGGAAACGGCTTTCTCGCCCCGAACGCAATCGGCGCTGCATCCTTCAGTTTGTATCGGTTCCCGCGCGATGCGCCGGGCGCCGCGACGATTCGGGAAAATCACAGGGAGCCATTTCCCCTCGCGGCGGCGTCCATACGGCGTCGTTCGGCTCAATTGAACCAACTACTCAATTGAACCAACTGAATGACACGCGTTCCCCCTTGCAAACCGAAACTCACCAGCAATACGCATACTCCGCAGGCGGTGTCCGGGCCGAAAACGGCGCCGTCCGCCGCCAGAGCCGAACGAACCCAGCACTTCGCTTGATCCGTTCCCGAAACCTTTGCCGACTACCGCCTAAACGTGTCCCCCGTTACCGTGAGGCCCGTTTCAGGTGGGACTCGATGCTTTTGTTTCGACGCAAACGCGAGCCGGCGCTGATGTTCGGGATAACCGGATCGCAAGTCCACAAGGATTGCGCCGGATGCCCAAAAAACTTGTGCATAAACCTTTTGACGCCACACAAGGATCGCACCGTTTTCCACAAAATTATCCACAGCGGGCATTTTGATGTTGTTTTGCAACAGCTTGGAAAAACGCTCGAGGGATCAGTTTTCGACCAGAGCGCAAAAGGAGTCGAAAGGCTTGAAGATGGCCGGTCTTCGCGTTTGCGATGTTATCTTCGTTGGACGTAGGGGCTTTTTAGTGCAACCTAAGTCGAAAGCTATGATACTATTTCCCGAATCGGAGCAATCCGGCAATTCGGGGTCGTTTAGAGGGGGGTGGCTATGACCAACGGCGACAGACCGCTATCGCCGCATCTGGAAATTTACGCTTGGCAATGGACAATGGCGCTGTCGATTCTGCATCGCGCGTCCGGCGTCGGGCTGGCCATCGGCACATTGATCATGGTCTGGTGGCTCTTGGCGCTCGCCGACGGCGCCGCGGCTTTCTCATTGGTGCAGAGCGTTATCGGCCACTGGATTGGAATGTTGTGCCTGTGGGGTTGGACCTGGGCGCTGTTCTATCACCTGTGCAACGGGATTCGGCATCTGGCCTGGGATACGGGCCGGGGTTTCGATCTCGATACCGCCCGGAATACTGGATATCTGGTCTTCGCGGCGTCGGTCGTGCTGGCCGGGCTTTCCTGGATGCTCGGCATTATCGTTATGGGAGCTGGCTGATGAGTCTCAGATCGCCTCTCGGCCGCGTCCGCGGCCTGGGTTCCGCCAAGAGCGGGACCGAACATTTCTGGATGCAGCGGCTGACCGCGATCGCGCTGATCCCCTTGACGCTCTGGTTTGTCTACTCGTTGATAACGCTTGTCGGCGCGGATCACGCGGCCGCGGCCGTGTGGCTGCGTGCGCCGACGACCGCGGTGCTGATGCTTCTGCTGATCGTTGCGACCTTCCATCATATGCAGCTCGGCCTGCAGGTGGTCATCGAGGACTATATCCATGGCGAAGCGATCAAGATCGCTTCGCTCGTTATCATGAAAGGGGCGAGCCTGTTGCTCGCCGTTGCGGCGGCGTTTGCCGTGCTGAAAGTGGCGTTTGGGGGGTGAGGCGCGATGGGTGAAGCATATCCGTTTTTAGATCATACCTATGATGTCGTTGTCGTCGGCGCCGGCGGCGCCGGGTTGCGCGCGACGTTCGGCCTCGCCGAGCGCGGGCTCAAGACGGCGTGCATCACGAAGGTTTTCCCGACACGCAGCCATACCGTCGCGGCGCAGGGCGGTGTGTCCGCTGCCCTGGGCAATATGGGAGAAGACAGTTGGCAATGGCATATGTACGACACCGTCAAGGGGTCGGACTGGCTCGGCGACCAGGACGCGATCGAATATATGTGCCGCGAAGCGGTGCCGGCCATCGTCGAGTTGGAGCATTACGGCGTGCCGTTCAGCCGCACGCCCGAGGGCAAGATCTACCAACGCGCCTTCGGCGGCATGACGACGCATTTCGGCGAAGGGGCGCAGGCGCAACGGACTTGCGCGGCCGCCGACCGGACCGGCCACGCGATGCTGCACACGCTGTACCAGCAGTCTCTCAAACACGAGGCCGAGTTCTATATCGAATATTTTGCGCTCGACCTGATCATGGAAGACGGCGAATGCCGCGGCGTCATGGCGTGGAACCTGGATGACGGGACGATTCACCGCTTCCGGGCCAAGCAGGTCATCATGGCGACCGGCGGCTGCGGGCGGATCTACTTCTCCGCGACGTCGGCGCACACCTGCACCGGCGACGGCGGCGGCATGGTGCTGCGCGCCGGGCTGCCGATGCAGGACATGGAGTTCGTGCAGTTCCATCCGACCGGGATCTACGGCTCGGGCTGCCTGATCACCGAAGGGTCGCGAGGCGAAGGGGGCTATCTATCGAACAGCGAGGGCGAGCGGTTCATGGAGCGCTATGCCCCGTCGGCGAAGGATCTCGCCAGCCGCGACGTCGTCAGCCGGTCGATGACGATGGAAATTCGCAAAGGCCGCGGCGTCGGCGAAAAGGGCGATCACATCTTCCTGCATCTCGAGCATCTCGATTCGGCGCTGATCGAGGAACGCCTGCCGGGTATCGCGGAAACCGCGCAAATATTCGCCGGCGTCGACGTGACGACGGAACCGATCCCGGTGATTCCGACCTGCCATTACAATATGGGCGGCATTCCCACGAACTATAGCGGCCAGGCGTTAACGTTGAAGGACGGCAATCCCGACAGTCCGGTCAAGGGCCTGATGGCGGTGGGCGAAGCGGCGTGCGTTTCGGTGCATGGCGCGAACCGGCTGGGCTCCAACTCGCTGCTCGACCTGGTCGTGTTCGGCCGTGCGGCGGCGAACCATTGCGCCGAGATCGTCGACACGAACGAACCGCACCGGCCGCTGTCCGCCGACGCCGGCGAATACGCGATGGACCGGTTCGACAAGCTGCGCCATGCCGACGGCGACACCCCGACCGCGGAGCTGCGCCTGCAGATGCAACTCGTCATGCAGACCAACTGCGCTGTGTTCCGCACCCAGGAAGTCATGGACGAGGGCGTTGTAAAGATGAAGGACGTCACCGATGGCGGTTCCAGCATCAGGGTCAGCGACCGGTCGATGGTGTGGAATTCCGATCTTGTGGAGACGCTGGAGTTCGAGAATCTGATCGAACAGGCGGTCCTGACCATCACCTCGGCGGCGAACCGCAACGAATCACGTGGCGCACACGCCCGCGACGACGTTCCGGACCGCGACGACGAAAACTGGATGAAGCACACGATCGCGTGGATCGACGAGGCCTATAACGTCAAGATCGATTTCCGACCGGTCCATATGGAGACACTGACCAACGAGATTCAGACCATCCCGCCCAAGGCGCGGGTGTACTAAGTGGATTTCGCACCGATAGTGGGTCACGGCAGAGGAATAAGAAGGGGCAACCATGGTTGAATTCGTTCTCCCTAAAAATTCGCGCGTCGGCACGGGCAAGACCTGGCCCGCGCCCGAAAGCGCCAGCAATACCAAGACCGTCAAGATCTACCGGTGGAACCCGGACGATGGGGAAAACCCGAAGGTCGATACCTATACCCTCGATCTCGACGATTGCGGTCCGATGGTTCTCGACGCGCTGATCAAGATCAAGAACGAAGTCGATCAGACTTTGACCTTCCGGCGGTCCTGCCGGGAAGGGATTTGCGGGTCCTGCGCGATGAACATCGACGGCACCAACACGCTGGCCTGCACCAAATTCATCAGCGACACCAAGGGCGATTTGAAGATTTATCCGCTGCCGCACATGTCGGTGGTCAAGGATCTGGTGCCGGACCTCAACAACGCCTACGCGCAGCTCGCCTCGATCGAGCCGTGGATGAAGACCGAGTCGCCGCCGCCGGACCGCGAACGGCTGCAATCGCAGGACGAGCGCCGCAAGCTGGACGGATTGTACGAGTGCATCCTCTGCTTCTCCTGCGCGACCAGCTGTCCCAGCTATTGGTGGAACGAAGACCGCTATCTTGGCCCGGCGGTCCTGTTGCAGGCCTATCGCTGGATCGTCGACAGCCGCGACGAGCATGCCGGCGAGCGCCTCGACGCGCTCGAGGATCCGTTCCGGCTCTATCGATGCCACACCATCATGAACTGCTCGAAGACCTGCCCGAAGGGCCTCAACCCGGCCCAGGCGATCGCCGAGATCAAGAAACTACTGGTCGAGCGACAATACTAAAGCGGCCGAAAAATCGTCCGACGGACGAAATGGGGTCGCATCCGCGGCCCCTTTTTCGTGACACCAGAAGGAAACGACCATGTATCTGCCCAAGGATTTTGCCGTCGAGGATCGAGAATCGCTTTACGGTCTCATCCGCGAGAACAGTTTCGGTCTGCTGATCGGCCAGGTGGAGGGCCAGCCCTTCGCCTCACACCTGCCCTTCATGCTCGACGGCGATGTGATTGTGGGCCACATGGCGCGCGCCAACCCGCACTGGCAGGGTTTCGCCGATGACGGAGAGGCCCTGTGCGTGTTCCAGGGTCCGCACGCCTATGTGTCGCCGTCCTGGTATACGGTCGAGAACGCGGTGCCGACCTGGAACTATGCCGCCGTGCATGTCTACGGCACGCCGGAGATCGTCGACGATCCGCAGGCGGCCTATACCGACCAGGAAAATCTCGTGGCGACGAACGAGTCGGGTTTCGCCGAACCCTGGCGCCTGGCGGACCGGGACCGGGAATTCGTCGACGGCATGATCCGTGCGATCGTCAATTTCCGCATCCCGATCGCGCGGATCGAAGGTAAATTCAAACTGAGTCAGAACCGGCCCGAAGCGGACCGAGAAAACGTCATCATGACACTCCGCGACAGCGGCGATGCCGGCGCGGAAGCCTGTGGCGCGTTGATGGCGGCGCGCCGCAATCGTTGACGCGGTTCAGCGGCCGGCGTCGCCGTTCTGCAGCCAGGCGGCATCGGGTTTGGGCAGGAAGTCCCCCAGGCAGGAATCGTAGACGGCCAGATCTTCCGCGCTCAAGACGTCGCGCCATTGATTGTTCGAACCCTTGTTGAAGAAGCGGCTCTCATCCTTCCAGCGGTTCTGACCGGCGGCCGGCACGAACTGGCTCGCCTTTTGTTTCATGCTTTCGAAGCCGGCGGCCTCGACAAGCGCGTCGATCGTCTCTTCGGATACCTCGATATCGAGGAACGCAGCGCATCGCAGAATTTCGCCGCGCAAATTCCGGCTCATATCGGAATAGTGCATCAGATGCACGTTTGGAAGGTGCTCGAATTGTCGGGAAGTCTTGAAGTGGTGGACGATGTTGATAAGCGAGAAATTATCCCGGTCGCCTTCGACATACGGGCGTTCGGCCCATACCCGGAATCCTTCCCCGATATTATCCGTCGCGCGATGGGCATTTCTGCCGTTCACCTCGTTTGTTGCGTGATTGCGCATCGAGAAGTGTGCATCGCGCGGGTCGCGAAAAACTGCGAGATATTGGCATTGCGGGAAATAAGGGATGCCGTCGAGCGGCGTATGGGTCTTGATGAACCGCTTATGGGTCTGCGCCGCCAGCATCGCGTTCATGTCTTCAAGCGGATAGATATTGGCATCGAACCAGGGCGAGATGACCGCGGGATTTACAGCCAAATCGGGACGTTCGAAGATCAACAGGGCGCAAATCGCCTGCGTCCAGGTCGTGCCGCATTTCGGCGGCGTGCAAATGACGATGTCGCCGTCGCGCGGCGCGTAATGCGCCCATCGCGAAGATTCGATCATCGCCGAATCGTAAAATACGGTGCGTTGGGGAAGCCCGGGGCTCATCGTTCCGCTTTTCGGTTGATCGTTATGCGCCTTCGACGCTTTGGAGCCAATCGCCCACGGCCTCCGGCGTCAATTCGCTGTTTTCCAGAACAAGCTCGTCCGACTCTTTCACGTTCATCGTCGAGAACCGCCCGTTCGCCGCATGCAGAATGATCCCGGATATCGTGCAGTTCCGGGACGCCAGGAAGACAACGCCAGGTGCGGCCTGCTCCGGCGTGAAGGTGCCGCTTTCGACCGAGCGCCGCAACATGCGCGTGGCGGCGACCGGCGAAATCGCATTGACCAGGATCCCGCTTGCCGCGCCTTCCACCGCCAGCGCGTTCATCAGCCCGACCTGCGCCATCTTGCCGATATTGTAGGTGCTGAGCCGCGGTATCGCGCCGTCGAGCCGCAGGGCGCGGCCGGACGTGGTCAGCACGATCCGCCCGTAGCCCTGCTCACGCATGTGCGGCATCGCCGCCTGCGCCAGCCAGAACGGCGCATTGACGTGGACGTCGGTCATGCGCCAGTAGTGTTCTTCGTCAATGTCTTCGATCGCCTCGAAGATCACCAAGCCGGCATTGTGGATCAGAATATCGATGCGGCCGAACATTTCGACGGTCCGTTCGACAAGCGCATGGCCGGACTCCCGGCTGCCGAGCAGCTCGTAGGTTGCAGCCGCGGCGCCCCCCATCTTGATGATACGGAACGCGACTTCGTCCGCCGCCGAATGGTCGCCGCCGCCGCCTTTTTCGTCGACGCCGGCGTCGTGGACCATCACTTTCGCGCCGCGTCCGGCGAGCAGGCGGGCGTAGGCGGCGCCCAACCCGCGGCCGGCGCCCGTGATCAGCGCAACCTGGCCATCGAAATCGATCATCTTGCGTTTGCCCGCAACTGTTTGACTTGCGCTATAGTGGCGCAAGATTGAGATGGAGGCCACCATGCGGCTGACGAAAGACCAGTTGGAACAGTTCAATGGCGAAGGCTATCTGTTCCTGACGGACGTGTTTACGGCGCCGGAAGTGGCCACGCTGAACCGCGAGGCGCATCGCGTCTTCGCGATGGACCGCAAGGAAGTCGTGCGCGAAAAGGACGGCAAGACGGCGCGCACCGCCTTTGCCGCGCAGGACTATAACGAGGGGTTTCGCCGCCTCGGCCGCCACCCGCGATTGCTCGAGCCGGTCAAGCAGATCCTCGACGGCGACGTCTACATGCACCAGTTCAAAGTCAACGCGAAGGCCGCCTTCAACGGCGATGTCTGGCAATGGCACCAGGACTACGGCACCTGGTCGCGCGACGATTTGATGCCGGAAGCACGGGCGATGAATATCGCGGTGTTCCTCGAGGACGTGACCGAATTCAATGGCGCGCTGATGTTCATCCCGCGCAGCCACAAGGGCGGCGTGATCGACGCCGGCCACGACGTGCAGACGACGAGCTACCCGCTCTGGACGATCGACGACGAAACGATCGCCCGCCTGGTCGAAGAAGGCGGGATTATCGCGCCCAAGGGCATGGCCGGGTCGATGGTCATGTTCCACGCCAATCTGGTGCATGGCAGCCCGTCCAACATGTCGCCCTTCGACCGGACGATCGTCTATCTCAGCCTGTGCCACGTCGATAACCACATCCGGCGTTTCAAGCGCCCGGAATGGGTGGCGCAACGCGATTTCACGCCGCTTGAAAGCCTCGACGACGATTGCCTGCTAACCCTGGAAAACGCCGCCGCCGAATAGAGCAAATCAGGATTGATGGGAATCGCCTTTGGCGATTGTCATTGGTCCTGTTTCTTTGCTCTACCTCACTAGTGTCCGGTTAAAAATCGAATAAATTCAATTGGTTGGTTATTTGCGAAGCGTTGCATCTGTTTTCGTCTCCCGCAAGTGTTTGATGTAAGGGCATTTTCTCGAAGAGGGTCACCGAGAGGGTCTGTAACAAAGTGTAGAGCGAGGCGTCCAGGTCGAGGCGCTTCTTGACGATGGCGACGAGGACGTAGACCGAGACGGCAATCCAGATCTGCGTCTTCACCGCGTTCTC